>NZ_JBIQDQ010000002.1:0-372020 GCF_045370965.1 Curtobacterium sp. 179-B 9B NHS
CCCCGCGCGAGCGCGCGGCCCAGCCGACCCGGGCGCGCACCACGAGGGTGACGACGACCGCGGCGGCGATCCCCACGACGGCCGTGACCGCCGTCGGCACGGACACGAGCGGCCCGTCGAGCCGCCCGACCGCGACCCACGCGAGACCCCAGGACAGCGCCGCGGTCGGTGCGAGTCGTCCGCCGCCCCAGATCGCCAGGAGCACCCCGACGAGCCCGGCGACCGCGGCGACGAGCACGCCCCAGGCGTCCTGCCCGAGTCCGAAGCCCCGGAAGCCCGCGGCCGTCAGCACCGCTGCGGTGTTGGCTGCGGTCGCGACGCAGACCCACCCGAGGTAGAGCCCGAACGTCCCGTCGGTCACGATCGCCTCGACGGCACCCGAGGGACGCGTCCGCCGCAGCACCGCGAACGCCCAGACCAGGACGCCGAGCAGCGCGACGATGATCGGCTCGCTCGCCCACAGGAACCCGAACTGCACGGACAGGATCCACGCCGCGTTGAGCAGCAGCGACAGCACCGCGGGGACGAACAGGCGCTCGTGGCGCTCGTCGTCGGCGGTGCGGAAGAACTGCCGCACCGTGTAGGCGATCAACCCGACGTAGACGACGCTCCAGATCGAGAACGCGGGGCCGGCCGGTGCGATCGCGGTCGACGACGCCGAGAGTGCACCGCCGGCCGCTTCGGCGATGGGGGTCCCGCCCGCTGCGCCCGAGCCGACGAAGGCGCCGACCACTGCCACCACAGCGCTCACGGCGACCGCGATGCGCTTCCAGATCTTCTTCATGTCCGCTCCGTTCGTCAGCATGCTGATGACCCGTACGGTAGGCCCGTGCCGTCGCGTCGGACGCAGCCGACGTCCAGGTGGCCGGGGGACGGGCCGACGGGCGGTGCGTACGGTGGCATCGTGACCGTCGAGCTCAACACCGTCTACGTCGACCGCATCGCCCCCATCGCCTGCCCGTCGCTCGACGACACCTTCCGGATGATCGGCGAGCAGGGCGCCAGCGCGTGCATCGTGCTGCACCGCCCCGACGCCGAGGAGCTCGGGGACGTCGCGGTCGCCCTCGGGCTGCACGAGCTCGCGGTCGAGGACGCCGCCGAGGGGCACCAGCGCCCGAAGCTCGAACGCTACGGCTCGACGCTCTTCACGGTGCTGAAGCCGGCGGTCTACCACGACGGCCCGGAGGAGGTGGAGTTCGGCGAGGTGCACGCCTTCGTCGGACAGGACTTCTTCCTGGCGGTCGTCCCGGCGGACCCACGTGGCGCGCAGGCCGTCCCGCACGCGCTCCGACGGCTCAGCGGCAAACCGGCCCTCGTGACGGCGGGACCGCAGGCGCAGCTCTGGGCGCTCATGGACTCGATCGTCGACGGCTACGCGCCGGTGATCGACGGCCTGGAGGAGGACATCAACCAGATCGAGGACCAGCTGTTCTCCGGGGTGGCGGGGGTGTCGAGGCGCATCTACGAGCTGTTCGGCGAGGTCGTCGACTTCCAACGCGCGGCCCGTCCGCTCATCGGCATCATCGAGAACCTGCACCGCGGCGCGGAGAAGTACCACCTGCCGGTGGAGCTGCAGCGCCGCTTCCGCGACGTGCTGGACCACGTCATCCGCACGGTCGAGCGACTCGACACCTTCCGACAGCTGCTGCAGAACGCGCTGACGGTCGACTCGACCCTCGCAGCGCAGAAGCAGAACGACGACACGAAGCGCATCTCGGGCTGGGCGGCGATCCTGTTCGCGCCGACGCTCATCGCGGCGATCTACGGGATGAACTTCACGCACATGCCCGAACTGTCGTGGACGTGGGGGTACCCGCTGTCCATCGTCGCGATGATCGCCTTCGCCGCGATCCTGTTCGTCGTCTTCAAGGTGAAGCGCTGGTTCTGACGACCCACCGTCCCGGGCGGCCCGGCCCCGCCGGTTCCGCGGACCCTCGCGCGTCGTGTTGCGCAGCACACGCCGCGCCAGCCAGGCTCGTCGTGCCCACGACGCACAGGCGTCGACGACGCCGACCGGAGCAACGATGCCCACCACCACGAACGACCTCGTCCACCTGACCGCCGGTGGGGTGTCCGTCGTGCTCGACTGCCGCGACGGCGCGCTGCCCGCCGTCGTGCACTGGGGCGCTGCCCTCGGGCCGCTCGCCCACGACGAGCTCGTCGCCCTCGCGGACGCCGACGTGGCCCCGGTCGCGAACAACGAGGCCGACGTGCCCGTCCGCCTCGCACTGCTGCCGGAGCCCCACCGCGGGTGGACCGGTCGCCCCGGGCTCTCCGGCCACCGTGGTGGTCGCGACTGGTCACCGGCCTTCACCGTCACGGCGATCGACGTCGACGACACCCACGTGACCGCCGAGGCCGAGGACACCACCGCGGGCCTCGCCGTCCGCGTGACGCTCGAGCTGCTCGTGTCCGGCCTGGTGCGCGCCCGCGCCGCCGTCACGAACACCGCCGTCGGCACCTACACGGTGGACGACCTGACCGTGGCGCTGCCCGTGCCCTCCCGCGCCCGCGAGGTCCTCGACTTCGCCGGCCGCTGGGGCAAGGAGCGCACCCCGCAGCGTCGCGAGCTCGTCGTCGGCACGCACGAGCGCGACAGCCGCAAGGGTCGCACCGGAGCGGACGCCGCGACCGTGCTCAGCGTGGGGGAGCCCGGGTTCGGGTTCGCCCGCGGTGAGGTCTGGGGCGTGCACACCGCGTGGAGCGGGAACCACCGTCACTTCGCCGAGCGGCTCGCGACCGGGCGCCAGGTGGCCGGTGGCGGCGAGCTCCTGCTCCCCGGGGAGGTCCGGTTGGACACCGGCGAGACCTACGAGGGCCCCTGGGTGTACGGCGCGTGGGGTGACGGCCTCGACGACCAGGCCCGCCGGTTCCACCACTGGCTCCGCAGCCGCCCGCAGCACCCGTCGACCCCTCGGCCGGTGACGATCAACGTCTGGGAGGCGGTCTACTTCGACCACGACCTCGCCCGCCTCACCGACCTCGCCGAGCGGGCCGCCCGGCTCGGCGTCGAGCGGTACGTGCTCGACGACGGCTGGTTCCGCGGTCGCCGTGACGACCACGCCGGACTCGGTGACTGGTACGTCGACGAGGACGTCTGGCCGGACGGTCTCGGTCCGATCGTCGACCGTGTCCGTGCCCTCGGCATGGAGTTCGGGCTGTGGTTCGAGCCCGAGATGGTGAACGAGGACAGCGACCTCGCCCGGGCGCACCCGGAGTGGATCATGCAGGCGGACGGCCGGTTGCCCGTCCGCTCGCGCGACCAGCAGGTGCTCAACCTCGCGATCCCGGAGGCGTACGCGTACGTGCTCGAGCGGATGACCGCGATCATCGGCGAGTACGGCGTCGACTACGTCAAGTGGGACCACAACCGCGACCTGGTCGAGGCCGGGCACCCGGGCGGCGGGGCAGCCGTGCACGAGCAGACCCTCGCCACCTACCGCCTGATGGCGACGCTCAAGGAACGCTTCCCGGGGCTCGAGATCGAGTCGTGCTCGTCCGGCGGTGCGCGTGTCGACCTCGCGGTGATCGAGCACACCGACCGCGTGTGGGTGTCCGACGACATCGACCCCTTCGAGCGTCAGCAGATGCACCGCTGGACGCAGCAGCTGCTGCCGCCGGAGCTCCTCGGCGCGCACGTCGCCAGCGGGGTGAACCACACGACGGGCCGCTTCCACGACGTGTCCTTCCGTGCGGGCACCGCGCTGATCGGGCACTTCGGCATCGAGTGGGACCTCGCGCAGGCCACCGCGGACGAGGAGCGCACCCTCGCGTCGTGGATCGCGCTGCACAAGGAGTGGCGCGCACTCCTGCACGGCGGCCTGCTCGTCCGCGTCGACGAGGTCGACCCCACGCGCCTGGTCTACGGCGTGGTCGCCGAGGACCGCCGCCAGGCCGTGTTCTTCGTCGCGAGCACGGGCCGGTCCGAGGTGTCGGGCATCGGGCGCGTGGTCCTCCGTGACCTCGACCCGGACACGCGGTACCGCGTCGACCCGGTCCTGGTCGGTGAGGACCACGAGGTCCGGGCGCCCGACTGGTGGGCCGGCGACCGCGTCTTCAGCGGCCGCGTGCTCGAGCAGGTCGGCCTGCAGCCGCCGCTCCTGCCGGCCGACCGGGTGGTCCCCTTCCGCGTGACGGCCGTCTGACCGCGACGCGACCAGCAGCCGGACGGGAGGCCCGTGGCGGCCCCGCCACGGGCCTCCCGTCCGTCCACGGGTGCCGTCGGCCGTCCGTGGGCCGGTCCCGATCGCCGCTAGGCTTCCGGTCATGCCGCAGACCGGGAACGCGACACGCACGACCACGCCGGTCTGGGCCCTCAAGCTCGCCGTGATCACCGGGCTCGTCGGCATCGCCGGCGGCGTCGCGGGCATCTCGGTGTGGCTCGCCCTGCAGGCCATCCAGTTCGTCGCCTTCGGGTACCCGTTCGGCGGGCACCGCGAAGCGGCCGATGCGCCCTCCGGGCTCAACCGCTTCCTCGCGCTCGCCGCGGCCGGCGTGCTCACGGGCGTCGCGTGGTGGGCGCTCCGGCGGTGGGCGAAGCCCGTGGTGTCGGTGACCGGCGCGGTCGACGGCAACCGGATGCCGGCGCTCGCCACGGTCGCGAACGCCGCGGTGCAGATCCTGGCCGTCGGGCTCGGCGCCTCCATCGGCAAGGAGGTCGCGCCCCGCGAGATCGGTGCCTGGCTGTCCCAGCTCGTCACCGCTCGTGCCGGCCTGACGGGGCGCGAGACGCGCATCCTCGTCGCCTGCGGTGCTGCTGCCGGCCTGGCGGCGGTGTACGACGTGCCGCTCGGAGGCGCGCTCTTCGCGGTCGAGGTGCTGCTCGGTGAACTCACGTTCGCGACCGCACTGCCGGCCTTCGCGACGAGCGCGATCGCCGCGTTCACCGCACGGCTCGTGATCCCGGACGAGGTGCTCTACGACGTGCCCGCGATGCACCTGTCGCCGTCGCTGCTGGTCTGGGCGGTCGTCGTCGGGCCGCTGCTCGGGTTCGCGGGCGTCGGCTTCGTGAAGCTCACGAACCGGCTGCAGGGCATGGCGCCGAAGGGGTGGCACCTGCTCGTCGTGCTGCCCGTCGTCTTCGCGATGGTCGGGCTCATCGCCGTGCCGTTCCCGGAGATCCTCGGCAACGGGCGCGCGCTCGGCCTCGTCGCGATGAACGCCACGACCGAGGCGCCGACGTTCGCCGGGCTGTCGCCGATCGTGTTCCTGCTCCTCCTCGGCATCATCCGCACGATCACGACCTCGGCGACCATCGGAGCCGGTGCGGTCGGTGGCACGCTGACGCCCTCGATCGCCGTCGGCTCCGCGGTGGGCGCCGCGCTCGGCGGCCTGTGGGTGCTGCTCTGGCCCGCTGACGGGTCGAGCCTGGCGGCGTTCGCGTTCGTCGGCGCGGCGGCCCTGCTGGCGACCACGATGCGGGCGCCGTTCACCGCGCTCGTGCTCGTCGTCGAGTTCACGCAGGAGGGCACGGACATCCTCATCCCGTCGCTCCTGGCGATCACGGGCTCGGTCGCGGTCTCCTACCTGCTCGCGCGGCGACGCAGCGCGCAGATGGTCTGAGTCGTCCGTCGGGACCGGGTCGGGCCGGCCGCGACACCGGGCCGGCCGCGACCCGGACAGGCGCCGGAGCCGCGACACCGGGCCGGTCACCCGGACAGGCGCCGGGGCCGCGCCTACCATCGGCGGCAGGTCGGGGCGACGGGCCCCGCACGAGGTGAGGAGCCGTCCATGGCGGGGTTCGACGACATCACGAAGAAGGCTCAGGAGCTCCTGAAGGACGGCAAGGTCCAGGACGCCCTGAAGAGCGAGAAGGCCGAGGACGTCAGCGACAAGGTCCTGGGCGGTGTGGCCGACGCGGTGAAGAAGGCCACGGGCGGCAAGTACGACGACAAGATCGACGCCGCACGCGAGCAGGCCGACAAGCGCATCGGCAACGAGTAGCGGCCGGCCTGCCTGCGTCCCGCCGCCGTTCCTGCTCCTTGTCCGCTGCAGGCGATTGGACGCACGGGGCGGGACCGACCACGATTGACCGCGTGACCGTGCTCGCCCCGAACCAGCCGCTGACCGAGTCCGAGGTCGCCGCGATCAAGCGGGACTTCCCGATCCTCCAGCAGGAGGTGAACGGGCAGCCGCTCGCGTACCTCGACTCCGGTGCGACGGCGGAGCGGCCGCGGCAGGTGCTCGACGCCGAGCGACGGTTCCTGGAGCACGACAACGCGGCCGTCCACCGCGGTGCGCACACGCTCGCGGCCCTGAGCACCGACGCCTACGAGGACGCACGGGCCACGGTTGCCGGCTTCGTCGGGGCGTCGTCGCCGTCCGAGGTCGTCTGGACGGCGAACGCCACCGACGCGCTGAACCTCGTGGCGTACGGCATCGCCAACGCCAGCCGCGGACGCGGGGGAGCGGCGGCGGAGCGCTTCCGCATCGGCCCCGGCGACGAGGTCCTGGTCACCGAGGCCGAGCACCACGCCAACCTCGTGCCGTGGCAGGAGCTCGCCGCGCTCACCGGTGCGACCCTGCGCTGGGTCCCGGTGGCCGACGACGGCACCTGGACCGCCGAGGACGCGGTCTCCCGGATCACCGAGCACACGAGGATCGTGGCGTTCGCGCACGTCTCGAACGTCACCGGCATGGTCGCGCCCGTCGCCGCGGTGGTGGCAGCGGCCCGCGCGCACGGCGCCCTCGTCGTCCTCGACGCGTGCCAGTCCGCGCCGCACCGGCCCCTCGACGTGCAGGAGCTCGGCGTCGACTTCGCCGCGTTCTCCGGGCACAAGATGCTCGGGCCGAACGGCATCGGCGTCCTGTGGGGTCGCGGGGAACTCCTCGACGCCCTACCGCCGTTCCGCACCGGTGGATCGATGATCACGACCGTGACGATGGAGTCGTCGGAGTTCATGCCGGCGCCCGAGCGCTTCGAGGCCGGGACGCAGCCGGTGTCCCAGGCCGTCGCACTCGCCGAGGCGGTCCGCTACCTGCAGGGCATCGGCATGGAACGCGTCCGCGCCCACGAGGAGCACCTCGCCCGCCGGATGCTCGACGGTCTGGCGGCGGTGCCGGGCATCCGGGTCGTCGGCCCGCCCGCCGGGGTGCCGCGCTCCGGACTCGTGTCCTTCGACGTCGACGGGGTGCACGCCCACGACGTCTCGCAGTACCTCGACGCGCAGGGCATCGCGGTCCGGTCCGGGCACCACTGTGCCCAGCCGCTGCACCGTCGGCTCGGACTCGTCGCGACCAGCCGGGCGAGCACCTACGTGTACACGACCGAGCAGGACGTCGATCGCTTCCTGACCGCCGTCGGCGAGGTCCGCGGGTACTTCGGAGCGGCCTCGTGAACGGCCTCGACTCCCTCTACCAGCAGGTCATCCTCGACCACGCGAAAGCGCGGCACGGCGACGGCGTGCTCGACGGCGCCGACGCGTCGCACTTCGAACGGAACCCCACCTGCGGCGACGAGATCACCGTCAGCGTGCGGCTCGAGCCCGGGTCGGACCGCATCGCGGCCATCGGCTGGCAGGGCGACGGGTGCTCGATCTCGATGGCCTCGGCGTCGGTGCTGTCCGACATGGCCGTCGGCCGGACCGTCCCGGAGCTGCTCGAGCTCACCGATTCCTTCCGCACGATGATGCGGTCGCGCGGGGCCGGGGAGCCCGACGAGGACGTCCTCGAGGACCTCGTCGCCTTCCACGGCGTCTCGAAGTTCGTCATGCGGGTGAAGTGCGGGATGCTCGCCTGGGTGGCTGCCGAGGCTGCCGTCCGCGAGGCCACCGCGGTCTGAACCGGTCCGGTCAGCTCCCAGGAGCGGCACCGACGTGTGCGAGCACGACCGGGTCGCTGCACCCCCGGGCGAACCCGGCGATCCGTCGGTCGATGTCGCGTTGCAGGACGAACGCGCCGATGCGCTCGGCCAGCGGTGCGAGCCAGGCGGGTCGGCACGTGAAGTTGTAGCGCCACACCGCCAGCGTGCGGCCCGGCTCGCCCTCCACCGGCGTGAAGCGCCACCCACCGCCCATCTTCTCGAAGAACCACGAGCCCTTCGTCATCTTCATGCCGACGTTCGAGGGCGGGTTGTACGAGACGTACTCGCTCTCCATCCGCAGGCCCGAGCGCTGCACCGTGAAGGTCCGGACGCCCTTCGCCGGCGCATCGGCGCCGATGAGGTGCTGTCGACGGATGAAGGGGTCCCAGCGCTTCCGGACCGGTCCCTGCACCTGCGACACGGCGAAGGCGACCTCGACGGGGACGGGGACGACGCAGCGGGACTCGACGACGGGCACGCCGCCATGCTGCCACGCGAGATCGACTCAGGTCTGCGGCGCCGTGCGTCGGGCGGGCGTCACACGGCGTCACCTCACGTGACGCGTCGGGCTGCTGGACGTAGCTTCGCCGCGTGACCTCGACGAACGAGACCCGGCAGATCCGCTTCAACGCGTTCGACATGAACTGCGTCGCGCACCAGTCCTCGGGGCTGTGGCGCCATCCCCGCGACCGTTCGCGGCACTACAACGACCTGTCGTACTGGACGGACCTGGCGCAGCTGCTCGAGCGCGGGCGCTTCGACGGCATCTTCATCGCCGACGTCCTCGGCACCTACGACGTGTACGGCGGGACGAACGAGGCCGCGCTCCGCACCGGTTCGCAGGTGCCGGTGAACGACCCGATCCTGCTCGTCTCCGCGATGGCCGCCGTGACGGAGCACCTGGGCTTCGGGATCACCGCGGGCACCGCCTACGAGCACCCGTACCCGTTCGCGCGGCGCATCTCGACGCTCGACCACCTGACGAAGGGCCGCATCGGCTGGAACGTCGTCACCGGGTACCTGCCGAGCGCCGCGCGCAACATGGGGCAGACCGACCAGCTCTCCCACGACGACCGCTACGACGTCGCCGACGAGTACCTCGAGGTGCTCTACAAGCTGTGGGAGGGCTCGTGGGAGGACGACGCCGTCGTCGAGGACCGCGAGACCGGTGTCTTCACCGACCCGTCGAAGGTGCACCCGATCGAGCACCACGGCACGCACTTCGACGTGCCCGGCATCCACCTGACCGAGCCCTCGGTCCAGCGGAGCCCCGTGGTCTACCAGGCGGGCGCCTCGCCCCGCGGCATCCGCTTCGCCGCCGAGAACGCCGAGGCGGTCTTCGTCGGCGCGCCGACCATCCCGCAGCTCGCCGCGACCGTCGGCAGGATCCGTGACGCACTGGAGGCCGCTGGTCGCGACCGCTACGCCGCCCGCGTCTACACGCTGCTCACCGTCATCACCGACGAGACCGACGAGGCAGCCCAGGCCAAGTACCGCGACTACCGGTCGTACGCGTCGGCCGAGGGCGCGCTCGTGCTCAACTCCGGCTGGATGGGCGTCGACCTGTCGCAGTACGACCTGGACGAGCCGCTCGGCAACATCGAGTCGAACGCCATCCAGTCGGCAGCGGCGAACCTGTCCGCGGCGACGGGGGAGGACGGGTCGAACTGGACGGTCCGGGACATCGCGGAGCACACGGCGATCGGCGGCCTCGGTCCGGTCGCCGTCGGCTCCGGGGCGACGATCGCCCAGCAGTTGATCGACATCCAGGAGCAGACCGACGTGGACGGGTTCAACCTGGCGTACGCGGTGACCCCCGGCACGTGGGAGGACGTCATCGAGTTCGTCGTGCCCGAGCTCCGCGCGCGCGGTGCCTACCCGGACGAGTACGTCGAGGGGTCGCTCCGTCACAAGCTGCACGGCCGCGGCGACCGGCTGCCGGAGGAGCACCGCGGAGCCCGGTACCGGGTCGGCTCGCGGGCGACCGTCTGACCGATCGCGCGGCGGGCTCCGACCTGACCGCCGGTCGAGGCGTGCGACGTATGGTGGTCGGGTGATCGGGTCGTCCTTCGTCGTGCGCACCGCGGACGACGAAGCGACCGCGGCCGCGTGCATCGCGCTCTGGGTCGCCGCCGTCGCGGACCGGGACGGGGTGCCGGCCTCCGACGCCGTGCGCGCACGTGCGCACGAGAAGTTCGCCGCGGAGCGGGTGGCCCTGGTGGCCGCCGACGACGGCGGCGCCCCGTTCGGGTTCGCCCTCGTCACCGCACCCGGCACCGGCGGCGCGCCGAGCGACGGCGCGTACCTCAGCCTCCTCGCGGTCGCGCCGGCGGCACAGGGTCACGGACTCGGCCGTCGACTGCTCACCGCCGCGGTGGACGCCGCCGCAGCCGCCGGGCACGACCGGTGCGAGCTGCACGCGCTGGACGACAACGCACCCGCCCTCGCGCTCTACACGAGCGCGGGCTTCCGACCGGTCGGTGGCCCGTTCCCGCACGCGCTGAACGGCCGTCCGACCCGGGTCTGGCAGGCGGCCTCCGTTCGGTGAGGTGAGGCTCACCTCACCACGAAAGCCCTGATCAGGCTTGCCTCACCTTGCTGGCGCGAACCGCTCCGGAGTGGTTCGATGGCCGTCATGTCGACCGCATCGGACCTCTCGCTCCCCACCTCCGAGCACGACGACGCCACCAGCGCCGCGCGGCTCAACTGGCTCCGGGCCGGGCTGCTCGGCGCGAACGACGGCATCGTGTCCGTCGCGGCCGTGCTCGTCGGGGTCGCCGGAGCCGGCGCGGGCACGGGACCGATCGTCGCCGCCGGCACCGCGGCGCTCGTCGGCGGGGCGATCTCGATGGCCCTCGGCGAGTACATCTCGGTGAGCGGTGCCCGCGACGCGCAGCGCACCGGGCAGGCCGCCGAGCAGGCGAAGCTCGAGGCCGACGCCGAGGACGCCCCGGCGCTCGCGGCGCACTACCGGTCGCTCGGGGTCGAGGAGGACGTCGCGGATGCCGTCGCGCGGGAGCTGACGCGGCCCGAGGTCCGTCGTCGCCGCGCCGAAGCGGCCCTGCACGACGCCGAGGACGAGATCGTCAGCCCCTGGCGTGCCGCCTGGGTGTCGGCGGCGACCTTCACGGTCGGCGCACTGCTGCCGTTCCTCGCGATGCTGCTCGCGCCGGAACCCCTCCGCGTGCCGGTCACCGTGACCGCCTCGCTCGTCGCGCTCGCCCTGACCGGCACGACCGGT
Source organism: Curtobacterium sp. 179-B 9B NHS (assembly GCF_045370965.1). Lineage (NCBI taxonomy): Bacteria > Bacillati > Actinomycetota > Actinomycetes > Micrococcales > Microbacteriaceae > Curtobacterium > Curtobacterium sp. 179-B 9B NHS. The sequence continues at coordinate 11,043 of NZ_JBIQDQ010000002.1, forward strand.
GCGGTGCTCGGCGGTGCCCGTCGGGGTCGCGCTGCGCTGCGGGTGGTCGTCGGCGGGGCGCTCGCGCTCGCGGCGACCTACGTGGCCGGGGCGCTGCTCGGGACGCACGCGCTCTGACCGGACGGGGACGGTCGCGTCTGCGATCGCGATCAGCGACCACTCGCGTCAGGGCGATGCGCTCCCGGGACCGACCCGAGGCCGTCCCCGCTCGTGGCGTCAGGGAAGCTGCGGTGGGGCGATCAGTTCGAGGAAGCCCCCGAGCGCACCCTCGAGGTAAATGATCCGTGTGCCGGTCCGGACGCCACTGGTCATCTCGTGCGGTTCCCCGACGGGCCGCCAGCCGTGTGCTGCGCAGAGGTCGAGCACGCGGTCGAGGTCCGACACGGTCAGCGCGATGTGGACCGTGCCGGTGCGCGCGGGGGAGTCGGATGCTCGACCCGAGCGGGGAGCGTCGTACTGCAGCAGTTCGATCCGTTGGTCCCCGAGCGTGACCGTGGCTGCACGGATGGTGGATCCCTGGACACCGGTGGTCGCAGTCGTGGTCCGCGTGTCGAGCGTGAAGGTCCGTTCGAGCGCGAAGCCGAGACCGGAGCACCACAGCACCAGCGCGTCGTCGAGGTCGTCCACGGTGAGCCCGGCGTGCGCGACGTCCGAGACGAGTGGTGCTGTCATCCGATCAGTATCGCGCTCCACCGGACAGCTCGGCCCACGGGCACTGTCGTCGCGATCACGCCGAGCGAGCTACCGGAGCCGAGGGGCGCGGAACGACGACGTTCGTCGCACCGGGAGTACGTGGTCGAGGAGAGGGCGGGATGCTCCTCGCTGCCGTGGTCGAGGACCTCGGACCGCCCGGCCTGGAGCGCACGCTCCCGTCGACCCGAGACGCGCACGGTCTCTCCGCGCAGTTCGGCTTCGCACCGTCGGCTGACCCGTCCGAGCTCATGGTGCGCGTCTGGTGATCGATGGTCCAGGGCCACGGGTGTGAGGTGGACGCATGCAGATCGGAGAAGCCCTGTTGCCCACACGGTCCGCGTCGGTCGTTGCCGGGTTCTTCGACCGACTCGGGTGTGAGGTCGAGCGGGACGGTCCGAGCGTGACCGTGGCCATCGGCCTGAGCCGGCTGCGCTTCGTGGAGAGCGACTTCGAGGGCGCTCACCACCTCGCGTTCACCATCCCGACCGGGTCGTTCGACCTGGCCCGCCGGTGGCTCGGACAGCGCGTGCTGCTCCTGTCGGTCGACGATCGGACGGAGTTCGGAGGACCCCCGTCGTGGGACTCGCGGTCGATGTACTTCGACGGCCCTGATGACCAGGTACTGGAACTCATCGAACGTCGAGCCCTGAGAGGTGGAGTCCTTCGCCGCTGCCGATCTCGTGTGCGTGAGCGAGATCGGCGTGGCAGTCCCGGACGTCCTCGCCGCGGTCGCGACCCTGCGAGCAGCAGACCTCCAGCCCTACGGGAACGAGCCACCAGCGAGTTCGCTGCCGTCGGAGACGTCGACGGTCTCCTCATCCTGGTCACCCCCGGCCGCGCGTGGTTCCCGACCAGCACGCGTCACGTCGCGGACACCGCCGTCACGGTGCGCACCTCCGTGCAGCAGGAGGTGACGCTCGGTGCTGGGAAACGCCTCCGGCCCGTGACTGCTGGTCTCGGCGGACGTCCGGTGACCGATTGAACAGCTGGAAGGATGCGAGCATGCCGTGGCCGCGCGCCGTCCCGCTCAGCGCAGACCGTCTCTGCCTCGAACCCCTGACCGTCGAACACGCCGACGTGATGGTGGACGTGCTCGCGCCGGTGGAGCTGTACCACTTCACCGGCGGCGGACCGCCGAGCCTGGAGGAACTCCGTGCGCGCTACACCCGTCAGGTCCGGGGTCGGTCCCAGGACGGCACCGCAGGGTGGCTGAACTGGATCATCCGCCCCCGCCAGGGCCGCGCGCCGATCGGGTTCGTGCAGGCGACCCTGCACCGGACCGCCCAGGTCACGACGGCGGACCTCGCCTGGCTCGTCACGCCGAGCGCGCAAGGGCACGGGTTCGCGACCGAATCCGCGGAGCGCGCAGCGACGTGGCTGCGCTCGGTCGACGTGCGGGAGCTCAGGGCGCGGATCCACCCGGAGCACGGAGCCTCAGCACGTGTCGCCCTGCGGATCGGGATGCACCCGACGAGCACCCGTTGCGACGGCGAGGTCCTCTGGCGGGAGCGACCACCAGCAAGCGATGAGTGCTGACGCGGGACTCGGTACCCGATCGGCTACTCGGACAGCAACGACCGGCGGCGTTCCGCTTCGTCGAGTCGCCAGCGGCCGATGGCAGCCGCGATCCCTGCGGGGACCGAGACGGCCAGTGGGTACTGCCAAGTGAGGTGGTCGTCCTCGAAGGCCAGCAGGAGCACCTGCATGCCGATCGCGGCGAGTGTTCCGCCGAGGACGGCATGTGCGCTCACACGGACGGCACGGCTCCGAGTGCGTCGGAGCGCGCGGCCGAGGAGCTGGGTGAACGGCAGCGCCACGGCAGCGCCGACGGCGGCGATCACGGCGAAGACGACGACGAAGACGACGACGAAGACGACGACGAACAGGAGGGCGCTGGCGGCTCCGTCGAGCGAGACACCGCCCCGGATGGCGATGACGATGCAGGTGATGACCGCACCGGTCGGAGCGACAGCTCCAGCGAGCCAGATGTAGCTCGTCAGGACGAGCTTGTAGGTCGTCGCCCAGGTCCACGGTTCCACAGCAGCAACCATGCCGCATCGTACGATCTCAGGCGACGTGTTCTTCCCTCGGTGCCGGGTGCCAGCGGAAGACGTCGAGGAGACGGGACAGGCCCGGCGTCCGTGACGCCAGGACGAAGACCGCGTAGCCGAGGACCCCACCGACGGTGTTCCAGATGAAGTCGTTGACGTCGGCGACGTGGCCACCGGAGAAGAGCCGCTGCGCAGCAAGCTGCAGCAGTTCGATCGCCAGGCTCACCGCCGCGGCGGCGAGGAGGACCTTCCACCAGGACGGGCGGCGCATCAGGAGCGGGATCAGGACGCCCAGCGGGGCGAACACGACCACGTTGGTCACCGCGTCCGCAGCTTCGTAGTCGGAGAACGGGATCAGCGCCAGCGCTGGCGTCCACGGCTCAGCGTCGGGGAGCGGATCGAGGAACACGGGGAAGACGGTGTTCGCGAGGATGCCCGCGGCGTAGACAGCGATCACCCCAGCGACGGTCGCGCGCTGCCAGGTGAACCGTGCGTGACGGCGCAGGAGCACCAGGTGCACGACGAAGACGATGATGCCGAAGACGGATGCAACGGGCAGGGCGGGGACTTCGCCGTACGGGTTGTCGGACATCAGCACGACACTACGGGGTAGCCGGCGGGCGGGGGACTGTCGTGCGTTCCCGTCGAGTCCTACCCTGGTGCGATGCAGGGTTCACGGGTCACTCGCCTCGCGGCCGCCGCTGGCCTGGTCGCGGTCCTCACCGGTTGCGCGACCCAGGCGCCGCCTGCTGACGGTCCGGCGATGAAGTCGCTGCAGCTCCGAGCCGTCGTGTCGGAGGTCGAGGAGGTGTGCACTGCGCCGCCGGTCACCACTGACGTCGCAGCATCGGCGTGTGACCAGGACGGCGCGACCACCTACCGGTTGGCGAAGTCGCTCGGGTCGATCACGCCGACCTCCGCGCACCGCTCCGACGGTGAGGGTGCGGGCGGGTCGATCGTGTTGCAGTTCGACAGGACCGACAGCGATGTCCTGGCCTCGGCCACCCGCGAGAGGATCGACGAGCGCATGGCGATCCTCCTCGACGGCAGGGTGATCTCGGCGCCCCAGGTCATGGAACCCCTCACCGGCGGTGAGGTCACCCTCGCGTTCGGGTCGTCCGCCGAAGCTCGCGAGGTCGACGACCGCCTCCGCGCGACGACGTCCGAGGACTCCCGGTAGCCGGTCCCTCCCGGAACCGCCCGGTGAGAGGATCGGGCATGCCCACCGCCACTGCGCTGCTCGTCATCGACCTCCGACCAGGTGCAGTTCCGTCCCGGTCAGTGAGTGGAGGCGCACCGGGTCGACGTCGGGAGTGACCGCTCCTCGTACACTCGCCGGATGGACCAGGACACCGTCCTCGAGCACATCGCCGAGCGATCGCGGGTCGTGGGGCACCCGCTGGTCGTCGGCATCTCCGGCTTCTGCGGCTCCGGCAAGTCGACGCTCGCACGCAGCCTCGTCGCAGCACTGCCCGATGCCGTGCGGCTCCGCGGCGACGACTTCCTGGACCCCGCTCGATCGCACCGCCGTTCCTCGGACTGGGACGGAGTGGAGCGCGACCGCCTGGTCTCGACGGTACTGGAACCGTTCCGAGGAGGACGGCCCGGGCACTTCCAGCGGTACGACTGGGCACGGCGGGCCCTCGGTCCCGAGGAACCGCTCCCGCAGGCGAGGATCCTCGTCCTGGACCTCATCGGACTCTTCCACCCCGAGGCGTTGCCCGCGCTCGACGCGACCGTCTGGTGCGACGTCGACCTCGACACCGCAGCTCGCCGCGGTACGGCCCGCGACCGGGCACTCGGCCGCAGTCACGACGCGCTCTGGCGCGACGTCTGGATCCCGAACGACCGGGACTTCGCGCAGCGCTTCGCGCCCCGCGACGCTGCCGACCTGCTCGTCGAGCCGTCCCGCTGACCCGTCCGCCTCTCGACGTGGACGCGACCCGGCGCCCGCCGTGACCGGCGGGGCGGCCGCGAGCCGTGCCTCCAGACCGGTCACGAGCCGGATGCGGTCAGGCCCGGTCCAGTTGCCGGAGCTGGGCGACGTCCGGCCACGGCGCCCACTTCGCCCGCGGCGCGTGCAGCAGGTACGGCTGCGGCGTCGGGTAGGTGACCAACTCGAGCGTCGACCCCCACGGGGTGCGCGTGTAGACGAACCGGTTGCCCTCCCCGGCCTCCTCGCCACGCAGCGGCCGCGGGTCCGAGTTGCGGACGGCACCGGCGGACTCCGCGCGGGCGAGGGCTGCGTCGAGGTCGTCGACGTACAGCGCCAGGTGCTGCCACCCGAGGTCCGACGGGTGCGCGGCGGCGCGCTGGTCGGGCCCGCGGTACTCGAAGAGCTCGAGTCCGGGTCCCTCGGGCAGCGCGAGCATGCGGATCGCGCCCTGCGCCATCGACGACGGGATGCCGAGGTAGCGGTGGGCCTCCGGTGTGCCGTTCGGCTCGTCGTTGGTCCGGCGCACGTCGTACAGCACGACGGCGTCGAAGGCGTTCGCGAAGAACGCCGTGGCGGCCTCCACGTCCGGCACGGTGACGCCGACGTGGTCGATCCGGATGCCCGTGGTCATCCCTCGATGATGGAGCCGGTCGGGCGGCCTGGACGGGCTTGGGGCAGGACCTGCGGCGTTCCCTGCGGCATCCCGCAGCCGCCGCCCGGAACGAGCGTTCCAGCGGGCCGTCCGTGTCACACGACCGTTACACGAGGGAAACGGGCGACGCGAAGTGCCTTCGTAGCGTCGTCCTCGAGCGGGGACCCCCGCCGCACACTCCCACGGAGGACGCCTTGGTCACAGAGATCGCGACCCCGGTCGCCGCGCCCCACGCCCCCCGGACGACGTCGTCGGCAGCCGCCGGCGCCGGCATCGTCAAGCCCGGGTACGACCCGGCGCTCACCAACGAGGACCTCGCCCCGCTGCGCGAGCAGCGATGGACGAGCTACAACATCTTCGCCTTCTGGATGTCCGACGTGCACTCGGTCGGCGGGTACGTCACCGCCGGGTCGCTCTTCGCGCTCGGCATCGCGAGCTGGCAGGTGCTCGTCGCCCTGGTCGTCGGCATCCTCATCGTGCAGGTGTTCGCGAACCTCGTCGCGAAGCCGTCCCAGCGCACCGGGGTGCCGTACCCGGTCATCAACCGCGCGGTGTTCGGCGTCATCGGGGCGAACGTCCCCGCCGTCATCCGCGGCCTGATCGCGACGGCCTGGTACGGCGTGCAGACCTTCCTCGCCGCGCAGTCGCTCAACATCGTGTTCCTGAAGTTCGTCCCGGGCACAGCGGCGCTGCTCGACCACTCGTTCCTCGGGCTCTCCGCGCTGGGGTGGATCTCGTACGGCATCCTCTGGGTCGCGCAGGCCGCGCTCTTCTCGATGGGCATGGAGGCGATCCGCCGCTTCATCGACTTCGCCGGTCCGGCCGTCTACGTCGTGATGATCGCGCTCGCCGTCTACCTCGTCGCCCGGGCCGGCATCGGCAACATCTCGCTGACGCTGCACACGGGCGCGCCCATGTCGTTCGGTGCCTCGATCCCGGTCATGCTCTCGGCCGTGGCGATCGTCGTCAGCTACTTCTCCGGTCCGATGCTGAACTTCGGTGACTTCTCGCGCTACGGTCGCTCGTTCCGAGCCGTCAAGCGCGGCAACCTCTGGGGCCTGCCGATCAACTTCCTGTTCTTCTCGGTGCTCACCGTGCTCTGCGCGAGCGCGACGGTCCCGGTGTTCGGCAAGCTCATCACCGACCCGATCGAGACGGTCCAGGCGATCGACGCACCGTTCGCGATCCTGCTCGGCGGCCTGACGTTCGTCACCGCGACGGTCGGCATCAACATCGTCGCGAACTTCATCAGCCCCGCGTTCGACTTCTCGAACGTCGCCCCGCGGAGGATCAGCTGGCGGACGGGCGGCATGATCGCCGCGGTCGGCTCCGTGCTGCTGACGCCGTGGAACTGGTACGGCAACGACCAGGCGATCCTCTACACGCTCGGCATCCTCGGCGCGCTGATCGGCCCGCTGTTCGGGATCCTGATCGCCGGCTACTACCTGGTCGCGAAGCAGCGGGTGGCGGTCGACGACATGTACACGAAGGAGCCCACCGCCCGGTACTGGTACCGCGCGGGCTGGAACCCGAACGCGATGTGGACCCTGCTGCTCGCCGGCGCGGTGTCGGTCGCCAGCGCGGTGCTGCCGCCCGCGACGGGTGTCCTGCCGTGGTTGAGCAACTACAGCTGGTTCATCGGCTGCGGGCTCGGGCTGGTCGTCTTCTGGGCGCTCGAGCGTCGGTCGCCGCGGATGCCGGTGCTGGCATCGGAGGACCCGACGGTCGACGACGGCGCGGCTGCAGGACGCGACTGACCGTCCGCCACACCCCTGCACCGACCCCGGCCGGGAGGCGCGACACGCCTCCCGGCCGGACCGTCGCCGCCCGGGTCCACCACCTCCTCCTCGTCCCCACCCCCGCCTGAGAGGCCCCGCTTGCGCATCCGCGTCGTCAACCCCAACACCACCCCGTCGATGACGGCCTCGATCGGCCGCGCCGCGGCCGCGGTCGCCGGACCCGGCACCGTCGTCGAGGCGGTGACGCCCACCACCGGACCCGCCTCGATCGAGAGTCACTACGAGGAGGCCCTGGCGGTCCCCGGGCTCCTGGAGCAGATCGCGCTCGGCGAGCAAGAGGGTGTCGACGCGTACGTCGTCGCGTGCTTCGGCGACCCGGGTCTCGACGCCGCGCGCGAGCTGGCCGCCGGGCCGGTGCTCGGGATCGCCGAGGCCGGCTTCCACGCCGCTGCGATGCTGGGGCGCCGGTTCGGGGTCGTCACGACGCTGGCGCGCACGACCGGACGGGCGTGGGAGCTCGCGGAGCGCTACGGGTTCGCGTCCCTGGTGACCGAGGTCCGTGCGTGCGAGGTGCCGGTGCTGCAGCTCGACGATCCGACGTCGGGCGCCCGGGAGCTCGTCGTCGAGGAGTGCCGCGCCGTGCTCGCCGGCGGCGCCGACGCGGTGGTGCTCGGCTGCGCGGGCATGGCGGCGTTCTGTGCCGAGGTCTCGCGCGAGATCGGTGCGCCGGTGGTCGACGGGGTGGCCGCGGCGACGGTGCTCGCGGAGTCGCTCGTCCGGCTCGGGCTGCGCACGGGCAAGACCGGCGAGTACGCCCCTCCGCCGCCGAAGCCGGTGACCGGGCTGCTGTCCGGCTTCACGCTGCAGAGGTCCGACGTCGCCGCGCCGATCGTGCTCGCGGGGGCCTCGGCATGAGCGCCGCGGTGGGCGCCGACCTGGTGCTCCGCGCTCGGCGGGCGTGGGTCGACGGCGTCCTCCGCCAGGCCGCGGTGGTGGTCCGCGACGGCGTGGTCGACGCGGTCCTGCCGTTCGGTGCCGCGGTCGTGGCTTCGCTCGACCGCACCGTGCCCGACGAGCACGTGCTCCTGCCCGGGCTCGTCGACACGCACGTGCACGTCAACGAACCCGGTCGCACCGAGTGGGAAGGCTTCGCCTCGGCCACGCGAGCGGCCGCACTCGGTGGGGTGACCACGATCGTCGACATGCCGCTCAACTCGATCCCGGCGACGGTCGACGTCGACGCCCTCGCGGCGAAGCGGGCGAGCGCCGCGGGCCGGGTCGCGGTGGACGTCGGGTTCTGGGGCGGTGCGGTCCCGGCCAACGCGGGGGAGCGCCGTCCGCTGCACGACGCCGGAGTCTTCGGCTTCAAGTGCTTCACCGCGCCGAGCGGTGTGGACGAGTTCCCGCACCTCGACCCGGTACAGCTCCGAGCGGCGATCGAGGAGGTCGCCGAGCTCGACGCCCTGCTCATCGTGCACGCCGAGGACCCGGACCACCTCGTGCCGCACGAGACGCTCGGCGGACGGTACGCCGACTTCCTCGCCACCCGTCCGGGCCGTGCCGAGCAGTCCGCCGTCGCGCGGGTCCTCGACGGAGCGCGGTCGACGGGTGCCCGCGTGCACGTGCTGCACCTGTCCGACGCCGGGGTCCTCCCGATGATCCGCGCCGCGAAGGCCGACGGGGTCCGGGTGACCGTCGAGACGTGTCCGCACTACCTGGCGTTCGAGGCCGGGTCGATCCCGGACGGCGCGACCGAGTTCAAGTGCTGCCCGCCGATCCGCGACGACGCGAACCGCGACGCGCTCTGGGCGGGGCTGCTCGACGGCACGATCGACTGCGTCGTGTCGGACCACTCGCCGTCCACAGCCGACCTGAAGACCGACGACTGGGGGTCGGCGTGGGGCGGCATCGCCGGACTCCAGGTGGGCTTCCGGGCGGTCTGGACCGAGGCCGTGCGCCGGGGGCTCCCGCTCGAGGCCGTCCTGCCCTGGTTCACGACCGGCCCCGCGGCGCTCGTCGGCTTCCACGACCGCGGTCGGATCGCGCCGGGTGCGGTCGCGCACCTCGCCGTCCTCGACCCGGCGGCCGAGGGCGTCGTCGAGGTGTCGGCCCTGGCCCACCGCAATCCGGTGTCCGCGTACGCCGGCCTGCACACGCTCGGGGTCGTCACCGAGACCTGGGTCCGCGGGCGGCTCGTGGCGACGGTCGGCCACGGGGTCACCGCCGTCGAGGGGGTCCTGCTCGACCGCCCCGCGGCGCCGCAACACGCACGAAACGGACGTTTCGCTACGCTCGTTCCCGGAACGGAGGCATCATGACGCAGCCAGTCAACCCACCCGCCCGACTCCTGATGGGACCGGGGCCGATCGACGCCGACCCCCGCGTGCTCCGCGCGCTGTCGACCCCGCTCGTCGGGCAGTACGACCCGTGGATGACGACGACGATGACCGCGACGCAGGAGCTCTACCGCCAGGTCTTCGGGACGCGGAACGACGCCACCGTGCTCGTCGACGGCACGTCCCGCGCGGGCATCGAAGCGGCCCTGGTGTCACTGCTCGCCCCGGGGGACCGGGTGCTCGTGCCGGTCTTCGGACGCTTCGGGCACCTGCTCGCCGAGATCGCGACCCGTGCCGGCGCCGAGGTGCACACCATCGAGACCAAGTGGGGGCAGGTCTTCCCGCCGTCCGTGATCGAGGACGCGGTGCGCCGGGTCCGACCGAAGGTCCTGGCGATCGTGCAGGGCGACACCTCGACGACGATGAACCAGCCGCTCGACGAGCTCGGGGCGATCTGTGACCGGCACGGCGCCCTCCTCTACACCGACGCGACGGCGAGCATCGGCGGCAACCCGCTCGAGACCGACGCTTGGGGCATCGACGTCGTGAGCGCCGGCCTGCAGAAGTGCCTGGGCGGCCCCTCCGGCAGTGCACCGATCACCCTGTCGCCGCGTGCTGTGGCGGTGCTCGACGGCCGCCGCAGCATCGAGGCCGGCATCCGCGAGGCCGACGACGTCGTGTCCGACGACCCGATCCGCTCGAACTACCTCGACCTCGCGATGATCCTCGACTACTGGGGCCCGCGGCGCCTCAACCACCACACCGAGGCCGCGTCGATGCTCTACGCCGCGAACGAGTGCGCCCGCATCCTGCTCGAGGAGGGGCGGGACGCCGTGGTCGAGCGCCACGCGATCGCCGGTCGCGCGATGCTCGCCGGGGTCGAGGCGCTCGGACTGCAGGTGTTCGGTGACGTCGCGCACAAGATGCACAACGTGGTCGCCGTGGAGATCCCGGACGGCGTCGTCGGCGACGAGGTACGGGGCGCGATGCTCGAGGACCACGGCATCGAGATCGGGACCTCGTTCGGGCCGCTGCACGGGCGGGTCTGGCGCATCGGCACGATGGGCTACAACGCCCGCAAGGACACCGTCGTGCGCACGCTGGCCGCCCTCGAACACTGCCTGCGCCGGGCCGGGCACGCCGTCCCGCAGGGTGCCGGGGTCGACGCCGCGCTCGACGTCCACGCCGGCCGCGTCGCGCCGGTCGGGGCAGCCCTGTGACGACGACGACCGGACCCGCGACGGCCGAGGTCCCCGCGGCGCCGACCGCGAGCGCCCGGGCGATCGCCGACGCCGCGACGATCGTCCGGTGGTGCGACGCGCTCGCCGGGATCTCGCAGGACGACGGACGCACCACCCGCGTCTACCTGTCGCCGGAGCACGCCCGGGTGAACGCCGTGGTCGCGGAGTGGATGCGCGACGCCGGACTCCGCACCTGGCAGGACGCCGCGGGCAACCTGCACGGCATCGTCGACGGTGCGACGCCGGACGCACCCGTGCTGCTGCTCGGCTCACACCTCGACACCGTGGTGGACGCCGGCCGGTACGACGGAGTGGTCGGCGTGCTCATGGCGATCCGCACGGTGGCGCGGCTCACGGCCTCCGGCCCGCTGCCCTTCGCGCTGCAGGTGATCGCGTTCTCCGACGAGGAAGGGACGCGCTTCGGCAAGGCACTGTTGGGCTCGTCGGCCGTGGCGGGGGTCTGGGACGACGCGTGGTGGGACCTCGAGGACGGCGACGGTGTCACGCTCCGCCGGGCCTTCACCGACTTCGGGCTCGATCCGGAACGCGTCGGCGAGGCGGCACTGCCCCCGGAGCGGCTCGTCGGCTACCTCGAGGCGCACATCGAGCAGGGCCCCCACCTCGAGCAGGCGGGGCAGGCGCTCGGTGTCGTCACGAGCATCGCGAGCGCCCGGCGGTTCACCGTCGAGGCCGTCGGCGAGGCACGGCACGCCGGCGGCACCCCGTACGAGCGGCGTCACGACGCGCTGCTCGCCGCGGCCGAGGCGGCGCTCGCCGTCGAGCGGATCTGTCGCGCCGAGCAGCACGTCGGCACCGTCGGCACGATGTCCGTCGAGCCCGGGGCGGTCAACGTCGTCCCCGGCCTGGCCCGGTTCAGCGTCGACCTGCGGGGGGAGTTCGACGAGGGACGTGACCGCGTCTGGGAGTCGATCACGGCGGTCTTCGACGAGATCGGAGCCCGTCGTGGCGTGACCGTGTCGCCGACCGAGGTGCACCGTGCCCCGGCGGTGTTCTGTGCCCCGGTGTTGATGGACGCCGTCCGTACGGGGATCGCCGCGACCGGGGAGGCCACACCAGCGGAGCTCTTCTCGCGCGCCGGGCACGACGCGATGTCCCTCGGGCTGGTCACCGACGTCGCGATGCTGTTCCTGCGCAACCCCGACGGCATCAGCCACCACCCGGACGAGTTCGTCTCCGAGGACGACGTCGCGCTCGGCCTCGACGCGCTGGCCGTCGCCGTCGAGCGCATCGCCGACGACCGTGCGGAGACCCGGTGAGCGCCGCGCCCGACGTCCGTGCCCGGGTGGACGCCGTCTGGGACCGCCTGTCGCCCGCGGAACGCCGGGTCGCCGCGATGGTCCGGCACGATCCGGAGCTGCTGCTCGTCGGCACCTCCGCCGAGCTCGCGGCCGAGTCGGGCACGTCGAAGGCCACCGTCTCGCGGCTCGTCCGGTCCCTGGGGTTCCAGGACGCCGCCGAGGTCCGCCAGGAGCTCATGTCCGCGCGGGGGAGCGGCCTGCCGTGGGCTGCCGAGGACGCGGCGCACGTCGACCAGCGGGCCGTCGAGGCACGCAACCTCGACGCCGCGTTCGCCTCGCTCGCCCGGGCCGACCGCGTCCGGCTCGCCCGCCGGATCGTCCGTGCCCGGCGGGTGCTCGTCTTCGGGGAACGCGGCGCGCACCCCGTCGCCATGCAGCTCCGGTCGCAGCTGGCCCAGGTGCGACCGGACGTCCGGATCGGTCCGGCACCGGGGCAGCGCCTGGGCGAGGAGGTCGCCGACCTCGACCGCCGCGACCTCGTCGTGCTCGTCACGGTCAGGCGGCACGCGGCGGGTGCCGAACGGCTCGTGCGGCACTGCGTCGCGACCGGCGCCGACGTGGTCGTGCTCGGCGACCCGACCGCAGCCGTGATCGCGGCGCCCGCGGCGACCGCGGTGCTCTGCCCGGTGGACTCGCCGTCGGCGTTCGACTCGATGGCGGCGCTCTTCGCGGTCGTCGCGGCGATCGCGAACGACGTGTACGAGGCTTCCGGGCCGGCAGGGCGTGCCCGGGTCGACGCCGTGGCGGCGTCCTACGACGCGCTCGGGGAGCTCGCCCCCCGCTGACCGTCCCCGTCCCGCTCGAGCTCGTCGCGCAGCGATGCGCCGCGCGCGGCGATCAACCGCGGCAGGTAGCGGGCGAGCGCTACCCGCTCGGCCAGCCAGCCGAGCGGGCCGAGGGGCGCCCGGAAGACGACCTCGTCGACCATCCGCGTGCCGTCGGCCGACGGCTCGAACCGGTGCTCGTGCCGGAACCGGGCGAACGGACCACGCACCTGCTCGTCGACGAAGCGACCCGGAGCCTCCATGGCGGTGACCCTGCTCGTCATCGACCAGACGATCCCGAAGTGCCGCGCGCGCCACGTGACGCTCTCGCCGAGCCCGATCGTGCCGGACGTCGTCCCGGCCACGGCGCGTTCGTCGGTGTCGGCCATCGAGCGTTCGTGCGCGCCGATGTCGAGCGACAGCGCGAAGACGCGCTCCACCGGAGCGGCGATCTCGGTGACCACCCGGAAGGCGACGGTCACGCGTCCGGCCAGACCTGCGGCACCGTGCGGTCGTCGTCGCGCAGCACCGCGGCGAGCAGCTGGTCGTGGCGGGCGCCCCGGTGCACGACGGCCGATCGGGACCGACCCTCGAAGCGCATGCCGATCCGCCGGGCCGTCGCGGACGACGCGGCGTTCGTCCCGAGTGCGCGCCACTGCACCCGCACCAGGCCGAGCCCGTCCGGCGGTGCGGCGAACGCCCACGCCAGCACACGATCGGCGGCCTCGGCCATCAGGCCCTGCCCGCGGCCGTCGGGGTGCAGCGCCCAGCCGATCTCGCCGGCGCCGTCCACGAAGCCGAAGACGCCGACGGTACCGAGCAGCCGGGGGTCCTCCGCACGGCGGATCCCGAAGTCGTACCGGGTGTCGTCACGCCACCCGACCTCGACCAGGTCGAGCCACTGACGGGCCTCGGCGTGCCCGTACGGCACGGGGACCGGGGTGAACGCGATGACGTCCGGGTCGTTCGCGTACGCGATGACGGCCTCCGCATCGGCGGGACCCGGCGCGGAGAGCACGAGCCGGTCGGTCCGGAGCGTCACGGGGAGCACACCGCGAGCCTAGCGACGGCGCGACCACGCGGTAGCGTCGGCGACATGACGTTCGACACCCTCGCCTTCCCGGTCATCGACGGACACAACGACCTCCCCTGGGAACGTCGCGAGTCGCACCACTCCGGCGTCGAGGGCATCGACCGCGAACAGGGCACGCTGCACACCGACCTGCCGAAGCTCCGGGCCGGCGGCGTCGTGGGCCAGTTCTGGTCGGTGTTCGTGCCGTCGGACGACCCGGACCCGGTGCGCACCACCCTGCAGCAGATCGACACCGCGCACCGGATCATCGCGCGGTACCCCGACGACCTGACCTTCGTCCGCACCGCTGCCGAACTGCGCACCGCCGTCGACGCCGGACGGATCGCGTCGCTGCTCGGCGCCGAGGGCGGGCACTCCATCGGCGACGACCTCGCGGTGCTCCGGTCCTTCGCCCGGCTCGGCGTCCGCTACATGACGCTGACGCACAACGACGACACGACCTGGGCCGACTCGGCCACCGGTGCCCGGGCACACGGCGGCCTGACCGACCGCGGACGCGAGGTCGTCGCCGAGATGGAGCGGATCGGCATGCTCGTCGACCTGTCGCACACCGCGCCGGCGACGATGCGCGACACCCTCGACGTCGCGACGCAACCGGTCGTGTTCAGCCACTCGTCCACCGTCGCCGTCGACGACCACCCGCGGAACGTGCCCGACGACGTGCTCGCCCGGCTCGCCGACAACGGGGGCGTCGTGATGATCACCTTCGTGCCGAAGTTCGTCTCCCGCGCGTGGGCCGACTGGGAGGAAGCGGGGTCCGAGGGGGAACCGCCGCTCGTCACGGTGGCGGACGTCGCCGACCACGTCGACCACGCCCGTGAGGTCGCGGGCGCGGCCCACCTGGGCCTCGGTGGCGACTACGACGGCACGCCCGTGCTGCCGCCGGACCTGCGGGACGTGTCGCGGTACCCGGTGCTCGCGGAGGAGCTGCGGCGACGCGGCTGGGGTGACGACGACCTGCGGGCGCTCGCCGGGGGGAACGTGCTACGGGTCCTCGAGGCGACGGACGAGCGGTTCGCGCGGAGCGCGCTGCGCTGAGCCGCGCGGGCGCGAGCGCGGTGGGGCAGGGGCGGCCGGGAGACGCGGTGTGCGCCCGCCGTGTCAAGGGGCGTCATCGACAGGGGAACACCGGGCGCCGTCGCTAGGATCGCGAGCGGACCGCAGCGCCGCCACCGACGGCGTGAGAACTCGACCCGGAGGACGACAACGGATGACCGGCACCATCTACGACAACATCTCGCAGGCGTTCGGCAACACCCCGCTCGTCCGGCTCAACCGCCTGCCGAAGGCCGACGGCGCCGAGGTCCTCGCGAAGCTCGAGTTCTACAACCCGGGCTCGAGCGTCAAGGACCGCCTCGGTGTCGCGATCATCGACGCGGCCGAGGAGTCCGGCGAGCTGCGCCCCGGCGGCACCGTCGTCGAGGGCTCGTCCGGCAACACCGGCATCGCCCTGGCGCTGGTCGGCGCCGCCCGCGGCTACCGCGTCGTCATCACGATGCCCGAGACGATGAGCGTCGAGCGGCGTGCCCTGATCCGTGCCTTCGGCGCCGAGATCGTCCTGACCCCGGGTTCCGAGGGCATGAAGGGCGCCGTGGCGCGCGCAGGCCAGATCGTCGACGAGACCCCCGGCGCGATCCTGGCCCACCAGTTCGAGACGGCCGCGAACGCCGCGATCCACCGCAGGACCACGGCGGAGGAGATCCTCCGCGACACCGAGGGCCACGTCGACGTCTTCGTCGCCGGTGTCGGGACCGGCGGGACGATCACGGGTGTCGGTCAGGTGCTCAAGGAGCGCGTGCCGGGCGTGCAGATCGTCGCCGTCGAGCCGAAGGACTCCCCGCTGCTGACCGAGGGCAAGGCGGGGCCGCACAAGATCCAGGGGATCGGCGCCAACTTCGTCCCCGAGGTCCTCGACCGTGAGGTCATCGACGAGGTGTTCGACGTCGAGCTCGACGACGCACTCCGGGTCGCCCGCGCGCTCGGGACCGAGGAGGGCATCCTGGCCGGCATCTCGTCGGGCGCGATCATCCACGCCGCCGTCGAGATCGCCGCCCGTCCGGAGAACGCCGGCAAGCGCGTGGTCGCGATCGTGTGCGACACCGGCGAGCGCTACCTGTCCACGCCGCTGTTCGAGGGACTCACTGCGTGACGCGTGCCGTCCGACGCGGCGTGCTGTGGCGGGTCCGCGAGGATCTCGCTGCGGCACGCCGCGGTGACCCCGCTGCCCGGGGTGACCTGGAGAACGCGGTGGTCTACTCGGGGCTGCACGCGATCTGGACCTACCGGTTCACGCACCGGTTGTGGCTCGCGCGTGGTCTCCCTGGATCCCGGTTCGCGGCCCGGGTGGTCGCGCAGGTCGCTCGATCGATCACGGGCATCGAGATCCACCCCGGCGCCCGCATCGGCCGGCGCTTCTTCATCGACCACGGCCTCGGCGTCGTGATCGGGGAGACGGCGGTCATCGGTGACGACGTGCTGGTGTTCCACGGCGTCACGCTCGGCGGGCGCGGGGGCGAGCACGGTCCGGGGCGGCGGCGGCACCCGACCGTGGGTGACCGCGTGGTGCTCGGTGCCGGGTCGTCGCTGATCGGCGCGATCACGATCGGCGCGGACTCCGTGGTCGGCGCGAACACGGTCGTGACGAAGGACGTCCCCGCGGGCTCCGTCGTCACCGGCGTCGCCGGTACGGCCCGGCCGAGGTCGGGGCACGAGGGCGTCCCGACGCTCTGACCGCGGGCGGCCGCGGGCGGCCGCGAGCGCCGGGCGATCGAGCGCCCCGGTCGACCGAGCGGTCCGTCGCCCGCCTGGCCGAACGCTCGGTCCGGCGGACGTCAGCTCTTCTCGCAGGCGATCCCGTCGCCGTCGCGATCCATCTTCTTGTTGGCCTCGTAGAGCGCGTCGTCCTTCTTGACGGTGCCCTTGAGTGCGCGGTAGGTGGTCTTCCCGCCGGAGGTCACCCGGTTCTTCGTCACCGACTTCTTCGCGATGCCACCGGAGTACACCTTGTGGACGGCGGTGCAGTTCGCGTAGGTCTTCGGCGCGGCGGAGGCGGTGGTCGCGCCGCCGAGCACGACGGACGCGGCGAGAGCGGTGGTGACGGCGGCGACGCCGAGGCTGTGGATGATGCGCACGGGTTCTTCCCATGGGACGGGTCGTGACCGCTCGCGCGGCCGCCGCGTCGGGTGCACGGCGGACCGAGCGTACCCGAGCAGCACTCATTCCTTGATCCCCCCGAACGAGGCGTGTGCGGCATGCTGGTGCGATGGACGGCGCAGCACTGCACGAGGTGACCTTCCGGACGGCACTGGCCCTGCCCGCGGTCGAGGAGACGCAGCCCTTCGGCGAGCAGTCCGTCGTCCACAAGGTGGTCGGCCGGATGTTCGTGCTCGCCACGACGTTGCGCGGAGTGCCCATCGTCAACCTGAAGTGCGCGCCGCCGCACGGGGCGGCACTCGTCCGAGACCACGCCGAGATCAGCCCGGGGTGGCACATGGACAAGCGTCACTGGATCACGCTGTCACCGGGGGACGGTCTCGACGAGACCATGGTCGAGGACCTCGTGGCGAACTCGTACGACCTGGTCGTCGCCGGTCTCCCGCGGAACCGGCGCCCCCTCGACCCGGCAGCGGGCCGTCGGGCGGAAGGGTCAGACCCGGCCGCGCGCGAGGACCTTCGCGAGGTCACGGACGACCGTCGGGGCGAGTCGGTCGCCGGAGTCCAGCACCGCGCGGGCCCGCTCGGGTGACGGGCCGGCCGAGATCTCGCCGATCGTGACGCCGTGCTCCGGGCGGTGTGTGACGACCACCGGGTCGCCGGCTGCCACCGGTCCGCTGTGCAGGACCCGGAGGTAGGCACCCGGCCGGTTCTCCGCGGCGAACCGCTTCACCCAGCCGGGGATCCCCATCCGGCGGGCGAAGGTCCCGCACGGCACCCGTGGGATGGTCACCTCGAGTTCGAGCGTCTCGCCGATGCGCCACCGCTCGCCCGTGACGGCACCCGTGACGTCGACCCCGCTCGTGCGGAGATTCTCGCCGAACAGCCCGGGTGGGACGTCGCGCCCCAGGGCCTCGGCGAAGTACGCGGCGTCCTCGTCGGCGTAGGCGTACACCGCCTGGTCCTCGCCGCCGTGGTGCTTGCGGTCCGCCTGCACGTCGGCGTGGAGCCCGAGCGGGCGGACACGGACGGGCCCCACGACCGGGCGCTTGTCGATGGCGGTGATGCCGATCGTGCCGGAGTCGCGGAGCAGCTGGTCGACGCGGCAGACGGCGGTGACGTGGCTCATGCCCACATCCTGGCGCACCGGGGTCACGGAGCCGAGCCCACCGTCGTGCGCGGCCACCCGCCCAGACTTCCTCCACCACTGACCGGTAGAAGGGTGGTGTGCCGTACCAGCCCCTCGCCGACCTCGACGACGCCGTCCTCGCGGGCCGCTCGTCCGACGGCGACGTCCGGGCGTTCGAGGTCCTGATCCGGCGGTACACACCCCTGCTCCGGGCCTACGCCCGGCGGACCCTCGGATCGACCGACGAGCTCGACGACGTCGTGCAGGAGACCTTCATCACCGCGTGGAACCGGCTCGACGCGCTCGACGACGGCGCCAAGGTCAAGTCGTGGCTCATGCGGATCCTCAGTCGCAAGTGCATCGACCGCATCCGGGCGCGGCGCGAGCACCTCGACGTCACCGAGCTCGAGGTCGCGGCACCGCGGGACGACGCTCCCGAGCGGGTCGCCGAGGCCCGGTCCCGCGAGGAGGCGGTCGAGACCGCCCTCGCCGAGCTCCCCGAGGCGCAGCGACGGTGCTGGGTGATGAAGGAGATGCTCGAGTACCGCTACGAGGACATCGCCGAGGAGCTCGACCTGCCGGTGTCGACCGTGCGTGGCCTGCTCTCGCGTGCGAGGAAGAACATGATCCGTCTCATGGAGGCATGGCGATGACCGGACCCGACCGCACGCGCCCCGACGAAGTACCGCTCGACGCGCTCGAACCCGAGGACCTCGACGGCCACACCATCGACGAGCTCGCGGACTACCTGGACGCCGGGTTGCAACCGGCCGACCCGAGCATCGACGACTCCGCGGCGTGCCAGAACGCGCTCGCCGCACTCGTCCGGCTCCGACAGTCGTCCCTCGGCTCGCTCGACACCGCCGCTGAGCAGGAGGCACCCGCGGACGAGTCGTGGATCGGCGGTGTCCTGGCGAACATCTCGCTCGAGGCCCGCGCCGGTCGCGACGTCCCGCTGCGCCCGTCCGTCCCGACCGAGCGTCCCGTGATGACCGAGGGAGCCATCCGGTCCCTGGTCCGGACCGCCGGGGACGTCGTCCCCGGTGTCGTGATCGCCCGCTGCGCGCTGCAGGGCGACGTCACGCTGCTCGATGCACCCGTCCGGGTCCTGGTCGAGCTGGCGATCCGGTCGGGGGCACCGATCCACGCCACCGCCGAGCACGTCCGCCAGGCCGTCGGTGAGATCCTCGCCGAGCAGACCGATCTCCGTGTCGAGGCGGTCGACGTGCACGTCCGTGACCTCCTGCCCCCGCTCCCGCCCGCGCACGACGGGGACCAGGCAGCGCCCGGAGCGACCGACGAGGAGGGCCTCGCATGAGCATCGACGACGAGACGGCCGCGGCGATCGAGGCCGCGGTCCTCGCGGCGCCCGGCGTCGCCGACCTGTACCGCGCGCGGCCGACCCTCGGCAGCGCGGTCGAGTCCGCCCGGCGGCTCGCCTCGCGTGCGCCGGTGTCCCGGGTGGTGCTCGACGACGACGTCCTCCGCGTCGTCATCGGCACCGACGGATCGGCTCCCGCGCGGGCTGCGGCGCGTGCGGCGCACGACGCCGCGCTCCGCGTCGCAGGCGAGCGCGGGCTCGCGCTCGGCCGCGTGGACGTGCGCATCGCGCGCGTCGGCTGACCGGACGGGCTCGCTCGCACGGCGGCAGGGCGACGACGGACCACGGGACGGACGGGAGGCACGGCGCCCGCCGGCACCGTGCCTCCCGTCCGTCATCCGGTGACGCCCGTCACCCGCTCGCGGCTCAGTAGAAGTTGTTCGCCTGCGAGTGGGCCCACGCGGCACAGGGCGTGCCGTAGGCCGCGCTGATGTACCGCAGCCCCCAGGTGATCTGGGTGGTGGCGTTGGTCTGCCAGTCGGCCGCGACCGTGGCCATCTTCGAGCCGGGGAGCGCCTGCGGGATGCCCGTCGCGCCACCGTTCGGGTTGACGGCCCGGTAGTCCCAGCCGGACTCCTTGGTCCACAGGTTGTCGAGGCACTGGAACTGCGCGGAGCCCCAGCCGTACTGCGAAGACGCCATCGAGGACGCCGTGGCCTTGGCGCCGGCGACGGTGTTCGCAGCGGCGAGGCGCTCGGCTGCTGCCGCGGCCTCCGCTGCCGCACGCTCGGCTGCGGCCTTCGCCTCGGCGTCGGCCTTCGCCTGCGCTGCTGCCGCTGCCGCCGCGTCGGCGTCCGCCCTGTCCTGGGACGCGCTCTCGTCGGCGACCTGCGTCGTGGCGTCGACGGTCGAGGCGATGCGGGTGGTGATCGCGGAGCCGGACATGCCGCGGTAGTCCGACAGGGCTGCGACCTGGCGTTCGAGGGCGCGCGTGTCGGTCTTGTCGTTCGCGTCGGCGAGCACCGTTCGGGCGGTCGCGATGGTCGCGGCGGCCTGGGCGCGGTCGAGGTCCGCGCCGTGCAGCGCGGGGGTGGCCGAGGCGCTCGCGGAGGGGACGCCGATGGCCTCGCCGATGGCCGGCTGTGTGCCGACGGTGGCGAGTCCGCCGACGAGGGCGACGGCGGCAACGCCCCCGACGACGAGGGCGGCGCGACTGCGGAGCGCACGGCGGACACGGCGGCTCGGGGTGTCGAGCGCCTGGCGTCGGGTGGTCGCGGTGATGGGGGCTTCGGGGGTGGTTCGCGTCATCGGTTCCGGTGGTCGGCCGGCTGGAGGGCGACTCCCGGGCACGCCGGATCGGGCACGCGGGTGTGGGGGAGCGTGCACGACCGTCGGGACGGCCGTCGTGGGGGAGCCGCGAGCCGGGGGAGGACCGGACGGTGGTGTGGGGCCCGTCCGTCCGCCGCTGGGCGACCGGGTGGCCGCCTGCTCGGGCGAAGCCGTCACGATGACGTGTCAGCCTGGACAGCCCGTCCGGAAGCCCTGGCAGAACCGTCCGTCCACCCCTTGGTAACGGTTGGGTAACGGTGCTGACGCCGCCGGATCAGCGCCCGGAGGTGTGTGCTTCCTGGGAGCGCTCGCCCTGGCCGATCCGTTCGAGGGCGGAGAGGGCGGCGGCGATGGAGTCGACGTCGTCGTCGGGCAGGTCCGCGATGAGCCCGGCGACGATGCCGGTGCGGTCGGAGCGGGCCCGTTCGACGGCAGCGATGCCAGCGGGGGTGGCCGACACCATGAACGCCCGGCCGTCCCGCGGGTCGGCCTCGCGTTCGATGAAGCCGCGCTGCTCGAGCTCGGTGAGGATGCGCGTCATCGTGGGCTTCGTGACGACCTCGATCCGCGACAGGTCGCCGGGGCGCAGGGGTCCCTCGGCCTGGATCGTCGCGAGTGCGGAGACGAGCCCGTAGCCCAGCGCGGCCGAGTCGGTGCGTGCACGGCGGTTGATGCGTCCGACGGCGGCGGCGAGGCGCGCGGCGATCTCGGTGCGGTCCGGCTGGCGGTGGCTCATGCGGTGCTCCCGGGTCGTCGGGTCGAGGCTGTTCGAGCGGGTCGGAGCGATGCTACCGGTCCCCACGGGCGTGTGACCGAGTGCCGTGCGGGGTGCTGACGCCGCGTGCGTGATCGCCCGTCCCGAGGTCCGGGACGGGCGTTCCTGTACGACGTGACAGGTGTGCTCAGCTCGAGCGGTACCGCTTCTCGCCCGGGAGCAGGTGGATCGCCTCGGTCGCGAGCTCGGCGGCGATGTTGTCACCGCTCTCGGTCGCGTCGCGCAGCCGGCGGAAGTCCGCGGTCAGCTGGTCCCAGTCGATGAGCTCGTCGAGGTTCGGCAGGCGCAGGCGGAACGCGAGACCGTCCGTCGTGTCGCGGCACACCCGCTGCAGGTTCTCGTTGCCGCAGGCGTCGACGTACAGCCCGAAGACCGAGAGCGCGTCGTGGTTGACGGCGGGGACGTCGTGCGCCTCGAGCTCGGTGATCGTGCGGTCGAGCTGCGCCAGGATCTTCTTCCGCGTCGGTGCCGTGAGCCGGGGGACGGCCAGCCGGACGACCCCGCCGAACAGCACGCCGAGGGTCTGCATCGCCTCGACCACCTCCTCGGCCTTCGGGGTGGTGACCCGGGTGTACCGGTTCGGTGCCATCTCGATGAGACCGGCGCGGGCGAGCTGGCTGAGGGCCTCGCGGATCGGGGTGCGGGAGACGCCGAGCCAGGCGATGAGCTCGTCGTCGTTGAGGCGTTCACCGGGCTCGAGCGTGCCGTCCATGATCGCGGCGTGGATCTTGTGGCGGACGGTGTCGCGGAGCAGCTGGTGCTCGGTGGGGGCGCTGCTGGGGACCGGCATGCGGGTGTCCTCGTTCTCGGTGGACGGTCGGGAGCGCCGGACCGGTCGGTGTCGACGCCTGATCACCGTACCTGATATGTGAACGGTCGTCCGTCGGCCGCCGTGCCTCAGGTGGCGTCGAGCAGCCGGACCGTCACCGGGTCCTCGGTCCCGTCGAACCACCGGTCCAGCAGGGCACGGAACGGAGCCGGGTCCTCGGCGGCCCTGGCGAACAGGGTCGCCGACGACCGCGCCTTCAGCGCGTCGATCCCACCGAACAGGTCGTCCGCGCTCCGGGCCGGTGCGTCGACGACGGTGCGGGCAGCCTCGAGCAGGCGCGGACCGAGCACGGGGTGTGCCAGGAACGCCCGCGCCTCGGCGAGCCCCTCGATCGCGTACCGCTGCGCCGTCGCACTGCGCCCGAGGCCGGCGAGCTGCGGGAACACGAACCACATCCAGTGCGACCGCTTCCGGCCGGCCGCCAGCTCCGCGAGTGCCTGCTCGTGGACGCCCTCCTGCGCACGCACGAACCGGTCGAGGTCGAACGGGTCGTCGCTCACCGGACCACCTCGCCCCACGCGTAGCGCACGGTCGTCGCGTCCACGACGAGCAGTGAGTCGGGGTCGCGGTCGAGGAGCCCGGGCAGCCCGACGGCGTCCGGTAGGTCGCCCTCGAGCCGCTCGAGCCGGGCGCTGCGGACGGTCAGCGGCGCGTGCTGCCGCTGCCAGAAGAGCGTCTGCGCCAGGTGCCGCGCGTGGATGCCGGCGCGCGTGGTGAGCGCGGCGGCGAGCGGCGTGTCCACGACGTCGCCCGCGGTGACCCGGACGAGGACGTCGTGCCGCGGGCGGGGTCGCGGCGGGCGTGCGTTCCCCGCGTGCACGAGCGCCCGCGCCCAGCGGACCGGGTGCGTCGCCCGGGCCGGGTGCCGGACCGACCGGTGGTCGAGGGTGTCCCCGCGACGCGTCGCCCGGACGTGGGAGAACGTGTACGGCACGCCGAGCAGCGTGTTCGCGGCGACGATGGCGGGGACGTGGCCGGTGTCGACGGTGCGGTAGACGATGCCGTGGCGACCCCTGGTGTCGACGGTCGCGATCTCGATCGTGACCTCGGTCATCGAACCGAGTCGTCGTGAGGGCGGGAGCGGCGGGAGGGCCGTCTCGCGGAACACGAAGGCGGTCAGACCCACCCACGCGCTGCCGTCGACCACGTCGGGCCGGGTGCCGCGTGGCACGAGCCGGGCGAGCGAGGCCGGGTCCCGCCGCCAGTGCGCGAACACGATGTCCTCCCACGCGTGCACGGCGACGGGCCGGTGCACGAGCGGGACCGCCGCCCGCTGGCGGACCGCGTCGGTCACCGTCGTGGCGCGTGTCGTCCGACGCGCACGGCCCAGGCCACGAGCGGCGCCTGCAGCGGGAGCCGCGCGACGCCGACCAGCCGTGCGGCGCGCCCTGCGCGTGGGCTGTCGAGGAGGTCGGCGGCCATCTTGACGTTCGCGGGGAAGACCGCCAGGAACAGTGCCGCTGCCGCCCAGCCGGACGCGCGACGCGTGGCCGGCACGGCGAGTCCGGCGGCGATGCCGAGCTCGGCCACGCCGGAGGCCACCGTGGTCAGGCGCGGGGGGAGGCCCTCCGGCACGATCCGGTCGTAGCCCCGCGGGCGCAGGAAGTGGGTGACGCCGGCTCCGCCGAGGAGCACGGCGAGCATGGTGGCGGTCCGGGTGGCACGTCGGGCGCGCTCGCGTCGTCGCATGCGCCCATCGTGCACGCCCTCGCCCGAGCGGGTGTCGGGCGTCGCTCAGGTCAGGGCGGTCGCGACGAGGTCGAGCACCGCCGTGGCGACGTCCGCCTTGCTGCCGGAGGTCTCCCGGACGACGTCGCCGCCGGGCACGAGCACCTCGATCGCGTTCTCCTCGCGTTCGAAGCCCGCGTCCCACCCGACGTGGTTCACGACGAGCAGGTCGGCCGGCTTCCGGGCGATCTTGGCGCGTCCGAGGGCGATCCGGGCCTCGCGGTCGGGCTCGGTCTCCGCCGCGAACCCGACGATGACCTGACCCGTGCGGCGTGCTCGGACGAGGTCGGCCAGCACGTCGGGGTTGCGGACGAGCTCGAGGGTCATGGTGTCGCCCTGGTCGTCCTTCTTCAGCTTGTCGGGGCGGACCTCGGCCGGTCGGTAGTCCGCGACCGCGGCGGTCATCACCACCACGTCGGCGTCGACCGCCGCGGCGTGCACCGCGTCGGCGAGTTCCTCGGCGGACCCGACGGGCACCACGGTCGCACCGAGCTCCGCGGTGAGCCCGGCGTCCACGTTCGCGGCGACGAGCGTCACGGTCGCGCCGCGTCGGACGGCGTCCGCGGCGATCGCCACGCCCTGACGACCGCTCGACCGGTTGCCGACGAAGCGCACCGGGTCGAACGGCTCGCGCGTCCCTCCGGCGCTCACGACGACACGCACCCCGGCGAGGTCACCCTGGTCACCTCGCGCCCCCGTCCCCGACCCCGCTGCGGCACCGGCCGGGAGGCCCGCGCCGCCCTGGTCCCGTCGGCCCGCTTCGGTCGGTCGGTCGAGCACCGCCAGCGCCGCGGCCGCGATGTCCTCGGGTTCCGCCATCCGGCCGATCCCGGCGTCGTCACCCGTCAGCGCGCCGACCACCGGCCCGACGAAGTGCACCCCGCGGTCGCGCAGGGTCCGGACGTTCGTCCGGGTCGCGGGGTGCTCCCACATCTGCGGGTGCATCGCGGGGGCGACGACCACGGGCGCCTCGGTCGCGAGCAGCGTCGTCCCGAGCAGGTCCCCGGCGAGTCCGTGGGCCATCCGCGCCAGGGAGTCGGCGGTCGCGGGCGCGACGACGACCAGGTCCGCCCGGCGTCCGAGCGCCACGTGCCGCACCTCGGCCACGTCGTCCCAGACGCTCGTCGTGACCGGGTTCCGGCTCAGCGCCTCGAGCGTCGGCAGTCCGACGAAGCGGAGTGCACCCTCGGTCGGGACGACGTGCACGTCGTGGCCGCGCTTGACGAGGTCGCGGACGACACCCACGGCCTTGTAGGCGGCGATGCCCCCGGTGATCCCGACGACGACGGACAGACGGCGACCTGCTGCAGCATCCACGTCGGTCACGCTACCCGGACGGCCGTGCGAGGATCGAGCCCATGTGCACCGTCGTCGTCCGCGTCGACCCCGGCGCCGCGTGGCCCGTCACCGTGCTGGCGCTCCGTGACGAGTCGCCCGACCGTCCCTGGGACCCGCCCGCCGCCTGGTGGCCCGAGCTCGACCCCGCCGTCCGGGGTGTGCGCGACCGGTCGGCCGGCGGAGCGTGGCTCGCCGCGTCCGACGCCGCGGGGCTCGCCGTCGTGCTGAACCGTGCCGAACCGGTGCCGAGCGACGACGGCACCTGGACCACCCGCGGCGTGCTGCCGCTCGACGCGCTGACCGGCGCGGCGCCGGGCGCGGGCGGCTCGCTCCCGACCACGCGTGCGTTCAACCTGGTACGGGCCACGGCCGAGGGCGCCGCCGTCGACACCTGGGACGGCAGGGCGGTGCGGAGGACCCTGCTCGAGGCCGGCGTGCACATGGTGACCCACGGAGCCCCGGACGACCCCGCCGCGCCGCGGGTCGGCCGGTGGCTCGAGGCCTTCCGCGCGGCCCCGGCGCCGGCCGGACCGCCGGCGCTCGGCCCGTTCGACGAACTCCGCACCGCCGACCTCGGCGACGACGCGGGCGACGGCTGGAGCGGCTGGTTCGGCGTGCTCGCCGACTCCGCGGCCCTGCCCCCGGACCACCCGGACGCGATCCTGCGCGACGCGGTCGAGCCGGACGGCCACGTCGCGACGCTGTCCGTCGTCGCCGCCGCGGTCGGGCCCGGTCGGACGGTGCTGCAGCACGCGCGGCTCGCCCACCCGGGACGCCTCGACGGCTCGGTGGAGCTGCACCGGGCGTGATCGTCCCGCCCGGACGTCCCCGATGCTGTGAGGAGCAGCAGCGCACCGGCCGGTCCCGCCGTGGTCCGGCGGCGTACGGTCCCCGTCGTGACCCCGACCACACGGCCGTCCCCGCGCACCGTCGCGGGCATCGGTGACCCTGCTCCGCGGCGCCGTCCCCGCGGTCGAGCCGTCCTCGCGACGACGCTCGCCGCCCTCACCGCGCTCGCCCTCGTCGGCTGCAGCGAGGACTCCTCGGTGGCCGCGGCCTCCTCGCCGAGCCCGACCGGCCGCGCCTGGGACCACGCCCCGGGGGAGCGGATCGTCGTCATCGGCGACTCGGTGAGCGGCGGCCACGGCCTGACGCCGGAGCAGGCCTGGCCCGCGCTCCTCGCCCGGACCGAACGGTGGCAGCTGACGAACCTGTCCTGCGACGGGGCCGGCGTCGTCGCCACGGGGGACCCGGACGCGTGCGCCAGTGCCTACCCGGGGCTCGTCAAGCGTGCGGTCGACCTGCGCCCCCGGGTCGTCTTCGTGCAGGCGAGCTCGAACGACCTGGGCGAGGACGACGCACAGGTGACGAGCGCCACCGACCAGCTCGTGGCCCTCGTCCACCGCGACCTGCCCGGAGCCCGGGTGGTGGGGCTGAGCGCCGTGTGGAACGAGCAGGCCCCGCCGGCGCAGCTGGCGACGATCTCGCACGCCCTGCAGCGGGCGACCCGGCGCGACGGCGGCACCTACGTCGACGTCGGGCAGCCGCTGTCCGGCCACCCGGAGTGGATGCAGTCCGACGACGTGCACCCGACCGCCCGCGGACAGCGTGCCCTCGAGGCGGGGGTGATCGACGCGTTCGCACGCGACCACCTGCGGTTCTGACGCCGACGGGACGCGGTCGGGTCGTGCCTCCCGGCCGGTGCGGGTGCCGAGCCAGCGGTCAGGCGGGCGCGTGCGTGTCGGTGAGGTCCTCGGCGACCGCCCAGAGCGACCGGGCGAGGTCCGCACTGCGCGCCGAGCGCGGCACCGAGACCGTCGTGGTCGGTCCGGTCAGGCCCCCGAACCCGGACGGCCCGTAGTAGGCCCCGCCGACCGCGGCCGGACCGACGGCGGCGTACAGCAGCGGCTCCGCGCCCTGCTCCACCGCCTGCGTGAAGGGGAGCGCGCGGTCGCTCGCGCGGACCGGACGCGACCGGCCGAGCGAGCGGCCCGTGGACTGCAGGTTCGTGCGCGTGTAGCCGGGGTGGGCCGCCGTGCTGACGAGTGGCCAGTCCCGCTCGACGGACAGCCGGTGCAGGTGCAGCGCGAGGAGCAGGTCGGCCAGCTTGGACTGCGAGTAGGCCCGCCAGCCGTTGTAGCCGCGCTCCCACTGCGGGTCGGTGAAGCGGATGCTGCCGGGGATGGCGGCGAGGCTCGACATCGTCGCGACGCGCGGGGGCCGGGCGTCGTCGCTGCCCGCGGCCGTGCCGAGCAACGTCGGCAGCAGCAGGTTCGTGAGCGCCAGGTGTCCCAGGAAGTTCGTGCCGAACTGCAGCTCGAAGCCGTCCGCGGTCTCGAAGCGCTCGGGCGGGGCCATCACGCCGGCGTTGTTCACCAGGACGTGGAGGGGACGGCCGTCGTCGGCGATGCCCGCGGCGAACCGGCGGACGCTGGCGAGGTCGGCGAGGTCGAGCTCGCGCACCTCGAGGTCGGCGCCCGGGTGCTCCCGGCGGATCTCGGTCGCGGCGTCCTCGCCCTTCGCGGTGGTGCGGACGGCGAGCACGACGCTCGCGCCGGCACCGGCGAGCCGCTTCGCGGTCTCCTTGCCCGTGCCGCTGTTCGCGCCGGTCACGACGATGCGACGGCCGGTCTGGTCGGGGATGTTCGCCATGCGCGGCACGGTACGCCGGCGGTCTGGTGACCCGCCGGGCGCGCGCCGTCGGGGCTGTACGTCCGGCTCCCGCGGTGCTACAGTTCATGCAAACGCATCGATCAGGAGGCGCACATGAGCAACGCATTCGGCACCGACCGCCCGTCGGACGTCCCGCCGCCCGCACCCGAGCGCATCGGGCCGGTCCAGCTCGGCCTCGACACCTTCGGAGACGTCACCGAGCGTGCCGACGGGTCGCTCCGCTCGGACGCGCAGAGCATCCGCGACGTCGTCGACCAGGCCGTCCTCGCGGACCAGGTCGGGATCGACTTCATCGGCGTCGGGGAGCACCACCGCGAGGACTTCGTGGTCAGCGCCCCCGAGGTCGTCCTCGCCGCCATCGCCGCCCGCACCTCGTCGATCCGCATGGGCTCCGCCGTCACCGTCCTGTCCTCGGACGACCCGGTGCGCGTGTACGAGCGCTTCGCCACCGTGGACGCCCTGTCGGACGGGCGCGCCGAGGTGATCCTCGGCCGCGGCTCGTTCACGGAGTCCTTCCCGCTGTTCGGCTACGACCTGGCCGACTACGAGGTCCTGTTCGAGGAGAAGCTGCAGCTCTGGAACGCCCTGCGCGGTGGGGACGCGGTGACGTGGTCCGGCACGAAGCGCGCGGCGCTCGTCGACCAGGACGTCTTCCCCAAGCTCGAGCACGGCCCGATCCCGACCTGGATCGGCGTCGGCGGCTCGCCGCAGTCCGTCATCCGTGCGGCGTCCTACGGCCTGCCGCTGTTCCTCGCGATCATCGGCGGGCAGCCGGCGCAGTTCGCCCCGTTCTCGCGGCTGTACCGCCAGGCGCTCACGCAGCTCGAGCTCCCGCAGCAGCCCATCGCGATGCACTCGCCGGGCTTCGTCGCCGAGACCGACGCCGAGGCAGCCGAGCGCTACTGGCCGTACCACAAGGCCGTCACCGACCGGCTGGGCCGCGAGCGCGGCTGGCCGCCCCTCGACGCCGCGCAGTACCAGGCGGGACTGTCCGCCGGCGGGTCGCTGTACGTCGGGTCGCCGGAGACGGTGGCGCGGAAGATCGCCCGGAACATGCGGATCCTCGGCGTCTCGCGCTTCGACATGCGGTACGCGACGGGTCGCCTGCCGCACGAGGACATGATGCGGTCGATCGAGCTCTACGGCACGCGGGTCGCACCGCGGGTGCGCGAGCTGCTCGCCGAGCCGGTGCCGGTGCCGTAGGCGGACGCCTCCTCGGGGTGGGCCGGCGGGCCGGTGCGGCTCGGGGCGGCTCGGTGCTGCTCGGGGCGGGCCGGTGCTGCTCGGGGCGGGCCGGTGCTGCTCGGGGCGGGCCGGTGCGGCCTGCTCGTGCACAACGAGGAGCACCCCGCACCACGGGATTCCGTGGCGCGGGGTGCTTCCCGTTGTGCCGGGTCCGGCAGCATCCCGTCGGCCGGGAGGCGCGCCCCACCGCCGCCACGCCGACTCACGGCAGCGCCGGGTACCGTCCACCGCATGTCGCCCCGCCCCAACATCGTCGAGCGTCGGTTCCGTGGTCGCATCATGGGCGTCGGCACGACGTCCGGTGTGCGGTTCGTCGTCGGCATGTGGGACCGGTCGCCGTTCGGAGCCTTCACGGACGTCTTCGTGGAGCAGCCGGACGGATCGAGCGTGCTCCTCGCGCCGGACGAGATCGTCGCCGCGTACGTCTCCGGGACCTACCGCTTCGACACGGTGTCGGTGGTCGACATCGACGCCCGCCGCACCGCTCGTGGTCTCGAGCTCGACGCCGGCCCGCTCCGCGCCTCGATCGACGTCGGATCCATCTCACCGCTCGGGCGGGTGCTCCGCATCGTGCCGAAGCCGATCGCGCGTGATCCGCGGTGGCTCAGCGTGATCGACCCGGTCGCACGACTGGTCGCTCCCGGCGCGGGCACGGCCGGCACCGCGGGAGGTGGCCGCCGCGAGTACTACGGCGTGACCGGGGCGCACGACGTGACCGCCGTCTCGGGGTCCTGGGCGGGGGAACCGCTGGGGTCCCTGGCCCCGCTCGACCCGCCCGTGGCGTTCGGCTTCGCCTCGATGCCGCGCGTCCCGCAGGTCGTCGACGTCGAGACGACGATCCGCGAGCCCGCCGTCTGACGCGTCGCCCTCGGCCCCGCGGGCGGTGCGGCGTGGGGTCGCTGGGTCGGAGCCTGTGGGTGCCCGTTCGTACCCGTTCCTTCCCACGACGACCGCGATACCTGATCGTTCCGGGCGTACCTGCTGTTCTCGGACGGCCAGGTACGCCCGTCCTCGCCAGGGACGCGCGTTCTCGCCAGGTGCGCCGTTCTCGCCAGGTGCGCCGTTCTCGCCAGGTGCGCCCGTTCCCGCCCTGCACGCCCGGTCCCGCGCGGCACGCGTCCGCGCCGCAGCCACTCGTGCGGGGGCCGGAACCCGGGCGGGCAGGTCCCAGCGACGAGGGGCACACTGGCGGGAACGGAACGCGCCCGGGCAGTGCCCGGCCGGACGTCGAGCACAACGGGGCGCACGACGAACAGGAGCATCATGACCGACACGCAGGCAGACCACCGCGCAGCCATCTCGGACATCGTCCACGGCGCTCGAACCGCCCTGCTCACCACCGTCAGCGACGACGGCCAGCTGCACGCCCGTCCGCTGGCCGTGCAGGACAAGGCGTTCAACGGGACCCTCCGCTTCCTGGTGCAGGACGGCAGCGAGAAGGTGGAGGACATCGCGCGCAACCCGCACGTCAACGTCGCCATCGAGTCGCAGGGCGGGTACCTGTCGATCGCGGGCACGGCGACGGTCACCCGCGACGAGTCCGTCATCGACGAACTCTGGTCCCCGTTCGCCGAGGCGTGGTTCCCGGACGGCCGACAGGACCCGACCATCCGACTCCTCACCGTCGAGGGCGACTCGGTCGAGTACTGGACGCAGGACACCGGCCCGGTCGGCAGCCTCGTGCAGACCCTGAAGGCCGCGATCGGCAAGCAGAGCCAGCCCGACACCGGCCACCACGGCACCGTCGAGCTCTAGCCCGTCCCCCTTCCGCACCACGCAACGTCGGCGGTCCCTCGCAGCGGTACAGCCCTGCGAGGAACCGCCGACGTTGCGTCCCGCGAGCGTGCCGCGAGCCTTCCGCCGAGCGTACCGCTGGGGTCAGGGCGGGCCGAGCAGCCAGAGCACCGCGACGAGCACCGGCTGCCCGAGGAGCGCACAGCTCACGAACGTCCAGCGCATCCAGGGCCGGGCGACGAGCTCGGGGGAGCCGAACAACGGCGCGAGCGGCATGAGGAGCCGCGGGGTGGACGCCATCGGCAGGGACACCGCGAAGATGTAGAGCGCGTAGGCGGCCGAGTACAGCACGGTCGTCGAGCCGAGCGCCCGGGTCGAGCGCCGCAGCAGCCAGACGGGGTACGCCATGAGCAGGACGACCACGATCAGGACCCCACCGACCCCGAGCCACCGCCCGGCGATCAGGAACCAGGGCGTCATCGGCGTGAAGTCGACCCGCCCGATGAAGTTCACCCACCAGGACATCTCGGTCTCCAGGTAGGCGTCCGACCGCCCGGTGACGTGCGCCGCGATGACCGGCCACGCCAGACCCGCCGCAGCCATCACCACGCCGGCGGCCACGACCCGGACGCGTTCCGCCACCGGGAAGGCCTCGAGGGACCGCACACCGGCGCCCGCGGCGGCTCGTCGTGCACGCACCCAGCGGACGAGCGCGACGACCCCGAGCAGGAGCGGCAGCGCGAGCGCCCCGGGACGGGTGAACGCCGCGACCACGCCGAGCACCGTCAGCAGGCCGTAGCGCCGTCGTTCGAGCGCCAGCAGGGCGCCGAACGTCAGTGCCAGGAACGTGCTCTCCGCGTAGCCGACCTGCAGCAGGAACGACAGCGGACCGCACGTGAAGAAGAAGACCGCCCACATGCCCGCGGCGTTGCCGGCACGGTCGCTCACCAGCCGGTGCAGCAGGAACGTCGCCACGAGCCCGGCGGCCAGCGCGACGAGGGGTGCCCCCACGGCGAACGGCACCCCGGTCGAGGCCGTCAGCATGCGGATGGCGAAGGGGAACGCCGGGAGGAAGGCCCACGCGTTCTGGGCGACGTGCCCGGCGGCATCGAGCGGCAACGTCGTCGGGTAGCCGTGCACCGAGATCTGCTCGTAGTACTGGCCGTCCCACGCGGTGAGGAACGACCCGAACCCGTGCTCGTTGCCCCAGATGGCGTTGTCCGGCATCTGCCGGGCCATCAACGGGTAGGCGAGCGCCAGCCAGACCGTGGAGACGAGACGGCCGCCGCCCCACACCAGCAGCACCGCGGCCCAGACGGGCAGGCTCGTCGCCAGGTCGACGATGCGACGTCGACCGTTCGCGAGCGTCCCGGTGACGGCGCCGTCGGTGCGGCTCACCGGCCCGCTCCGGCGGGCGCAGGGCTCTCGGTGGGCACGGACCGAGCGTACCGACCGTCGCCTGGCACCCTCCGGCACGCCGGTGGCCGGTCGCGGACGGACCGGTCGTCGGTGGTCGGCCGGGAGGCCCGTCCCGCGTTCTGCACACCGCAACGGCTCCGGCGGGTGGTCGGTCCGCGCAGCGGGGCCGGCCCTAGCCTGGAGGCCCACCCGGACGGACCGCGTCCGACGACCAGAGGAGTCCCCGTGCCGAAGACCGCCATCGTCACCGCGAACGCCCCGGCACCCGCCGGCCCGTACAGCCAGGGCATCGTGGCCGGCGGGTTCCTGTACACCGCGGGCTTCGGGCCGCAGGACCCGGCGACGGGGGCGATGGCCGACGACGTCGCCGGACAGACCGCCCAGGTGCTGGCCAACGTCGCCGCCGTCCTCGCCGAGCACGGCGCGACCCTCGACGACGTCGTGAAGTCGACCGTCCACCTCGAGCACTCGGACCGGGACTTCGCCGCCTTCAACGAGGAGTACGCGAAGCACTTCTCGGAGCCGTACCCGGTCCGCACGACCGTGCAGTCGCACCTGGCCGGGATCCTCGTGGAGATCGACGTCGTCGCGGTGCTGCCCAGCGCCTCCTGATCGTCACCCGCCGTCCCGCTCCCTGAGCGGAACCTCACCGACCTCCGGTGCCCCTCGGTGCCGTCGCGCCCGCACGCCGGATCCCGGCGCCCGGGGTGGTGCCCGTCAGACGTCCGGCAGCGAGCACCGGCACGCCCGCCACCAGGACGTCGTCCGTCCCCACAGCCGTGGCCGTCGGGTCGTCGTAGGTCGACCGCGCCGCCACCCGCTCGGGGTCGACCACCGCGAGGTCGGCGACCGCCCCCGCACGCACGACCCCGCGGTCGCCCAGCCGCAGGTGCTCGACGGCGGTGGTCGACAGGTGCCGCTGGGCCTCCGGCCACGACAGTAGCCCGGCACGCACGAAGTCGCCGAGGTACCGCGCCACGGTGCCGGTGGCCCGCGGGTGCGGGTGCGTGCCGACGTGGATGCCGTCCGACCCCGCGGCGTGCCCGGGGTGCCGGACGAGCGGCGCGAGGTCGGCGGGGGAGCGCGGGTGCGGGACCCGCATGATCGCGGTCACCTGCAGGTCGGAGGCGACGAGCAGGTCGATCGCCAGGTCCACGGGGTCGGTGCGCCGCGCGGCGGCGGCGTCGGTCAGGGTGCGGCCCTGCAGGTCGTGGTGCGCCGGTGAGGGCACGTGGGAGAGCGTGACCTGGTCCGCCCAGCCCGGTCCGAGGTCCGGGCGTGCGGTGACCCGGTCGAGCACGGCGGTGCGGACCCGGCGGCGTCCGGCGTCGTCGGCGACCGCGCGGGCGAGGTCGTCGGTGCCGGGGCGCGCGAGTGCAGCGGGGAGCAGCAGCATCGACAGGATCGTGCACCCGCGGGAGTACGGGTACGCGTCGAAGGTCAGCCGTACCCCCGCGGCCGCCAGGTCCTCGAGCACGCCGATGGCCGTGTCGACCGGAGCGTGCAGGTGCGACACGTGCGCACGGACCCCGCTCGACCGGACGATCTCGGCGACCTCCTCGAGCCCGACGCGGAGGTTCGCCTCGTACCCGCCGCGGACGTGCGACACGTAGACGCCGTCGACGGCGGCGACCTCCGCGCAGAGCGCCGCGAGCTCGGCGGTGTCGGCGTACAGCCCCGGCACGTAGTCGAGCCCGGTGGCGAGCCCGAGCGCTCCCTCGGCGAGCCCGCGGCGGACGAGCGCGCGCATCGCCGTGGTCTCCTCGGCGGTCGCGGGTCGGTCCTCGTCGCCCAGCACCTCGTGCCGGATCGTCCCGGCGGGCACCAGGGTCGCGACGTTCAGCGGCGTGGTGCCGTCGTACGTCGCCAGCAGGCCGGCGGTGCCGCCGCCGCGGTACCGGGGGTGCGGGCCGTCGATCGCCGCGAAGTACCGGCCCGCCCACCTGCCGTCGCCGGGGGCCGGGCCGACGCCGTCCTGGCCGGTGACGATCGACGTGACGCCCTGACGGAGCAGCGCGAGCTGGACGTCCTCGTCGAAGACCCGGGACCCGGCGTGCGAGTGCGCGTCGACGGCCCCGGGGAGGACCGTGCGGCCACCGCAGTCGATCGTGCTGGCGTCGTCCGGCACGGGGAGCGTCGCACCGACCGCCGTGATCCGACCGCGTTCCACGAGCACGTCCGCGCGGGTGGGGCCGTCCCGGTCGACGACGGACCCGCCGCGGAGCACGAGCGGCGCACCGGTCTCCGCGGTGGTGGTCACCGGGCGAGCCCCGCGACGAGCCGCTCCGCGCGGGACCGCAGCGCGACCGTGTCCCCGGTGCCCAGGGCGTCACCGACCAGGGGGGAGCCGAGTCCGACCGCCACCGCACCGGCTGCCAGGTAGTCGGCGGCATCGTCGATCCCGATGCCGCCGGTCGGGACCACGTCGACGAAGTCGAGCGGGGCGAGCACCTGCCGCAGGTACGCGGGGCCGCCGAGCTGCGCCGCCGGGAACAGCTTCACCGCCCGGGCGCCGAGCCGCCACGCCCGCACGATCTCGGTCGGCGTCGCTGCCCCCGGGTACCAGCCGATGCCCCGCTCGTGGGCACGCTCGCCGATCGCGGGGTCGAGGTGCGGGCTGACGACGAAGGACGCCCCCAGGTCGGCGGCGTCGTCGACCTGTTCCGGGTCGAGGACCGTGCCCACCCCGACGGAGACGCCGTCGCCGAACCGTCGCGCGGTCCAGGCGGTGCCCTCGCGCCAGCGCGGGGTGTTCGTGGTGAGTTCGACCGCGCGGACGCCGGCGCCCACCAGGGTGTCGACGACCGCCTCGACGTGCTCGCCCGTGCCGCCGCGGAGGATCGCGACGGCCGGACCCGCGCCGTGCCGGGTGCCGTGGTCCGGCACCGACGGGCTGTCGCCGGTGGACGTGTGGTGGGTGCTCACGGTGTGGCTCCTCGGATCGGTCGGGCGGGTTCGTGCCGGACGGGTGGTGGTCGCGGTCAGCGGTCGACGCGGTCGTGCACCGCGGTGTCGGTCGCGGCTGCTCGGGGGTCGGACGGGTCCGACGGGTCCGACGCGTCGGCGGGGAGCGTGTCGGGGGTCGTGCCGGGGCCGGGCAACCGCCAGTCGCCCGGGACGGTGCAGGCGAGCGCTCCGGCGTCGGCGGCCCGGTCGAGCGCGGTGTCCGCGTCGGCCCCCGTGAGTGTCGCCGCGAGCCAGGCCGCCACGAACGCGTCGCCGGCACCGACCGGGTCGACGACGCACACCGGTGTCGCCGCGCGGCGGGTCGTCCGCCCGTCCACGACCGAGACGGCACCGCGGGAGCCGAGCTTCACCACGGCACGACCCCGGGCCAGGTCGGCGAGCCCACGGGCGAGGTCCTCGTCGGACTGCAGCGGGGTCGCCCCGTCGTCCCCGGCACCGTCCGGGGCACCGAGCAGGATGCGGGCCTCGTCGTCGCCGGCGAAGACCACCGCGGCACGGGCGGCGACGGCGCGGTAGTGCTCCCGGGCGACCGCGGCGTCGAGCAGCTTCTGCCGGTGGTTCACGTCGAAGGACACCGGGACCCCGGCGGCCTCGGCGCGGTCGAGCACGGTGGTGACGGTCCGCCGGGCGGACTCCGAGAGCGCGAGCGTGATGCCGCTGACGTGGACGAGCGCCGACCGCTCGACGAGCCCGGCGGGGACGTCCTCCGGTGCGAGTGCCGAGCCCGCGGAGTGTCGACGGTGGTAGGTCACGCGGGTCCGGCCGTCCCGCAGTCGTTCCTTCATCATGAGCCCGGTCGAACGGTCCGGGTCGACGACCGCGGCGACCTCGACCCCGGCCTGCCCGACGTCCCGCAGGACCCGGTCACCGGCGGGGTCCGCCCCCACGCGTCCGACCCACGTGGCCGGGACACCCGCACGGACCAGCCCGATCGCGACGTTGCTCTCCGCCCCGCCGGTGTCGACGCGCATGTGGTCGAGGTCGCACACCTCGCCGACACCGGGGCCGGCCAGCAGG
Source organism: Curtobacterium sp. 179-B 9B NHS (assembly GCF_045370965.1). Classification (NCBI taxonomy): domain Bacteria; kingdom Bacillati; phylum Actinomycetota; class Actinomycetes; order Micrococcales; family Microbacteriaceae; genus Curtobacterium; species Curtobacterium sp. 179-B 9B NHS. The sequence goes on from NZ_JBIQDQ010000002.1 coordinate 47,524, forward strand.
AGCATCGTCTCGCCGAGGGTGAGGACCCCCGTGCCCGCGCTCACCGGGTCACCCCACCCGGTGCCGTGCGATGCAGGGCGAGCTGTGCCGACGAGGACCCGAGCGCGACCGAGATCTCGAGCGCGGTCCGCACGACACCGTCGCCGAGCTCGCGGACCGCCGCCGCCGGGAAGCGGGACGCCAGCCCCGAGATGCTCATCGCGCCGACGACCTGGTTCGCGTGGTCGAGCACGGGCGCGGCCACGCAGCGGATGCCCGGCTCGTTCTCGCGGTCGTCGATCCCGTACCCGCGCGCCCGGGTGCGGTCGACCTCCTGCCGCCAGCGTCCGTCGTCGGTGATCGACTGGTCGGTCATCGCGGTCGCGGGCACGGCGAGCACCGCGCCGAGGAGCCCGGGGTCGCCGAACGCCACGATCGCCTTGCCGGAGGCGGTGTTCCGCATCGGCAGGCGGTGGCCGATGCGTGACCCCATCCGGACCGTTCCGCGGGTCTCGACCTTGTCGACGTAGACGATGTCCGTGCCGTCCGGCACCACCAGGTGACAGGTCAGGCCGGTCGACTCCGCGGTGCGCCGCATGAACGGCGCCGCTGCGGCGCGCAGGTCGATGCCCTCGAGGTAGCTCTGGCCGAGCAGCAGTGCGCCGAGCCCGAGGGTGAAGCCGGCGTCCGGGGTGCGGCGGAGCAGGTCGGTCTCGACCATCGGCGCGGTCAGGCGCAGCACGGTCGACTTCGCGGTGCCCAGGGTCGTCGCGAGCTCGCCGAGCGACACCGAGGCGGCGCCGTTCCGGGTGCGGTCGGCCACGTGGTCGAGGACCGTCAGGCCCCGGCGGAGCGACAGTGCGGCGTTCCGCGCGGGCACGGGCGACGGCGGCGACTGCTCGTCGTCGGGCATCAGAACCACGTCGCGATCGTCTCGGTGACCGTGTCGTCGTCCGCGAGCACCTGCACCTGCCGCCACTTGTCGAAGACCGTGCACGGGTGGGAGACCCCGAGCACGACGACGTCGCCGGGCGTCAGCCCGGGCGCCCCGTCACCCAGGGCGAGGTAGCAGTGCTGGTCGTCGAGGCGGGTGACGGTGACCGCCCCGGGTGGTGGGACGACCTGCGGGTCGTGTGCCGTGCCTCCCGGCCGGACGCCGCGCACCACCGGCAGGCCCTCGTCGAACGAGACGTCGCGCTTGCCGACCGCGACCAGCGCGCGGCCCGGCTCCGGGCAGGACGTGACGCGGCCCCACACCTCGATCGCCGGGCGGAGCGAGCCCTCCTCCGGGCGGCGGCCGAACGGCGTGCGCTCGGCGTAGAAGCCGTCGTCGTGCGTGAGGTAGGCGCCCGAGCGCAGGAGCACGTCGACGTCGTCCGGGCGGCCCTGCACGGCGTCGACCACCCCGTCGAACCAGGCGCTGCCGCCCATGCTGAGCAGGGTGCGGCCGGCGACGAGACGACGCACGTCGCTGGCGATCGCGAGGACCTCGGCGACCCAGGCGCGTGCGGTGTCGACGTCGGGCAGGCCGCCCTCGTACCCGGTCACCCCGCGGAGGACGAGACCCGCGTCGTGCGCCGCGACGGCGACCTCGCGCGCCTGCTCGGCCGAGCGGACGCCCGTCCGGCCGCCGGGGAACCCGACCTCGACCAGCACGTGGACGGTGCCGCCGACGGAGCGGGCGGCGCTCGCCGCCGCGGTGACACCGGCGACGGAGTCGACGTTGCAGAGCACGTCTGCGTCGGGGTCGACGCTCCGGCGGGAGGCGAGCCAGGCGAGGCCGGCGGGGTCGAGGACCTCGTTGGCGACGAGGATCCGGTGCGCGCTGTGTGCCCACGCGACCATGGCCTGCTGGACGGAGGCGACCGTGACGCCCCAGGCGCCGGCACGGACCTGGCGGTCGGCGAGGGCCGGGGCCATGTGCGTCTTCATGTGCGGGGCGAGCAGCAGCCCGTGGCGGTCGACGTACGACTGCATGACGGCGGTGTTGTGGGCGAGAGCGGACTCGCGGAGCGTCATCACCGGGAGGTGCGCGTGGTCGAGGACGTGCCGGCCGAGGACGGGGGCGGCGGGGTCGGCTGCGCCCTTCGTCGTGACGGTGCCGGGCGGGCGGACGGGGTGCCCTGCTGCTGCGGGGGTGGTCGTCATCGGTCCTCCTGCGTCGTGCGGTGTGCTCCTGGGGCAACGCTCCCGGTGCCGGGTCCACCGGGCAACGTCCTCGTCCCGCCCATTCTGCGGTGCAGAACGGTGGTACGCCCCGGCGCCTGCCGGCTGCGTCGGGCAGAAACCGAGCGGGCATAGCATTCGACGTGATGACGACGATGACGACGACACGACGACGGGGGAGCACGGCGGTGGCCGTGCTCGTCGCGGGCACCTTCTTCATGGAGCTCCTGGACGGCACGATCCTCGCGACCGCAGCCCCGGCGATGGGCCGCGACCTCGGCGTCGACTCCGCCGCGATCGGTGTCGCGATCACCGCCTACCTCGTCACGCTCGCGGTGTTCATCCCGGTCAGCGGCTGGCTCACCGACCGGGTCGGCTCCCGCACGGTCTTCGCCGGCGCGATCGCGCTCTTCACGGTGGCCTCCGCCCTGTGCGCGGCGTCGGAGGGGCTCGTCGAGCTGACGCTCTGGCGGATCCTGCAGGGGCTCGGCGGAGCACTCATGGTGCCCGTCGGACGGCTCGTCGTCCTGCGGAGTGCCGGACGCGAACAGCTCGTCACCGCCATCGCGATCCTCACCTGGCCCGCACTCGCGGCACCGATCATCGCCCCGTTCGTCGGCGGCGTGCTCGTCGACACCCTCAGCTGGCACTGGATCTTCCTCGTCAACATCCCGCTCGGGGTGATCGCCTTCGTCGCCGCACTGGTCCTCGTGCCGCAGGAGCGCGCTCCGGAACGCGTCCCGTTCGACTGGCGTGGGTCGCTGCTCGCCTGCCTCGGACTCGGCTCGCTCGTGGTGATGGCGTCCCTGCTCGCACTCGACGAGATCCCCCTGGTCGCGGTCGTCGTGTCGGGCGTGGTCGGGGGCGTCTGCTGCTGGCTCGCCGTGCGGCACTTCCGTCGGGCCCCGCACCCGATCATGGGCCTCGGGTCGTTCCGGCTCGAGACCTTCCGCGTCTCGCACGCCGGGGGCAGCCTGTTCCGGCTCGCTGTGTCGGCCGTGCCGTTCGTGCTGCCGCTGCTCTTCCAGGACGCCTGGGGCTGGAGCGCGGTGCTCGCCGGGTCCGCGGTGCTGTGGGTCTTCGTCGGCAACCTCGGGATCAAGCCGATGACCACGCCGTTCCTCCGCTGGTTCGGCTACCGGCCGGTGATCGTCGTGTCGAGCGCGATCGCAGCGCTGAGCGTCGTCGCGATGGTGTTCCTGACCGAGGACACCCCGTTCTGGCTGCTCGCCGTGCTGCTCGTGGTGAGCGGCGCCGCGCGGTCGGTCGGCTTCACGGCGTACAACACGATCGCCTTCGCCGACGTCGAGCAGGCGGACATGACGCCGGCGAACACACTCTCGTCGACACTGCAGCAGGTCGCAGCGGGCTTCGGGGTCGCCGTCGCCGCCGTGGCCATCCGGGCTGCGGCCGGGCTCGGCGGGACCGGGCCCTACGACGTGGCCTTCTGGGTGATCGCCGTGCTCCTCGTGGTGGCCTGTGTCGAGGGTGTCCTGATGAGCCGGACCGCGGGGGACACGGTGCGACCGGCGCGCCGGGTGCGAGCCGCGGCGCGCTGACGGGCGCTGTCCCGCTGTCCGGCGGGGCTGTCAGCCGTCCCGCTGCCCGGCGGGGCTGTCATCCGTCCGCTGTCCGGCGGGGTTGTCGGCTGTCCGCTGTCCGTTCGCGACACGGTCACACGATCGGGACCCCGGGTGCGCTACGGTCACAGCAACTGTCCGCGACAGCCGAGTACGGTTGCCGCGGCAGGGTGACCGAGACACCCAGGACGGAAGGCAGCATGGCCGGGCCACAGCAGCAGGGGACGATCGCCGACGGCACCGCCGTGCAGCCGACCGAGCTGCGCGTCGTCAGCTACAACCTCCGCGAGCACACCGCCAACAGCGAGCTCGCCGCCCTGGCGGAAGCGTCGCAGGCGGACGTGATCTGCGTGCAGGAGTGCGACAGCAACGACCTCGCGCCGGAGGTCGCCGGGCTGTCGCTCGCCGCCTCCACGAAGGCCAACCGACTCGGTCTCGCGATCTACAAGCGCGACGACCGCTTCGAGGTGCAGGACTTCAGCATCCACTCGCTGCAGAAGTCGCTGCACGACCGGGTGCTCGCCCCCGCGCACGAACGGCTCATCGCGATGCGGCTCCGCGACACCGAGGCCGAGACGGAGGTCATCGTGGCCTCGTTCCACGCCTCGCCGCTGACGGCCACGAACTCCCTGCGACGCAAGCAGATCGAGGCGGCCCACCAGTTCGTCCGTGAGCTGTCCGACGAGGCTCCGGCGATCATGGTCGGCGACTTCAACTACCCGTGGTTCCAGACGAACCTGCGCCGGAAGATCGAGGAGCACGGCTTCGCGCTGTCGCTGTCCGACCAGCCGACCTACCTGCGTTACCGCAAGTTCACCGGCCACTTCGACTTCGCGACGAGTGTCGGGCTGCACATCGCCGGCGTCGAGACCCTGCCCGCGGGCATCTCCGACCACCGGCCGATCCTGGTCCGCGCGCACTACGAGCACCCCGGCGTGGCGACCGCCGCCGTCGAGGTGCCGGAGACCCCCGCCGCCTGAGGCCGCCACGGCCGGGTGCTCGCTGTCCCTCGCCCGCGTTCCGGCACCGTCCCGCCGAACGGGCGTGACATGCCGTGTCCGTCCGTCGAGCGGGCACGTTCGGCTGCCAGCAGCGCCGGGCGTGACGGATCGTGCCCGCTCGGCGCGACCCCCGCGGCGGGACGCCACCGCCGACGGACGGGAGGCACGGTGCCAGCTGGCACCGTGCCTTCCGTCCGTCGTCGATCGCCGGGGCGACCGGTCCGCGCCTCAGCGACGCAGCGTCGCTCGCGCGAGCCGGTTGCCGATGAACTGCCCGAGCTGGACGATCACCACGATCGCCGCCACGGACACGTAGACGATCCACCAGTCGTACCGCTGCGAGCCGTACACGATCGCGTACTCGCCCAGGCCACCGCCACCGATCAGGGCTCCCTGCGCGGTCATGTCGACGATGCCCACGAAGATGAACGTGTAGCCGAGGATGAGCGGTCCGACGCCCTCGGGGATGAGCACCGTCAGCAGGATCGACACGGGGTGGGCCCCGGACGCCCGCGCTGCCTCGACCACGCCCGGGTCGACGGCGAGCAGGTTCTGCTCGACGATCCGGGACACCGCGAAGGACGCCGCGAGCGAGATCGCGAACGTCACCGCGGGGACGCCGATCGTGGTCTGCACGGCGACGCGCGACAGCGGTGCGATCGCGGCCAGGAAGATCACGAACGGGATCGGGCGCACGATGTTCACGAGCACGTTGACGACCGTGTACACCGCCCGGTTAACGAGCAGGTTGCCCGGACGGGTGGCGTAGAGGACCAGTCCGAGCGCGAGGCCGATCACGCCCGCGAAGACGAGGGAGACCAGCGTCATCACGAGGGTGTCGCGGATCGCGGCGAGGAACACGTCGGACGTGTCGATCACGCTCTGGAAGCCGTTGCCGTTCATGCTGCGACCTCCTCGTCGACGGTGACGTGTCCGTCGCGCAGTGCCCCGATCGCGCGGTCGACGGCGGCGGGGTCGTCCGCGGTCAACTCGTAGGTCAGCGACCCGATGCGGCGTTCGCGGATCTCGCCGACGCCGCCGAACACGAGCTCGGCCGACACCCCGGCGGTGCGGAAGGCCGCGTCGATCCGGTTCTGCAGGCCGACCTCGTCGGTGATCTGCACCGTGACCAGGCGGCCGCGGTGGTGTTCCCGCAGCCGCGCCAGCTGCTCCGCCGAGGGGCGGTCGTGCAGGGCGGTGCGCACGAAGCGCTGCGCCGCACCGGTCTGCGGCGAGGCGAACACGTCGTAGACGTCGCCGACCTCGACCACGCGGCCGTTCTCCATCACGGCGACCCGGTCGGCGATCCGGCGGACCGCGTCCATCTCGTGCGTGATGACGACGATGGTGACACCGAGCTCGCGGTTCACGCGACGGAGGAGCGCGAGCACCTCGGAGGTGGTGTCCGGGTCGAGGGCGCTCGTGGCCTCGTCGGCGAGGAGCAGCTCGGGGTTCGAGGCGAGCGCGCGGGCGATGCCGACGCGCTGCTTCTGCCCGCCGGACAGCTGCTCGGGGTACGCGTGCGCGCGCTCGAGCAGCCCGACGAAGTCGAGGAGTTCGGCCACACGGCGGTCCCGCTCGGCCTTCGCGACACCCGCGACCTTGAGCGGGTACGCGACGTTGCCGGCGATGGTCCGCGAGCGGAACAGGTTGAACTGCTGGAAGATCATGCCGATCTTCCGGCGGGCCAGGCGGCGTTCCTTCTCCGGGATCGCGGTGAGTTCCCTGCCACCGACGGTGACCGTGCCGGACGAGGGGAGCTCGAGGGCGTTCACGAGGCGGACGAGGGTGGACTTGCCGGCACCGGAGTACCCGATGACGCCGAGGACCTCTCCCTGGTGCACGTCCAGGGAGACGTCCTCGACGGCCACCACGGTCTCGCCGGTGTCGGCGCGGCGGTAGTGCTTCGAGACGCCGCGGAGTTCGACGAGGGCGGGCACTACTGCTTGGCCGCCTTCGCGTCCTGCTCGACCGTCGCGAGCTCGGCCTGGAGCTTCGTGGCGCTCTCGTCGCGGGCGACGGCCTCGGGCAGGTCCTTGGCGAAGGCCTTCTGCACCGCCGGGTCCTGGAACAGCTTCGCCAGGTCGAGGTAGGTCTTGTTGTCCTTGTCGGCGTCGCGCACCGCGAAGACGTTCACGTAGGGGGCGGCGCTCGCACTGGCCGGGTCGTCCTGGAAGACGATGTCGCTGGTCGGGAGCTTCGCGGCGGTGGCGAAGTTGTTGTTCACGACCGCGGCGGCGACGGAGCCCTGCTGGAGCGCGTTCGCGGTCTGCGAGGCGTCGAGGGGCTGGACGTCGACCTTCGACGACTCGATGTCGGTCGTGGTCGAGAAGGCCGAGCCGCCGTCCTCGAGCTCGAGGAGCTTCGCGGACTGCAGGATGAGGAGCGCGCGCGCCTGGTTGATCGAGTCGTTCGGGATCGCGACCTTCGCACCCTCGGGCAGCTCGCTCGGCTTCGAGTACTGCGTGGCGTACAGCGGCAGCGGGTACACGGCGGTGGAGCCGATCGGCTGCAGGTCGTCGTCCGAGGTGACGTTGTAGTCCGCCAGGTACTGGATGTGCTGGAACTGGTTGATGTCCAGCTGGCCGTCCTTGAGCGCGGGGTTCGGCAGCGAGTAGTCCGAGAAGTTGGTGAGCTCCACCGTCACGCCGAGCTCGTCCTTCGCGAGCTTCGTGTACGTGCTCCAGTAGCCGAGCGACTTGTCGGCGACGCCGATCGTCACGGTCTTCCCGGCGCCGTCACCGGAGGCAGCGCCCTCGGACCCGCCGGAGCGGACGGCCGCCACGACGACGGCGACGACGATCGCGACCACGACGACCGCGGCGGCGATGATCCAGCCGACGGGGCGCCTGCCCTTCGGCTTCTGGGGCAGGACGGGTGCTGCGGACATGGGTGCTCCTCGTGGGGGACGTGCCCGGACGGGTGGGGCGGGGCCGGGCGGGGCGAGCCCGGACGGCGGCGTGCACGGGCGGTGCGTGGGGAGCCGCGGGATGCCGCGGCCAGGTTCCGAGTGTGGCTGCCCGCGGCGCGACACGCACGATCCGTTCCGCCGTGTTACATCCGTGCCGTTCTCCACAGGTGCCGCACGGCGAGCACCGGGCGCTGCGGGGCTTGGTTGACTCGGAGCGTGCGCAGCCTCGAACTCGTCCTCGACCCCGACTCCGACGCCGCCGTGCGCGCCGCGTGGGACGCCCTGACGGCAGCCGACCTGCCGAGCCTCGGCCGGTCGGGGACGAACGACCCGCACGTCACCCTCGCGGCCGGCGACGCGCTGCCGGTCCCGGAGGGGTTCGACGCCGCGGTGCCGACGACGCTCCGGCTCGGTGGCCTCCTGCTGTTCCCCGCCGGCGCCGGGCGGTCCGTGCTCGTCCGTGCCGTCGTCGTGGACCCGGTCCTCGCGGCCTTCCACGCGGCGGTGCACCGGCGGGCACCCGACGCCGTGGAGACCTCGCTGCCCGGCGGCTGGTCGCCGCACGTCACCTTCGCCCGTCGGGTGCGCGACGAGGACCTGCCCGCCGCGGTCGCGGCGCTCCGGGCGACCCCGCTGCCGGAGACCCTGACCGTCGGCGGGGTCCGCCACTGGGACGGCGAGACGAAGACGGTCACCCCCGTCGCGTGAGGGGTGGCCCCGGTCGGGAGGCGCGGCTCAGGTCCGCAGCACCCGCTCACCGAACACGGACGCGAACCGCCGCTCCGGATCGGCCGCCGCCACCAGCCTGCGGAAGTCCGGCAGGCGCGGCCAGAGGGCCTCGACCGCGTCGGCGTCGAGCGAGCTCGTCTTGCCCCAGTGCGGCCGGCCGTCGAACGGCGCGAGCCGTGCTTCGAGGTCCGGCAGCAGCGCCGCGACCGCCTCGGGGTGCTTCCGCCAGGTGAACGCGATGCAGAGGACGTCCTCGCCCTGCGTCGGGCTGAGCCAGGACGGGTCGGCGGCCATCGTGCGGAGCTCGCAGACGTGCAGGTGTGGCTGGATCCGGTCGGCGAGCCCGCGGAGGGCCTCCAGTGCGGCGGCAGCGTGCCGCAGCGGGACGAAGTGCTCGCTCTGCACCTCGGACCCGACGCTCGGCACCGCGTCGATCGGGAAGTGCGGCAGCCGGTCCCACCACGGGCCCACGGTGCCGTCGCGAGCGGTGACGTGTCCGTCGGCCGGGCGTCCCGGCAGCCGCGGTGCGCCGAGCAGGGCCTCCGGGACGTCGACGTCGTCGGCGCCGTCCGGCACGCGGGACTTCAGCAGCACCTCGCCGACCTCGTCCCCGAACACCGTGTAGGAGCACACCGAGTAGGCCGCGGCGTGCACGTCGGCCACGTGCGCGACGAACCGGTCCCACGGGACGGGCCCGTACGCGTCCTGGCGCATCCGGTAGGACGGTTCGACGTCCACCTCGACGCGCGTCACGATGCCGAGCAGCCCGAGGTGCAGCACGGCCCCGTCGAAGTCGTCCTCGCCGCGACGGACCGTCCGCACGGCACCGTCCGGCCCGAGGAGCTCGAACGACCGCACGGCGGTGCTCAGCGACCCGAGCGTCGTGCCCGACCCGTGCGTCGCGGTGGCGATCGCACCGCCGATCGAGATGTGCGGCAGCGAGCCGGTGTTGTGCAGGGCGACCCCCGCGGCGTCGAGTTCCGGCGCCACCACCCCGTAGCGGGTACCGGCACCCATCGAGGCCGTGCCGGCGGCGGCGTCGACGACGAGGTCCTCGGGGAGCCCCGTCAGGTCGAGCAGCACCCCGTGGGTGTCCGCCACGTCGTTGAACGAGTGGCGGGTGCCGAGCCCGTGCACCCGCTGCGACCGGGCGACGACCTCGGCGGCCTCCTCCAGGGTGCGCGGCCGTTCGACCCGTTCGGCCGAGTAGGTGACCGTACCGGACCAGTTGACCTCGCGCGCCGTCGACCGCATGCCGCCCACGATGCCACGCCGTCGTCGACGTGGCACCGGGGACCGCCGGCCCGGTCCGGTGGTGTTCCGGGTCAGCGCATCGCGGGGGCGCCGGCGGGTGCGCCCTCGGGCGTCGCCGGGCGGCGGACGAACGCCGAGGTGAGGATGCCGACGAGGGAGATGACGCCGCCCACCAGGAACGCGGTCTGCACGCCCGAGGCGGTCGCGGCGGCGACCCCGGCGGCGTCCGCGTCGGCCCCCGCCGAGGCCGCACCGATCGTCAGGAGCGTGACGAAGAGCGCTGTCCCCGCGGCACCTGCGAGCTGCTGCGTCGTCCCGAGCACCGCGCTGCCGTGCGAGTACAGCTTCGGCGGCAGGCCACCGAGCGCGGCGGTGAAGAGCGGGGTGAAGGTGAGCGCGAGGCCGATGCTCAGCACGACGTGGGCGCCGAGGACGAACCACACGCTGGTGTCGACCCCGACCGTGGAGAGCGCCCCGAGGACGGCACTGATGATGATCGACCCGGGCACGAGGAGCACGCGGGGGCCGCGGCGGTCGTAGATGCGGCCGACGACGGGGGAGAGCAGCCCCATGATCAGGCCGCCGGGCAGGAGCAGGAGCCCGACGGTCAGCACCTCGAGCCCGAGGACGCGCTCGAGGTAGATCGGCAGCAGGATCAGCGTGCCGAACATCGCCATGAAGCTGATGCCCATCGCGACGATCGGGACCGTGAAGCCCTTCGTGCGGAAGGTCCGGAGATCGAGCAGGGCGCTGTCGGTGCGCTGCAGGCGGGTCTGCCGGACGACGAAGAACGCCAGTGCCGCGAAGCCGACGACCAGGGCGAGGACGGGGACGAGCGGCCCGGTCGACCCGGCCTCGCCGAAGCTGGACAGCCCGAAGACGATCCCGCCGAACGCCACGGCGGAGACCACGACCGACAGGACGTCGAGCGGCGCGCGGCGGGGCGTGGTCACGTTGCGGACCTTGAGCACGCCGAGCACGAGCGCGGCGACGGCGATCGGCAGCACGAACCCGAAGAGCCAGCGCCACGAGAACGCGTTGAGGATCAGGCCCGAGATGGTCGGGCCGACGGCGGGCGCCACCGAGATGACGATCGAGATGTTGCCCATGATGCGGCCGCGGTGCGCGGGCTCGACCAGGTTGAGGACGGTCGTCATGAGCAGCGGCATCATGATCGCGGTGCCGCTGGCCTGCACGATGCGGCCGACGAGCAGCACGGGGAAGCCGGGTGCCGCGAGGGCGACGAGCGTACCGAGGCTGAACAGCGCCATCGCCGCGATGAAGACCTGGCGCGTGCTGAAGCGCTGGAGCAGGAACCCGGTGATCGGGATCACCACCGCCATGGTGAGCAGGAAGCCCGTGGTGAGCCACTGCCCGGTGGCCGCCGAGATGTCGAGGTCCTCCATGAGCCGGGGGAGCGCGACACCCATGATCGTCTCGTTGAGGATGACGACGAACGCGGAGACGAGCAACAGCCCGATCACGAGTCTGGTCTCGCCGGCGGAGGGCTGCGAGACGCTCCCGGTGCGCGGGGCGGAATCGACTGCCTGGGTCATGCGGGGCTCCTGGGGAGTGACGGGGGAGTACGGCGGAGAGGACGAGGGCGCGCGGACCGCGCAGACAGGGCAACCGCCTGAACGGATCCGAGTATTCCGCTTCCGTGTGTCGTCCTCGTGGACAGGTCCACCCCGAGCGCGGTCAGCGCAGGATCGCGAACCCGTCGCCGTCGCCGTGCGGGACCACGCTGCGTCGGGCGACGTCGGTGACCGTGGCGGTCGGCGGACCGGTGCGGAGGAACGCCATGAGCGCCTCGACCGCCTCGGACGGCCCCTCGGCCTCGACCTCGACGGTCCCGTCGAACAGGTTCCTGGCGTACCCGTCGAGTTCGAGCCCGTCTGCCTTGCGTGCGGTCCAGTACCGGAAGCCGACCCCCTGCACCGAGCCGGACACCACGGCGTGCACCCTCGTCACCGTCGTCATGGCGCCAATGTAGGCACGTCGGGGACCCTGCACGTTACGGCGCTGTTCCGGTTCCGTGAACCGACTGATAGTGTCATCACAACCCGAACACTTCGAGTCATCATGACACAAACACATCCCACCAGCATCCGCGTCGCGGTCTCCACCGTGATCGTCGCCCTGCGCCCGCACCCCGACACCGGTGCCCCGGCGCTGTGGATGCCGCTCGTGCGCCGTGTCGCCGATCCGTTCGAGGGGTCGTGGGCGCTGCCCGGTGGCTGGGTCGGCCCGGACGAGGGGCTCGAGGACTCCGCCGCGGCGCGCCTGCGCGAGACGACGAACGTGCAGCCGCGGTACCTCGAGCAGCTGTACGCGTTCGGCGACGTCGACCGTTCGCCGAGCCGCGTGGTGTCGATCGTCTACTGGGCGCTCGTCCACCCCGACGAGGCCGAGTCCGTCCCCGACGACTGGAACGTCCGCTGGTTCCTGGCCGACGAGCACCCCGCACTCGCGTTCGACCACGACCACATCGTCGCCTACGCCCTCTGGCGGCTCCGCAACAAGGTGTCGTACTCGCGGATCGCGCAGGCGTTCCTCGGGGACCGGTTCACCCTCGCCGAGCTGCGCGGGGTGTACGAGGCCGTGCTCGGGCGGACGCTCGACCCCGCGAACTTCCGTCGACAGGTCGCGCAGTCCGACGCCGTCATCGCGACGGACGAGACCACGAGCGGTGACCGGCACCGCCCGGCTCGGCTGTACCGCTCGAACCCCGACCTGGCCTACGCGGACAACGGCCCGCTGCAGCCCGCCCACCCCCGGCAGCACCACCCGCAGAACCGATAGGAACCACAGTGTCCATCGCCACCACGATCGAGCTCATCTCCAACGGCAAGGCCGACGGCAGCACCTGCACCCCCGACCTCGCCGCGCCGACCTGGGACTTCGACAGCCGCCCGGGCTACGGCCCCGGCTCGTCGATGTCCGACGTCATCCCGACCTCCGCACCGCGGCAGGGGCAGCTCCCCGACGAGTACCGGACCGCGAGCGACGCGGAACTCCACGAGCGCATCGAGCGGGCGAAGGCGACGCTGGGGGACCGGGTCGTCGTGCTCGGCCACTTCTACCAGCGCGACGAGGTCGTCCGGCACGCGGACTTCCTCGGCGACTCGTTCCAGCTCGCGAACGCCGCCCTGACCCGGCCCGACGCCGAGGCCATCGTGTTCTGCGGCGTCCACTTCATGGCGGAGACGGCGGACATCCTCGCCCGTGACGACCAGCGTGTGGTCCTGCCGAACCTCGCCGCCGGGTGCTCGATGGCGGACATGGCCGACATCGACAGCGTCGAGGCGGCCTGGGCCGAGCTCGCCGCCGTGTACGGCACCGAGCCCGACGCCGACGGCCGCGTGCCGGTGATCCCCGTCACGTACATGAACTCCGCCGCCGACCTCAAGGCGTTCTGCGGCCGGAACGGTGGGATCGTCTGCACGTCGTCGAACGCGGCGACCGTGCTCGAGTGGGCGTTCGAGCGGGGGCAGCGCGTGCTGTTCTTCCCCGACCAGCACCTCGGTCGGAACACCGCGAAGGCCATGGGGATCAGCACCGACCGCATGCCCATGTGGAACCCGCGGAAGGCGCTCGGCGGCAACGACGCACAGACCCTGCTCGACGCGCAGGTGGTCCTCTGGCACGGGTTCTGCTCGGTGCACCGCCGGTTCACGGTCGAGCAGATCGACCAGGCCCGCCGGGAGGACCCCGGTGTGCAGGTCATCGTGCACCCCGAGTGTCCGATGGCCGTCGTGGACGCCGCGGACGCTGCGGGCAGCACCGACCTCATCCGCCGGACCGTCGCCGCCGCCACCGAACCGACCTCGTTCGCGATCGGGACCGAGATCAACATGGTGAACCGGCTCGCGGCCGAGTACCCGCAGCACCGGATCACCTGCCTCGACCCCGTCGTCTGCCCCTGCTCGACGATGTACCGGATCCACCCGGGCTACCTCGCCTGGGTGCTCGAGGCACTCGTCCGCGGCGAGGTCCTCAACGAGATCACGGTGCCCGCCGACGTGCAGGCCGACGCCCGGGTCGCGCTCGAGCGCATGCTCGCCGCGAAGCCCCGCGGCTGACGGCCCCGCGCGAGGACACCGGGGACCGCACCGTGCACGTCGTCATCGTCGGGTCCGGCATCGCCGGGCTCACCGCCGCGATCCGCGCCAGCGCCCGCCACGACGTCACCCTGGTGACGAAGGGCGGGCTCGCCGACGGCGCCACCGCCGCTGCCCAGGGCGGGATCGCCGTCGCGCTCGGCGCCGACGACACCGTCGCGCTGCACGAGCACGACACCCACGTCGCGGCCGTCGGTGGGGCCGATGCGCGCGCCGTCGCGCTGCTCTGCGCCGACGGGCCCGCCCGGGCGCGGGACCTGCTCGCGCTGGGCGTCCCGTTCGACCGGACGTCGGACCCCGCGTCCCTCGACCGCCACGGCGACGACCTGGCGCGCGGGCGCGAGGCCGCGCACGGTCGCTGGCGCGTCCTGCACGCCGACGGCGACGCCACGGGCGCAGCGGTCGAGCGCACGCTCGTCGCCGCCCTGCACCGGCAGCACGTCACGGTCCTGGAGCGCACCTGCCTCACCGACCTGGTCGTCCGGGACGGAGCGGTGGTCGGTGTGGACGTGCTCGACCTGCTCGGCGAGCCCCGACGCATCGAGGCGGACACGGTCGTGCTCGCCTCCGGGGGCGCCGGCCACCTGTACCGCGAGACGACCAACCCGCTGGTCGCGACCGGCGACGGCGTCGCAGCGGCCTGGCGGGCGGGGGCCGTCCTCGCCGACCTGGAGTTCGTCCAGTTCCACCCGACCCGGCTGGCCGTACCCGACGGTGGGCTCGTCTCCGAGGCGGTCCGCGGCGAGGGTGCCGTCCTGCGCGACGCCGCCGGACGACGCTTCTTGAGCGCCGTGCACCCGGACGCCGAGCTGGCGCCGCGCGACGTGGTCGCCCGCGGCATCGCGGCCGCCGTCCGCGACCAGGGCGGCGCCCCCGTGCTCCTCGACGCCACGGGGCTCGGCGCGGACCGGCTCGTCGCACGCTTCCCCGGCCTCACCCGCGCGACCCGCGCGGCCGGCTTCGACTGGACGCGGGAGGGCGTGCCGGTCGCCCCGGCGGCGCACTACGCGATGGGCGGGATCGCCACCGACAGCGAGGGGCGCACCAGCCTCCCCGGACTGCTCGCCGTCGGCGAGGCCGCCTGCACCGGCGTCCACGGCGCGAACCGACTCGCGTCGAACTCCCTGCTCGAGGGGCTCGTCTTCGGCGTGCGGACCGCCGACGCGATCGGTGCCCCACGACCCGCGCAGCTGCGCCTGCGCGGCGACGCGGCCCTGCCCGTGCGCACCGTCCCCGACGACCAGGTGGGCACGGAGGCGGAGCCGCACCGTGCCTCCCGGCCGGACGGAGGGGTGCCGGGATCGACGCCCTACGGGACGGACCGCAGCGGACGGCCTGGAGGCGCCGCCCACCCGGACCGTGCCACCGACCTCCGGCAGGCGGTCCAGACCGAGATGACGGAGCGGGTCGGCCTGCTCCGGGACGCGGACGGACTCGCCGCCGCACGTCGCGCGCTCGCTGCGCTCCGGTCGCCGGTGGCGCGCACCGTGCGGGACCACGAGGACCGCGCCCTGCTCGACCTGGCGCGGGTCACCGCGCTCGCGGCGGCTTCCCGGACCGAGTCGCGCGGGGCGCACGCGCGCACCGATCACCCGGAGACCGATCCCTCCGCGCCGGTGTCGACCGGGTGGGTCCGCGCCGTCCGGCGCGGCAGCGCCCCGGCCTCCGTCCAGTCCAGCAGCACAGCGCAGTCCAGCAGCACCGCGCAGTCCAGCAGCACCGCGCCCGTCCAGCAGGGAGTCCCCGCATGACCACCACCACCGCAGTCGACCCCGGGACGATCCCGCCGCACGCCCTGCGTCGCGTGATCGAGACGGCGCTCGAGGAGGACGCTCCGTGGGGTGACGTCACGAGCGAGACGCTCATCCCCGTCGACGCCCGCGCGACCGCGACCATGGCCGCCCGCGAACCCGGCGTGCTGTCGGGCGGCGCGGTGTTCGCCGCCGTGATGCACGCCGTCGACCCCACGGTGCGCACGGAGCTGCACCTGGCCGACGGCGAGCCCTTCGACGCCGGACAGGTCCTCGCCACGGTGCACGGCCCTGCGCGCTCGGTCCTGCGCGCCGAGCGGGTCGGGCTCAACCTGGTGCAGCGGATGTCCGGCATCGCGACCGTCACCGCGCGGTACGTCGCGGCCGTCTCGGGGACGGGCGCACGGATCGTCGACACCCGCAAGACCACTCCGGGCCTCCGGGCCGTCGAGCGGTACGCCGTGCGCTGCGGCGGTGGCCACAACCACCGGAACTCGCTGTCCGACGCCGTCCTCGCCAAGGACAACCACCTGGCCGTGCTGCTCGCCGGCGGCACCGCGATCGGCGACGCCGTCCGCGGAGCCCGTGGTCGGCTCGGGCACACGGTCCACCTGGAGGTCGAGGTCGACCGGCTCGACCAGGTCGAACCCGTGGTCGCGGCCGGTGTCGACACGATCATGCTCGACAACTTCACGCCGGAGCAGCTCGTCGAGGGCGTGCGGCTGGTCGCGGGCCGTGCGCTCGTCGAGGCCTCCGGCGGGGTCTCGCTCGACACGGTGGGCGCCATCGCGCGCACCGGGGTCGACGTCGTCTCCGTCGGCGCACTCACCCACTCGGCGCGGGCGCTCGACCTCGGGCTCGACGTCGACGTGACCGGCGGCTGACCCGGTGTTCTACCTCGACCGCGCCGCGACCACCCCGGTCCGCCGCGAGGTGCTCGAGGCGATGTGGCCGTACCTCACCGGCGTCTTCGGCAACCCGTCGTCCACGCACGGGGTGGGTGAGGCGGCCGCCCGGGGACTCGCCGACGCCCGGGCGACGATCGCCCGGTTCCTCGGGTGCCGTCCGGGCGAGGTCGTCCTCACCACCGGCGGCACCGAGGGTGCGAACACCGCGGTCAAGGGCATCGCGCTCGCGGCACCCCGCGGCCGGCACGTCGTCACGAGCGCGATCGAGCACGAGGCGGTGCTCGAGAGCTGCCGGTACCTGGAGCGCCACCACGGGTTCACCGTCACGCTCGTGCCGGTCGAACGCGACGGGACCGTGACGCCCGAGGCGCTCGCGCGGGTCGTCCGTCCGGACACCACGCTCGTCTCGGTGGCACACGCCGACAACGAGGTCGGCACCGTGCAGGACCTCCCGGCCCTCGCGGCGGTCGCGCACCGCGTCGGGGCCCGGTTCCACACCGACGCCGTGCAGAGCGCTCCGTGGCTGCCCCTCGGGCTCGACCGGCTCGGCGTCGACGCGCTGTCGTTCTCCGGGCACAAGCTCGGCGCACCGAAGGGCACCGGCGCACTCGCGGTCCGGGGTGGGGTACCGCTCGAGCCGCTGCTGCACGGCGGGGGACAGGAGCGGGGGAGACGGTCGGGGACCGAGGACGTCGCCGGAGCGGTCGCCCTCGCCACCGCGGTGTCGCTCGTCGAGGGGGCCCGGGGCGCCGCTGCCGCCCGTGCGACCGTGACCCGGGACGCCGTGGTCGAGGGCGTGCTGGCGTCGGTGCCCGGTGCCGTGCTGACCGGGGCGGCGCCGGTCGGGTCGGCGCTGGGCGGGGCGGGTCGGCTCCCGGGGCACGCGTCGTTCTGCTTCCCGGCGGTGCCGGGTGGTCCGCCGGCGGTCAACGGCGAGACCGTGCTGCTCGAACTCGAGGAGCGCGACGTCGTGACCTCCTCCGGGAGCGCCTGTGCCGCGGGGAGCACCGAGGCCTCACACGTCCTCACCGCCCTCGGGCTGTCGGAGGACACCGCGCGCACGGCCCTGCGACTGACGTTCGACGACGGGCTCACGGACGAGGACGTGGCCGTCGTGGTGCGGGTGGTCGCGGAGTCGGTCGCCGCGGTCCGGCGCCTGAGCTGAGTGTACTAGACGTTCTACTCCATAGTTGGGGGTGATGTCCCCCCTTCTGTGGACAGCGATCGTCCGTCACGATGGAGCCATGGCGAACGCGATCACCACCCGGGACCGACAGGAGGTCCCCTTCCGTGCGGTCCAGCTCCTGCCGGCACCCGCGACCGTGGTCGCCATCGCACTCGCCGCGCAGCACGACCTCGGCACCGCCCCGCTCGGCGCCATCGCGACCGTGGGGGCACTCGCCACCGTCGTGAGTGCCCTGCTCCCGACGGTCGGCACCGCGGCACTCCGTCGGGCCATGCCCGCCCCCAGCGAGACGGACCGGTACCGAGGAGACACCGAACACCTCTGAGGAACCCACCACCCGAGGCCAGCACCGCGCGGTCCCGTCACCCCGGGGCCCGCGGTGCTCATGACCGGACGCAGCACCCCTGACCGCGTCCGGCGCCGGACACGACATCCCCTGTCGTCGTGCCCGAGCGGCCGCTGCGCCCGTCGTGGACGCGGCGCCGGACCCTGACCGGCGCCGCACCCCCTGTCAGTCCACGACGGGTCGCGGTGGCGTCGAACGGCCGCGCAGCGGCCGTCCCGCCGTCGAGCGGCGGCCGCCCGGTCGTCGTGCCCGGGGGTGAGCGTGTCAGCGTGTCAGCGTGCCGGCGGCTCGGGGACGCCCGGCCAGACGTAGTCCAGGTCGTCGGGCACGTCGGGGAACAACGGTCGGTAGTGCTCCGGCGCCTTCTGCACGAGCTTCGACCGGTGCGAGGCGTGCACCGCCGGGTCGGTGTTCCACGCGGGCACCGCGAAGTCGCCGCGCTCGTACGCGACCAGGTCCTCGGGGACCAGCCCGAGGTCGGCCAGGGTCTTCTCCAGGCAGGTGTCGGCGTGCCCGCGCTCGAGCCACACCCGGCACGTCGCGTCCTGGTAGGCCATCAGCGCCGGGCGGTACCCGCGCCACATGGCGACGACGGGGTGGTGCTGCCAGCCGTAGTCCGGCAGGGTCAACGCCCGCATCACCTGCAGGGTCTCGACGCGCTGCTTGCCGAGTCGCTTGTCGTCGAGGACCTCGGCCGAGGCGCGGAAGTCGGCGTACGGCAGGAACGTCTGCATCACCCGGACGGTACCCGCGCGTGCTGGTGGGCGACACAAGTCGTCACACCCGGACGGGCCCTCGGACGACGTGTGAGCATCGATCGCATGGACGGAGCACTCGTCGTCGGCGTCAGCGGCAGCCCATCGGACCCCTCGCGCACCTCGACCCTGGTCGGGGCGACCGTGGCGCGCATGGCGGAGGACCTGCCGGACGCCCGGACCGCACAGGTCGAGATCGGACCGCTGCTCGCGGACCTCGGTGCCGCGCCCTCCCGCGAGGCGATGTCGGACCGCACCCGGCGAGCGCTCGAGACCGTCGAGGCAGCGGACGTGCTCGTCGTCGGCAGCCCGGCGTTCCGGGCCGCCTACTCCGGTGCCTTCAAGCTCTTCTTCGACTGGGTGGGGCAGTACGACCTCGTCGACACCCCGGTGCTCCTGACCGCCACGGGCGGCAGTGACCGGCACGCACTGCTCGTCGAGCACCAGATGCGGCCGCTGTTCGGCTTCTTCCAGTCGACGACCCTGCCGCTCGGCGTGTTCGGGAACGAGCGCGACTTCACCAAGCGCGAGGGCGGGTACGACATCGCCAGCGTCGACCTCGAGCTGCGCATCGACCAGGCGGTCCGGCGCGCGCTGCCGATCGTCCGCGGAGGGTTCGCCGCCGTCGGCGCCGACGACGTCCGCCGTCCCGCCGACTTCTAGCCGCCGCCCGCCCGCCGCTCGCCCTCGCACGACGCGCCGCCGGTTGCGCCGCCGAACGGGCACGACACGCCGCGCGTCGTCCGCCGAGGGGGCGACGTACGTCACGGTCGAGCGCGACCGTGACGTACATCGCCCGCTCGGAACCTCACCGGGACGGGACGGGACGGGACGGGACGGGACGGGACGGACGGGACGGACGGGACGTCTGGACGCGGGGCGGACGGGAGGCGCGTGGCGGGCGGGTGCCGCGCCTCCAGGCCGTCAGTCGGTCGGGTCGGCCACCAGTGACGCGACGTGGGCGACCGCCAGGCGGTAGCCGTCGGCGCCCGCACCGGCGATGACCGCGGTCGCCGCCGTCGCGACGTGGTCGACGTGCCGGAACGGCTCGCGCTTCCATGTGTTCGAGAGGTGCACCTCGACGACCGGGATGCTCAGTGCCTCGACTGCGTCGTGCAGCGCGACCGAGGTGTGCGCGTAGGCGGCGGGGTTGATGACCACCGCGACGAAGTCGTCGAGCGCCTCGTGCAGCCACTCGACGAGCTCGCCCTCGCGGTTGGTCTGCCGGAAGTCCGCCTCGAGCTCGTGGACCGCCGCCTCGGTGTGCACGATCGCCTCGAGCTCGGCGAGCGTCACGGTGCCGTACTGTGCCGGGTCGCGACGCCCGAGGATGTCGAGGTTCGGCCCGTTCAGGACGAGGATCCGCCGGGGGCGTGTCGTGGTGTCGGTGACCGGCTCGCTCATGGGGAGAGCCTACCGAGCGGCGGGGCTGCAGCGACGGCGACGGATGCGCGAGCTATGTGAACGGTCACATCGCGGTGTAACGTTCCCGCTCGGGTCGGCGCAGTTGCCGACTGCAACACACTGATGTGGAGATCGCATGGTTCTCGCTGCGGCGACCAACGGGATCCGGCTCGAACTGGGCTGGGTCGACTACTTGATGATCATCGTGTACTTCGCGGTGGTCATCGGCATCGGGTTCACCGCCCGCAAGCAGGTGCGGACGAGCATGGACTTCTTCCTGTCCGGTCGCTCGATGCCGGCCTGGATCACGGGCCTCGCCTTCGTGTCCGCGAACCTCGGCGCGACCGAGATCCTCGGCATGGCCGCGAACGGCGCACAGATCGGCATGGCGACGCTGCACTACTACCTCATCGGTGCCGTGCCCGCGATGGTGTTCCTCGGGCTCGTGATGATGCCCTTCTACTACGGGTCCAAGGTCCGGTCGGTGCCGGAGTTCATGCTCCGCCGCTTCGGCAAGGCGCCGCACCTGGTGAACTCGATCGCGTTCGCCGTGTCGAACGTGCTCATCGCCGGCATCAACCTCTACGCCATGGCGATCGTCATCGAGGCGATGCTCGGCTGGCCGGAGTGGCTCGCGATCCTGGTGTCCGCCGCGTTCGTGCTCGCCTACATCACCCTCGGCGGGCTCTCGAGCGCGATCTACAACGAGGTCATGCAGTTCTTCGTGATCATCGCGGGCCTCGTGCCGCTGACGATCGTCGGCCTGCACCGCGTCGGCGGCTGGGGCGGCCTCACCGAGGCGATCAAGGAGACGCAGGGCGTGCAGCACCTGCAGGCCTGGACGGGCACCGGCATCGGCGACGTCACGAACCCGATCGGGGCGAACTGGCTCGCCATCGTGCTCGGCCTCGGCTTCGTGCTCTCCTTCGGCTACTGGACGACGAACTTCACCGAGGTGCAGCGCGCGTTCTCGGCGAAGAACATGTCGGCAGCCCGCCGGACCCCGCTCATCGCGGCGATCCCGAAGCTCTTCATCCCGTTCATCGTCGTCGTGCCGGGGCTCATCGCCGCGGCCGTCGTGGGCAACCAGTTCGCCTCGGGGGAGCTGACCTACAACGACGCGATCCCGAAGCTCATCCAGATGTACCTGCCGACCGGCGTGCTCGGCATCGCGGTGACGGGTCTGCTCGCCTCGTTCATGGCGGGCATGGCGGCGAACGTCTCGTCCTTCAACACCGTCTTCACGTACGACATCTGGCAGCGGTACATCAAGCCGAACATGCCCGACCTGCACTACCTGAAGACCGGTCGCTGGGTCACGGTCGTCGGCGTGGTCGTCGGCATCGGCACGGCGTTCCTCGCCGCGCAGGCCGGCAACATCATGACCTACATGCAGACGCTGTTCTCGTTCTTCAACGCACCGCTCTTCGGCGTCTTCATCCTCGGACTCCTGTGGAAGCGGATGACCACCCAGGGCGCGCTCTGGGGCTACGTGCTCGGCATCGTGACGCCGACGATCACCTGGATCGCGTACCTCGTGAACCCGTCGCTGTTCTCGACGGCGACCGCCGAGACGATGTACGGCGCGATCATCTCGTTCGTCACGGTGCTCGTCGTCGGCGTGCTCGTCTCGCTCGCCACGAAGCCGAAGGACGTGTCGGAGCTCGGCGGCCTGGTGTACGGCGTCGGCAAGATCGACATGACCGCCGGAGCCGTCGCGACGGACACCGCCTGGTACCGCTCGCCCGCGCTGCTCGGCACCGTCGCGCTCGTGCTGTGCGTCGCCCTCTACCTGCCGTTCCTCTAGGCCCGGACCCGAAGGAGTACTCCCATGCGTGAGGACACCACGAAGCTCACCGAGGAGCAGGCGGCGCTCGTCCGCTCCACCCGCCGACTCGACCTGCGCCGCATCCTCGGCGGCCTGTTCGTGCTCTACGGCGTGATCACCACCATCGTCGGCATCGTCCACTGGGACACCGACCCCGAGAAGACCGGCGGCATCCACATCAACCTGTGGGTCGGGCTGTCGCTGCTCGTCGGCGGGCTGCTCTTCTTCCTGTGGGACCGGCTGAACCCGGTGCCCGCCGAGGACATCGTCGGGCAGGCCGAGGCCGAGGCCGACCAGCGCGCCGCAGGCGAGGGGCGCGAGCGGGTCTGACCCCGCTGCGCCGCTGCGCCCGCTCGGCGAGAACGGGCGTACCTGGTGAGAACGGGCGTACCGGGTCGGATCATCCGACCAGGTACGCCCGTTCTCACATTCCATCTCGGGCGTTCTGGGAAGGAACGGGCGGCCGGGACGCGGTCGGCCCCGGGACGGGACGGTTGCGCTCGACGGGCGGCTGCGCCAGGTTGGTGCTCGACGAAGGGAACCACCGTGGAGCAGATGGTGTTCATCAACCTGCCGGTCACCGACCTGGACCGGGCAGTCGGCTTCTACGAGGCGCTCGGCTACACGGTGAACCCGGAGTTCACCGACGAGACCGCCGCGTGCATCGTCGTGAGCAGCACCGTGTACGTGATGCTCCTCACGCATGCGAAGTTCCAGGAGTTCACCGACGGGACGATCGCCGCCCCCGGGACGGTCGAGGTGATCAACTCGCTGAGCGCAGCCTCGAAGGACGAGGTGCACCGCATCGTCGACGCCGCCGTCATGAGCGGCGGGAACGAGGACCGCCCGGAGACCGACCTCGGCTTCATGTACCAGCGCAGCTTCACCGACCCGGACGGCCACCGGTGGGAGTACGTCTGGATGGACCAGGCCGCGATGACGGGCGACGGCACCGACCGGTGACCCCGGGGTCGTCGGTGCGGTCGGCCAGGATGGACGCGTGAGCGACGACCCGACGATGATCCCCGACGGCCTGGTGACCGGAGAGGACGGCCTCGCGCGCCCGGTCTGGGCCGCGACCGACCCGATGCTCCGCGAGTACTACGACACCGAGTGGGGCATGCCGGTCCGCGACGAGCGCGGGGTGTTCGAGCGGTTGTCGCTCGAGGCGTTCCAGTCCGGGCTGTCCTGGCGCACGATCCTGGCCAAGCGCCCCGCGTTCCGCGCGGCCTTCGCGGACTTCGACCCGGACGTGGTCGCGGTCTTCGGGGACGACGACGTCGAGCGCCTGATTGCGGACGCCGGCATCGTCCGGAACCGGGCGAAGATCCGCGCGACGATCACGAACGCGAACGCGACGATCGCCCTGCGCGCCGACGGTGGGCTCGCCGACCTCGTGTGGTCCTTCCGGCCGGACGCGACACCGGCGCCGCGGACGATCGCCGAGGTCCCGACGACGAGCGAGGCGTCCGTGGCGCTGTCGATGGCCCTGCGGAAGCGCGGGTTCGCGTTCGTCGGGCCCACGACGATGCACGCCCTGATGGAGGCACTCGGCATCGTCGACACGCACCTGGTCGGCAGTCACCGACGCGGCACGTCCGGCGTCTGGGCCTGACAGGCCGCGATCAGTCGAGCGGGAGCTGCATCTGCGTCGCGGTGACGCGGTAGCCGAGCGCGGCGTACAGGTCCTGCGCGCCCGTGTTGTACCCGAACACGTTGAGCCCGATGCTCGTGGCGCCGTGCTCACGGGCGACCCGCTGCCCGGCCTCGAGCGCCCGTCGGGCGTGACCGCGGCGACGGAACGGCTCGTCGACCTCGACGTCGAACACCCACCACTCGGTGCTGCCCGACGAGAACGGTCCGATCCAGAGGTACCCCACGACGGCGTCGGCGTCGTCGACCAGGTCCCAGACGAAGTGGTCGGGCAGGGGTGCCCCGTCCGGGAACCACTGGTCGAGCGACCGCTGCTTGTTCGCCTCGGCCTGCTCGCGGGTCTCACCGGCCCGCATGCGCGATCCGACGTACTCCGCCATCGTGCGGTCCAGCCAGGCCGGGAGGCGCGTGGCCGGCATCGGGACGAGCCGCGTGTCCGTCACCGGTTGCCCTTGGACCCGCGTTTCGGCTTGCCGTTCCCGAGCCGCTGGGTGCCCGGTCGTCCGGTCCCGCGCGGCTTGCGCGCGCCCTTGCCGCCCGCCTTGCCGCCGGCGGCCTGCTTCGCGGTGGCCTTGCCACCACCGGCGCGGGCGGTGCTGCCGCGACCGGCTCCGGAGCCGTCCCGCGTGCCGCGCGAGCCGGCGTCGTCGGCGTTCGTCGTGCCTCCCGGTCGGTCGGCGGCGTTCCGCGAGCTGTTGGCGGTGCGACCGCGCACGACACCGATGAACTCCTCGGTGGTGTCGGAGGCGTCCGCGTCGCGCCAGACGAGGGCGATCCGGGTGCCCGCTGCGCCGTCGAGGGGCTTCGCCACCAGGTCCTTGCGGCTGGCCGCGCGGAAGAGGGACTGGGGGAGCACGACGACCCCGACGTTCGCCTCGACCAGGTCGAGGGCGGCGGACACGTCCTCCGGCACGGGCCCGGCGTCGACGACGTGCACGTCGGCCAGGTCGGCCTCGGTCACCACGTCGGAGGAGGCGAGGGACGCGTCCTTCGGCATCGCGACGACGGCCGTCTCGGTCCAGAGCGGGATGGCGTTGAGGTGGGCGCCGACGGGCATCCGGGCGAAGGCCATGTCGGCCTCGCCGGTGAGCGCGTCGTCGACCTCGGTCGGTCCGATCGGCAGCAGGCCGAGCTCGGCGTCCGGGAAGCGTTCCCGCCAGACCCGGACCCACTTCGCGGGGGAGACCCCCGGGACGAAGGCGATGGTGAGGGCCGCGGTCATGCAACCGAGTGTAGGGGCCGTACCCTGGTACGCATGGCGCAGGAACAGACGATGAAGCCCGAGACGGCTGCGAAGAAGCTCGGCATCCTGCTGGCGGCAGCCCCGGAGTCGTTCCGCGCGGAGCCGGTCACCCGGACCGCCTTCGACGAGCTCCGCACGCAGCCGCCGGCGTGGCTCGAGGAACTCCGTCGCGAAGGGCCGCACCCGCGTCCGGTCGTCGCGCAGAAGCTCGGCGTGTCGATCTCCGGCCTCGTGCGTGCCGGGGTCGAGGAGCCCCTGACCACCGCCGAGGTCAAGGCCCTCCTGCAGGAGATGCCCGAGTGGCTCGTGCGTGAGCGTGCGACGCAGGCCGAGGTGCACGCCGAGAACGCCCGCGTGAAGCAGGAGCGTGCCGACAAGGCCGCTGCGCGCGCCCAGGACTGACCGACCGGACCGACCCGGACGCCGCTCGCCGTGACCGCCGTGCACGAGACCATCGCCGACGCGATGCTCGTCGTGCCGCAGTTCGCGTCGGTCTGCTGCATCGTGGGGGACCGCTACCGGCCCCGACCGGGTGTGATCGTCCCCGCCGCGGTGATGCTCGTGGCGATGGTGCTCCCCGTCGTGCAGGCGGGCGCCTCGTGGACGCTGCTGGCCGCGGCGACGCTGCTGCTCCTCGCGCCGCTGCCCGTGCTGCGGCGCCGTCGGCCGGACGGGCGTCGGGCGGAGCCGATGGACGTGCACCGGGCACTGTCGTCGGTCGTGATGGCCGGCATGCTCCTGATGGGGCACGCGACCGGGCTGTCCGACGGGCACGCCGGACACGGGATCGCGCTCTCCGCGGTCCTCGGAGCCGGTGTGATCGGCTACTGCGCGTTCAGCGGGTGGCTGCTCCGGTACGAGTGGGCGCGCGAGGACCGTCGAGCCGTCCGCAGCGGTGAGGTCTTCGCGATGACGGTCGCCGTGGTCGGGATGACGCTGGCGATGTAGCGCGGGGGTCGACCAGCGGTAACGTCGGGGCGTGTCCGACCGAACCGTCCGTCGCCCCGATCCCGCACCGCGCCTCGACGAGGTCGACGAGCGCATCCTCTGGACCCTGGCCGGCGACGCCCGGATGCCGAACAACCGGCTGGCCGCCGCGGTCGGGGTCGCGCCGTCCACGTGCCTGACGCGGGTGCGCGCGCTCGAGGACGCCGGGGTGATCCGCGGCTACCGGGCCGACGTCGACGTCGCGAAGCTCGGGTTCGCGATCGAGGCGATGGTGTCCGTCCGGGTGCACGCCGCGGCCCGGCACGAACTGCGCGACTTCGCGAAGCGCCTGCTCCGGGTGCCCGTCGTGCAGGACGTGGCGTTCCTCGCCGGCGACAAGGACTTCCTCGTGCACATCGCCTGCACGTCGACGGAGCAGCTGCGGGACTTCGTCGCCGACGAGCTGAGCGGGGACCCCGCCGTCGCGACGACGCAGACGAACATCGTGTTCGAGCGGCTCGTCGCGGACCGCGCGCACCAGGGGCGGTCGTTCGACGAGCTCCGCCGCTGGCGCGCCTGACCCGGGCGACGAGCTGCGGCGCCGGCGAGCCTGACCCGGGCCGACGACCTCGCACCGACCCGGGACGCGGACGACAGTGCGCTCAGCGGGTGCGCGTCATCGGGACGTGCGGGATCGCGTCCTCGAGGAAGTCGTCGCCGGACCGCACGAAACCGAACCGGCCGTACCACTGCTCGAGGTGCGCCTGCGCGTTGATCGCGATCGACGACGAGCGGGACTCGGCGATCGCCGCCTCCATGAGCTGCGCCCCGAGCCCCTGCGACCGCGCGTGCCGGGCGGTGGCGACGCGGCCGATGCGCTCGGTGCCGTCGTCCTCGCGGAGCAGCCGGAGCGTGGCGTCCACCGAGCCCTGCCCTGCCCAGAACTGCACCGTGCCCGGCTCGAGGTCGCGGCCGTCGATGTCCGGGTAGGCGCACTCCTGCTCGACGACGAACACGTCCTGTCGGAGCCGCAGGATCTCGTGCAGCGTCACGATGTCGAGGTTGCGCGTCGGGGCGGAGAAGATCGAGACCACGTGCGGCCTTTCCTGAGAATTTCTTCCGTGACCGGTTCCGGTCCGGGATCGATCGGCGTACAGTGCCGGTCAACCACTCTACGTGCGCAGCCGAGATCAGGAGGTGAGCGCATGGACCAGCCGTTGCGCGACCCCTGGCGCGCGCTGCTCCGGACCGCCCTCGTGGGCGTCGGGGTCGCCGCTGCGCTCGTGCTGCTCTCGCTGCTCCTCGGTGCCCGTCCGGCCGCAGCAGCCGAGGGGGCTCCGCAGCAGCGCGGGCTGGTCAGCGGGCTGGTCCAGGACGTCGGCGACACCGTGCAGGGAGCGACGCAGGCCGTCGACAGTGCGGTCGCCCCCGTGCGGCAGGCCGTCGCACCGCCCGCCGCTGCCCCGGTGCCAGCGGCTCCGGCTCCCGCCCCCGCTGCTCCGGCTCCCGTCGCTGCCGCTCCGGCTCCTGCCGCCGCGGCTCCCGCCCCGGCGCGTCCCGCACCGCCGGCACCGCCGGTCGTGCAGCACGCCGCACCGGCCGTCCCAGCGACCAGCACGCAGACGCCGACCACCCAGCAGACGACGACCGCACAGCAGACGCCGGCGGCCCAGCAGGCCCCGACCACGCCGCAGGCGTCGCCGACTCCGCCGACCGGCACCGCCGCAATCCCGGCCACGCCGACGACCGCCGGTGGTGAGGACGTGGCGAGCAGTGCCTCCCGGCCGCTCACCGACACCCTCACCGGCGCCCTCCGCCCCGTCACCGAGACGGTGCAGACGGTCACGGGAGCACGGCCCGTCACGGGCGTCGTCGACACGGTCGACAGCGTGGTCGGCGCCCTCCCGGTGACCCGCGACCTGCTCGGTGACGACACCGTCGGCACCGTCACCGCGCCGGTCACCGGAGCGGTCGACGACGTGGTCGACCGTGTCGGGACGACCGTCGGATCGTTGCCCGGCACGGTCGAGCAGGTCCTCCCGCCCGTCGAGGACGCGCTCCCGGTCCTGCCGCTCCCGGTGACGCCGGTCCTGCCGCTCCCCGTCACGCCGGCCCCGCTGCCGCCCCTCCTGCCGGGAGGCACGGCGCCCGTCCCCGGGACCGCGCCGACCCCGGTGGGCGGCACGGACGAGCAGCCGGTGCGCGTCCGGCACGACGCGCCCACCCCGGCCTCCGTCGTCGCCGTGGACGGCGCCAGCGGCCCACTGACGGTGGCCGGTGTCCCGGCAGTACCGGGTGACGTCGCACGCGACGGCGCTCCGGCCACCGAGCACGTGGCGGTCGCCACCGTCGTCGGTGCTGCCGCCCCGGCCGCTCCGGTGCCGGCCGCGGCGACCGTCGGCGGGGCGGCGCTGCTCGTCCCGGCGGACGGCGACGGCCACGACGGCCTCCCGTCCGGCCCGGGCGTCTCCGGTGCCGCGGGCGGTGCCACCTCCGGCTCCGCGGGCGCCGCGCCCGTCGGGCTCGACGGCACCTCCGGTGTCCGGTTCTCCCTCGCCGTGGGGTCACGCGGCAGCCTCGCCGACGACGTGGTCCCCGCGTCCGTCGTCGGCGACCACGACGTCGCTCCTGACTGAGATCGGTGCGCCTGTCCAGCACGGCAGGCATGCACCACCCGACCGCGATCGCGGTCGGAGGACAGATCTCGATCAGTGAGGAACGAACGACCATGAACAAGTACGTCTCGAGAGGGCTCTGGTTCACCCTCTTCGTCGGCGGCCTGACGCTCGGGGGGACCGCGGTGGCGAACGCCGCCACGACCTCCGGTGACGACGGCCTCCTGTCCGGCACCCAGGTGGCACCGTCGATCAGTGCCCCGGTGTCCGTCTCCGGGAACGCCCTCGGGGTGCTCGGCGACGCCGTGTCCACGACCGGCTCGGCTCCGGCTCCCGCTCCGGCTGCTCCGGCTCCGGCTCCTGCCCCTGCCCCGGCCACCTCGGGTGACGACGGCATCGCGTCCGGTACCCAGGTCGCGCCCGTCGTGACGGCACCGGTGCAGGCGACCGGCAACGCGGTCGCCGTGGCGGGCGACGCCGTGGCGACCGCTCCGGCGCCCGCTTCGGCTCCGGCGCCCGCCCCGGCTCCTGCTCCTGCTCCGACGACGACCGGCTCGGACGCTGTCGCGTCGGGGACGCAGGTCGTCGGTGACGTCACCGCTCCGGTGTCGGTCACCGGCAACGCCGTCGGTGTCGCGGATGACGCGGAAGCCGCTCCGGCGTCCGCTCCGGCCGCGGCGACGAGCAGCCCGGCGGTCCCGGAACCGGCAGCCGAGCCGGTGACGTCCGGTTCGGACGGCATCGCGTCCGGGACGCAGGTCGCCCCGGTCGTGTCCGTCCCCGTGACCGTCGGCGGCAACGGCATCGGGGTGCTCGGTGACGGCTCCGCGACGGGGACGGCGCCGACCGCTGCCCCGGGTTCGGGTTCGGGTTCGGGTTCGACTCCGACCGCGGGTGGCACGACGTCCGGTGACGACGCTGTGCTCGGTGGCACGCAGGTGTCACCGATCGTCGACCTGCCGATCACGATCGGCGGGAACGGCATCGGCGTCGTCGGTGACGGCACCAGCACCGGCACCGGCACGACCGGCACCGGCGGGGGTTCGGGTTCGACCCCGGTCGCGGGTGGCACGACGTCGGGTGACGACGGCGTGGGCTCCGGGACGCAGGTCGCCCCGGTGGTCGCGATCCCGGTGACCGTCGGTGGGAACGGCATCGGCGTCGTCGGTGACGGCACCAGCACCGGCACCGGCACGACCGGCACCGGCTCGGGTTCGGGTTCGACCCCGGTCGCGGGTGGCACGACCTCCGGTGACGGCGGTCTGCTCGGCGGGACGCAGGTGATCCCCGTGATCAGCGTGCCGATCACCGTCGGCGGGAACGGCATCGGCATCGTCGGTGACGGCACCAGCACCACGACCCCGGGCACCGACCCGGGTACGGACCCGGGCACCGACCCCGGTACGGACCCGGGCACCGACCCCGGCACGGACCCGGGGACCGACCCCGGTACGGACCCGGGGACCGACCCCGGTACGGACCCGGGGACCGACCCCGGCACGGTCCCGGGGACCGACCCCGGCACGGACCCGGGCGTGACGCCCGGTGACACGACGGGCGGGACGACCCCCGGCACCTCGGTGCCGGAGGCGACCACCGTCCCGGTCGCGAGCACGGAGGTCACCGCGGCCGGCGCGGTCACGGCGACCAGCGCCTCCCGGTCGACCGTGGCGTCCTCGACGGGGACGACCGCCGCTGCTGCGCCGGCGGCGCAGCCGGAGCTCGCGTACACCGGAGCCGGCTCGCAGACGGTCCCGGCGGGCATCGCGTTCCTGCTCCTGCTCCTCGGAGCCGGCGTGCTCGTGCTCCGCAGGCGCATCGCCTGACACCAGGGAGTCGGAGGGGCGTCGTCCGCGGCGCCCCTCCGACCCGTGTCCGCGAACCGGATGCCGCTGTGGAGCGCCTGGAGCATCCCTGGGAGCGATCAGTGCCCAACCTGTGCGCAGTGGAAGCGCTTCCGAGGCTGTGCGGCAGCGGTGCGGGGCCACGATGAACCCGTGCTCCACGAACTCCTCCGCGTCCCGATCACCGGCAGCCGCCTGCTCGTCCCGGTGTACGTCCTCGCAGCCCTCCTCGCCGGGTGGGTCCTGGTCGGTCCGGTGCACGAGCGGCACCGGCTGCGTCGTGCCGCGGTCCGGGTCGGGGGAGCGGCGGTCGGAGCGGCGATCGGCCTCGTCGCCGTGTGGTGGACCGGCGACGTGCAGGACGACTTCGGCGTGCAGTTCACCCCGGTCACGCGGATGTGGGTGGCGTTCGCGTTCGCGGGCGTGGCGCTCCTGCTCGTCGTGGCGGTGCAGGGCGGGTGGCTCGCACGGGTCCTCGCCGTCGCCGCGGCCGGTGCGCTCGTGCTGTCGGCGGGCCTCGGTGTCAACGTGGACTTCGGGTTCTACAAGAACATCGAGCAGGCCGTCGCGACCAACCCCTACCGGAGCCGGGACCTGCCGCCGCTGTCGGACCCGGGGTCGCACCTCGAGGTCGACGCGGCGGACTGGCACGCGCCGGCCGGCATGCCGTCGAAGGGCGAGACCGTCAGCGTGACGATCCCGGGGACGGTGTCGCACTTCCGGGCGCGCAAGGCAGTGGTCTGGCTCCCGCCGGCCGCACAGGTGGCCCACCCGCCGCGGCTGCCCGTCCTCGTCGCGCTCTCCGGGCAGCCCGGGCAACCGGCCGACATGTTCCAGACCGGCGACCTCGGCAGCTTCCTCGACCGCTACGCCGCCGCGCACCACGGTCTCGCCCCGATCGTCGTGTCGCCGGACCAGCTCGCGGCGCCGAACCGGAACCCGATGTGCGTGGACTCCCGGCGCCTCGGCAGGAGCGCCACCTACGTGATGACCGACACGGTGCACTGGATCGAGCGGCACCTGCCGGTCGCCAGCGGAGCAGGAGCCTGGGGCATCCTCGGGTTCTCGCAGGGCGCGACGTGCACGATGCAGTTCTCCACCGAGCACCCCGACGTCTTCGGTGCGGCCCTGGCGATCTCGAGCGAGCTCGCCCCGGTGACCGGCGACGCGCAGCGGAGCACCGCGTTGGCGTTCGGTGGTTCGGCTGCCGCCTACCGTGCCGCGGCGCCCGTCGCGATCATGGCGGCGCACGGGCCGTACCACGACCACCTCACCGTCTTCGGCTACGGTCAGGACGACGCCCCCTACCGGGCGTCGACCGAGACCCTGCACGCCGCAGCGGTCCGTGCGGGCATGCAGACGCAGGTCATCGTGTCGCCGGGTTCGGCGCACGACTGGAACACCGTGCGGTACGTGCTGGCCCACGGACTGCCGGTCGTCCTGGCACACCTCGGTCTCCCGCAGGAGGACGGTGCGCTGTGAGCAGGACCACGTCAGGAGCGGCCGCCCTCGGGTCGCGGATCGTCAGGTCGACCCGGCGGCACCCGGTCACGGCGGTCGTCGTCGTCCTCGTGCTCCTCACCTCGATCGCGGGCCTCGTCGTCCGCGTCGTCGGGCACACCGGCTCCCTGGACACCGTGCACTTCGGACCCTTCCGGGTCTTCGCCGTCACCACCGGGGCGCTGGCGCTCGCCCTCACCCTCGTTGGTGTGGTGGCGCTCGTCGGGGCGTCGGAGCGACTGATGGGCAGCAGGCGGACGGCCCTTGCGTTCGTCGTGACCACCGTCGTCGGCACGGGGCTCGGCGCCCTCACGGCCCTCGTCGACCAGGACGGCCGCGCGGCCGGCGCGCTGCTGCTCGGACGCGCGACGAGCTTCGACCCGTGGACGGCCATCGTCGGGACGATCGTCACCGCGAGCGCGTTCGCCGGTCCGCTGTGGCGCCGACGGATCCGGGTCAACGTCGTCGCCGTCGTCGCCGCGCTGCTGCTGTACGCCGGACACGCCTCGGACCTCTACGCATCGCTCGCGGCGGCGGCCGGGTGGCTGCTCGGCGACCTGCTCCGCCGGGGCCCCGCCCGGATCGGCTGGACCAGGAGTTCGCACCGCGAGACCCGGGTCCTGCTCGGCACCGTGGTCCTCGTGTCGGCCGTGGGTCCGGTCATCGCGCTCCTCTCCCGTGCCCGCGTCGGGCTCCTGGCCCCGCTCGCGGCCGTCGTCGGCACCGGGCCGGTCACCCCCGTCCACGGCTGCCACGCGGACAGCGCGTCGGGCGAGTGCCTGCGGGGGCTGCTGGCGTACCGGGCCACCGACCCGTGGACGCTCGTGCTCGCGGTCGCACCGCTCGTCGTGCTCCTCGTCGCCGGCCTCGGGCTGTTCCGGGGGAGTCGCTTCGCGGTCTGGCTCGCCGTGGTCGTCGACGTCGTGCTCGCCGTCGCGGCCGCCGTGACCTACGGGCTCCTGCCCGCCGGGGCGGCGGAGCTGCACGGGGCCGAGAACCGGTTCGTGGTCACCGTCTCGGTGACCGCCTCCGTCGTCGTGCCGCTCGCCACCGCGCTCGTGCTCGTGCTGCTCCGCCGTTCGTTCACGGTGCTGCCCGCACGGCGACGCGTCGTGACCTTCGCCGTGGTCGTCCTCGTCGCACTCGGCGTGGTGACGACCGTCGTGCTCGTCACCGCGGCGTCCACGCGCGAGACGGTCGCGGACCCGCTGCGGCTCGTCGTCGCTGCGCTCGGCCCACTGTCGCCCGTGGTGTTCTGGGACCGGCTGGCGTCCCTCGACCCGGCGCTGCGCTTCGTGCTCGGCGCCGCTGGCCCGGTGCTCTGGCTGGTCGTGGCCGGTGCCGCCGTCCGTCCCACGGGCGCCGTCGAGCCGGACGCCGACGTCGACGGACTCCGCGAGAGCCGACTCCGCGCCCGCACGCTGCTCGAGGCCGCCGGCGGCGACACCTTCGGGTGGATGACCACCTGGCAGGGCAACGCGTACTGGTTCAGCGAGGACGGCCGCGCCGGTGTCGCGTTCCGCCGCAACGGGCGGGTCGCGGTGACGGTCGGCGGTCCCTTCGGGTGGCCGGACGCCCGCGACGCGGCGATGGTCGCGTTCGCGCGGTGGTGTGACGACAACGGCTGGACCGCCGTCTTCTACGGCATCGGGACCGAGGCCGCCGGGACCCTCACCGCGCAGGGGTGGGAGACGCTGCCGGTCGCGGAGGACGCCGACCTCGACCCCCGCACGTGGACCACGAGCGGCAAGAAGAAGCAGGACGTCCGCACCGCCGTGAACAAGGCGGACCGCGAGGGCATCACCGCCCTGTGGTCCTCGTGGCAGGACCTGCCCCCGGCGACGGTCCGGCAGATCGAGGCGATCTCCGAGGAGTGGGTCTCGGAGCGCGAGCTGCCCGAGATGGGCTTCACGCTCGGTGGCGTCGACGAGATGCGGGACCCGGCGGTGCGCACGCTCGTCGCGCTCGACCCCGAGGGCACCGTCCTCGCCGTCACGAGCTGGCTGCCGAGCCACCGAGCCGGCAGGGTCGTGGGGTGGACGCTCGACGTGATGCGGCGCACGGGCGCGGCCCCGAACGGAGTGATGGAGTTCCTCGTCGCGAGTGCGGCGCAGCGGATGCGCGAGGACGGCGTCGAGCGGCTCAGCCTGTCCGCCGCACCGCTCGCGCAGTCCGCGGAGGGTTCCCCCGCGGGCGAGGGCGTGCAGGACCTGCTCGACCTGGTGGGCGGCGTGCTCGAACCGGTCTACGGGTTCCGCTCGCTGCTGCGCTTCAAGGCGAAGTTCGGGCCGGAGCTGCACCCGCTGGTGCTCGCCTACCCGGACCCGGTGGCGCTCCCGGCGATCGGTGTCGCCGTCGTGCGGGCCTACCTGCCGGACCTGTCCCTGCGGCAGGCGGTGGCGCTGGTCCGCGGGCGGAGCTGAGACCGGTCCGGCCGTGCCGGACCGACGCCGGCGTCCCGCACGCACCACGGGACGGACGGGAGGCCCGTGGCGGCGCCGCCCCGCGCCTCCCGTCCGTCCCGTGCCCGGCAGGTGTCTCCACGTCACACGGGGCAACGGCCCCGGACGGGCGCCCGGTGTGTGGGGTATCATTTCAGTCACGCAAGCGCTCCGGGGTCGGTGCAATTCCGAACCGGTGGTGACAGTCCACGAGCTGACGCAGGGTGCGAACCCCGCCGATGTTGACCCGGCGGAACTCCGGGACCGACGGTGAGAGTCCGGACGGGAGGAAGCGCAGGCGGACAGGACGTGCCCTCGTACCCGGGGTGCCACGACCCGTCCGTCCATGCCGACGATCGTCGAGCACCCCCGGAGTCCCGTTGAGAGGACACCAGTGTTCACCGGCATCATCGAGGAACTCGGCACCGTCACCGCCGTCGAGCAGCACGGCGACTCCGTCGCGCTCACCGTCCGCGGCCCGAAGGTCGTCGCCGACGCGCGGCACGGCGACTCCATCGCCACGAGCGGCGTCTGCCTGACCGTGGTCGAGCAGACGGACGAGACCTTCACCGCCTTCGTCATGAAGCAGACGCTCGACATGAGCGCGCACGGCGCGCTCGACGTGGGTGATCGACTCAACCTGGAGCGAGCGGCCTCGGTCGGCGACCGACTGGGCGGCCACATCGTCCAGGGGCACGTCGACGGCACCGCCACGGTGCTCGAGACCGCCGACGGTGACGGCTGGCGGCGCGTCCGCTTCTCGCTCGCCCCCGACCTCAGCCCGCTCGTCGTCGACAAGGGGTCGGTCGCGATCGACGGCGTCTCGCTCACGGTCAGCGCCGTCTCCGCCGAGGACGTCCCGCCGACCGATGCCTGGTTCGAGGTCAGCCTCATCCCGGAGACACTCGAGGCCACGACGCTCGGTACCCGCGTGCCCGGCGACCGGGTCAACATCGAGACCGACGTCCTCGCGCGACACGTCCGCCGCATGCTCCGGCTCGACGCCGCCACGGCTCTCGTCCCGGAGACACGGTGAGCGCCGTCGACGCCCCGCACGCCGAGCAGGCGGCCGGGCCGCACCTGTCGAGCATCGCCGACGCGGTCGCGGCGATCGCCGCCGGGCGTCCGGTGATCGTGGCCGACGACGAGCACCGTGAGAACGAGGGCGACGTGATCCTCGCCGCCGAGACGGCCTCGCCGGAGTGGATCGCGTGGACGGTCGCGCACTCGTCGGGCTTCATCTGCGCCCCGGTCAGCGCCGAGATCGCCGATGCGCTCGACCTGCCCCCGATGGTCGCGCACAACGAGGACGTCCGCGGCACCGCGTACACGGTGACGGTCGACGCTGCGGTCGGTGTGACGACCGGCATCAGCGCGCACGACCGGGCACGGACGCTGCGGGTGCTCGCCGACCCGACCTCGGTCCGGGACGACCTGCACCGCCCGGGACACGTCGTCCCGCTGCGGGCCCGACCCGGCGGCGTCCGTGAACGCGCCGGGCACACCGAAGCCGCGATCGAACTGGTCACCGCAGCCGGGCTCCGGCCCGCGGCGGCGATCTGCGAGATCGTCGGCGAGGACGGCGAGATGATGCGTCTGCCGGGCCTCGTCGAACTCGGGGCGCGCGAGGGCGTGCCCGTCATCACCATCGCCGCACTCGTCGAGTGGCTCGAGGCGGCAGACCGGGCGGCGGCGGAGTCCGCACCCCAGGAGGGAACGACACGATGAGCGGAGCAGGAGCGGCGGAGCGCGACCACGTCGACGGCACGGGCGTCCGGGTGGCGATCGTGACCGGGCAGTGGCACGAGACGATCGCCGGGGGCCTCCTCGCCGGAGCCCAGCGCGAGGTGCAGCGCCTCGGCGCAACCGCACAGGTCGTCCCGGTGCCGGGGAGCTTCGAGCTGCCGGTCGTCGCGAAGGCGGCGCTCGAGAGCGGGTTCGACGCGGTCGTCGCCCTCGGGGTGATCATCCGCGGGGGCACCCCGCACTTCGAGTACGTGTCGAGTGCGGCGACGGACGGTCTGACGAGCGTCGCGCTGCAGACCGGCAAGCCCGTCGGCTTCGGCGTGCTGACGCTGGACGACGAGCAGCAGGGCATCGACCGCGCCGGTCTGCCCGGGTCGAAGGAGGACAAGGGCGCCGAGGCCGCGCACGCGGCGATCGCCACGGCCCTCTCGTTGCGGAGCCTGCGCCAGATGGCCTGACCCGCGACGAACCACGGATCCGAAATCGAACCAGCCGAGGCGCGTGGTTCGATGTCGGATTCGTGGTTCGACACAGTTCGACGGAGACACCGTGACGGTGGCACCCCGCACGGACGACGACGGCCCCGCACCCTCCGGAGAGGTGCGGGGCCGTCGCGGTACGGCTGTGGTTACTTCTTGCCGAAGACGTGGATCGGCAGGAAGAACGAGAGGCTCATGAGGACGAGGCCGCCCATGAAGACGAAGGCCTGCCCCGACTGCACCTGGAACGCGAACCCGAACAGGTACATCGACACCAGCAGCAGCAGGATCGAGAAGAAAGCGGCGATGACGCGGCCCACGGTGGTACCTCCGGTTCGAGCGGGTGGATCGGGACCAGTCTATCCCCAGGAAGGAGCGGACCGGTTCACGGACGTCCGGGAGACGCCGACGTCAGGCTGCCGGCCGGGTCGCGATGAGCCGGTCGACGACCGCGAGCAGGGCGTCCATGTCGACGGTGCCGCGGTTCGGGCGGACGTCGGTCGCGATCGCGGCGCCGAGGGACGCCTGGTGGTAGAGCCCGTCGCCGAGCAACTTGACCGCCTGCGCCGTGGGGACGTCCCCGAGTGCGTCGACCAGGGTCTCCAGCCACGCGTTCTCGGTCTCGTCGAGGGTGCGCCCGGCCTCCTCGTACCCGGCCTGCTGCAGCCGGCTGGCCGCGAGCAGGGCGAGGTCGAGCTCGCTGCCCACGAAGAGGCAGTTGCGCACGAAGTACCGCGCAGCGCCGTCCTCGGCGTCGCGCATGCGGTCGACGTCGATGGCGGACAGGTCGGACAGGCGCTCGCACAGCCCCTCGACCAGCGCTGCCTTCGACCCGAAGTGGTA
The DNA here is from genome assembly GCF_045370965.1 of Curtobacterium sp. 179-B 9B NHS. NCBI lineage: Bacteria > Bacillati > Actinomycetota > Actinomycetes > Micrococcales > Microbacteriaceae > Curtobacterium > Curtobacterium sp. 179-B 9B NHS. The sequence continues at coordinate 84,734 of NZ_JBIQDQ010000002.1, forward strand.
GAGCAGCCCGCCCTTCGAGACACCGGCCCGCGCGGCGACGGCGTCGAGGGTCGCCGGACGCTCGCCCTCCTCGCACACGATGGCGACGAAGCTGTCCAGGACACGGTCTCGGGCACTTGCCATGCGGACGAGTCTAGGGAACCGTCCGGACCGTGACGACCGCCGGGTTCCGTGAACGTTCACGAACGGGTTGTCCCGCAGCATCTGCGCGGCTAGCGTCGCCGTGACCGTGAAGGTTCACGACACGAACAGGATCCGCATGTCAGCGCAGACCGCGACCCCCTCCAGCACGCCCGCCGACGGCCCCGGGACGGACGGCTCGGCGACCCCGGCCCCGACCAGAGCGGGCTGGGCCGTCCTCGGTCCGGGTGGCATCGCCCGCCGCTTCCTCTCCCAGCTGCCCGCGAGCACCGGTACCCTCGTGGCCGCCGGCAGCTCCTCGACCGACCGGGCGCAGGCGTTCACGGACGAGGCGGCCGACCACGGCTTCACCGACGTCCGAGCGGGGGAGTACGACGCCGTGCTCGCCGACACCGCCGTGGACGCGGTGTACGTCTCGACCGTGCACTCCGGCCACGCCGACCTGGTGCTCCGCGCCCTCGACGCCGGCAAGGCCGTGCTCTGCGAGAAGCCCCTCGCCCCGAACCACGGCACGGCGATGGCCCTGGCCGACGCCGCCCGCCAGGCCGGACTGCCGCTGGTCGAGGCGTACATGTACCGCTTCCACCCGCAGACCGCCGCACTGCTCGACCTCGTGCGCGAGGGCGTCGTGGGTGACGTCGTGCACGTCGACGCGTCCTTCGCGTTCCGCAGCGGGGAGCGCACCGGTCGGCTGTTCGACGTCGCCACGGCCGGCGGCGGGATCCTCGACGTCGGCGGGTACCCGGTGACCATGGCCGCCGCGGTCGTGCAGGCCGCCACGGGCGTCGCTGTCGCCGAGCCCGTCGAGCTGACCGCCACCGGCACCCTCGGGCCGACCGGCGTCGACGAGTGGACGGTCGCACACCTGACCTACCGCGACGGCACCACCGCCAGCGTCCGCACCGGCGTCCGCGTGCAGGACGAGAACGCCGTCACGGTGCACGGCTCGCGCGGCCGCATCGTGCTGACCGACCCGTGGACGCTCTCCGCCGACCCGACGATCACCGTCCACACGGTCGACGAGGAGCCCCGCACGCTCTCCTTCGCCGGTGCGCAGCCCTACGCGCTCGAGGCCGACGCGACCACGGCGGCGCTGGCGTCGAACGCGGTCGAGGCGGCGCAGATGACCCTGGACGAGAGCCTCGCCACCGCCCGCACGCTCGACCGCTGGCGCGCCGCGATCGGCCTGCGCTACCCGTTCGAGGCCGAGACCGCCGACGTCCCGACGGTGAGCGGCCGTCCGCTGCGCGTCCGCGACGACGCCCCGATGCGCTACGGCGAGGTCCCCGGCGTCGGCAAGCGCATGTCCCGCCTGGTGATGGGTGTCGACAACCAGCCCGACCTCGCCCACGCGAGCGCGATCTTCGACATGTTCGTCGAGCAGGGCGGCAACGTCTTCGACACCGGCTACGTCTACGGCGGCGGGGTGCTCGAGGGACGACTCGGCCAGTGGATCCAGAACCGCGGCATCCGCGACGACGTCGTGGTCATCACGAAGGGTGCGCACACGCCGTACTGCGACCCGGAGTCGTTGACCCGGCAGCTGCTGGAGAGCCTGGAGCGCCAGGGCACCGACCACGCGGACATCTACATGATGCACCGCGACAACCCGGACGTGCCGGTGGGGGAGTTCGTCGACGTCCTCGACGAGCACCGTCGCGCCGGCCGGATCCGCGTCTTCGGCGGATCGAACTGGACGCCGGCGCGCTTCGACGAGGCGAACGCCTACGCGGCGGCGAACGGGAAGCACGGCTTCGAGGTCCTCAGCAACCACTTCGGCCTGGCCGAGGCGTACGACGTGCCGTGGGACGGCTGCGAGCACGCCACGGACCCGGCGTCGAAGCGCTGGCTCGAGGAGCGCCAGGTGCCGCTGCTGCCGTGGTCGTCGCAGGCCCGCGGGTTCTTCACCGGCCGCGCCGCCCCGGACGACACGAGCGACGCCGAGCTCGTGCGCTGCTACTACTCGGACGACAACTTCGAGCGGCTCCGTCGCGCCCGTGAGCTCGGCGAGCAGTACGGCGTGCCGGCGACGGCGATCGCCCTGGCGTACGTGCTGCACCAGCCGTTCCCGACGTTCCCGCTGTTCGGGCCGCGCACGATCGCCGAGGCCCGCTCCTCGATGACGGGGCTGTCGGTCGAGCTCAGCGCGGAGCAGGTCGCGTGGCTGGACCTGCGCGCCTGAGCCGCACCGTCGGCCGGACCCCGGCGCGCGCCACGATCCACGACGTCGCGGCCGCGGCCGGGGTCTCGCGCCAGACGGTCACCCGCGCGGTGAACGGCCTGTACGGCATCAGTCCGGCGACGAAGGAGCGCGTGCTCGCGGCGGCGGCGGCGCTCGACTACCGCCCGTCGCGCTTCGGCCGTGGGCTCGTCACGGGTGGCGACCGGCAGCTCGGTCTCGTCGTCGACGACCTGCGGAACCCGTACTCGCCGGAGCTCGCGGCGGCGGTGCTCCGCCTCGCTGCGGGTCGTGGGTGGGACGTCATGCTGGCCGACGCGGGGCTCGCGGGCGACTCGGACCGCGCGGTCCAGGCGCTCGGGGTCCAGACGGACGTGGTGCTCGGCTACCTCGGTGCCCGGGCGCCCGAGCTCATCGAGCGTCTGGGCACCGTCCCCGTGGTGGAGCTCGACCCTGCCGGCGAGGTCCTCCGCGGTGCCGTCCGCATCGACCCCGCCGAGGCGGTCGAGGACCTCGCCGACCACCTCGTGCACACGGGGGTCCGGCACCCGGTGATCGTCGATGCGTCGGACACCGGCCGTCCGAGCGGTCGTGGCCGGCTCATGCTCGACGCCCTGCGGCGCCGTGGGTACCTGCCCGAGATCGCGATCGCCGACGCCCCGACCTCGGAGCTGGGCGCGGCGATGACGACCAGGGCGCTCGAGCGCTTCCGTCGCGTCGACGCGGTGCTGGCCTTCAACGACCTCATGGCGCTCGGGGTCCTGGGTGCCTGCCGCCGGGCCGGGGTGGACGTGCCGGGCGACGTGCGGGTGGTCGGGGTCGACGGCCTGGCGATCGGCACGCTCGTCGCGCCGACCCTCACGACGCTCGCGGTCGACCTCGACGCGGTCGCGCGCGAGGCCCTCGACCTCGCCATCGGCATGCTCGCCGGTGACCTGCCGCGCTCCGGCGCGGCGGTGCAGCGCACCGTCCGCCACCGGTTGCTGGTGCGCGAGTCCGCCTGAGTGCCCACGGCCGCCGACGGGAGCGGAAGGCGGACGGGAGGCTCGTGGCGGTCCGGCCACGGGCCTCCCGTCCGCCCGTTGGTTGCACTTGCAACCACAACCGTCCAGACGGTACACTCATGGAGTCCTGACGGGGCGCGTGACCACTTCCGCGTCCCGTCTCGTCTGCCCCACCGAAAGTGTCCGCCGTCGACCTGGTCCGGCTCGTTCCCCAGGGAGTCACCGTGTCCACTCTGCTCACCAGCCCCGTCGCCACCGCCGTCACCGGCAGCCGCGCCCGACGGTTCGCGGCGCTCGCCGTCCTGATGCTGCCGGTGCTGCTCATCTCCGTCGACAACACCGTGCTGAGCTTCGCGCTGCCGACCATCGCGCGCGCCCTCGACCCGAGCGCGACGACCCAGCTCTGGATCGTCGACGCCTACCCCCTCGTGCTCGCCGGCCTGCTCGTCGTGATGGGCAGCATCGGCGACCGCATCGGGCGACGCCGGATCCTCGTGATCGGCGCGACCGGGTTCGCACTGCTGTCCGTCGCGGCGGCCTTCGCGACCGAGGCCTGGATGCTCGTCGCAGCCCGCGCCGTCATGGGGGTCTTCGGTGCGATGCTCATGCCGGCGACGCTCTCCATCATCCGCAACGTCTTCGTCGACGCCGGGGAACGGCGGATGGCGCTCGCCGTCTGGTCGACGATGTTCGCGGCCGGCAACGCACTCGGCCCGCTCGTCGGCGGCGTCCTGCTCGCGCACTTCCACTGGGGTGCGGTGTTCCTCGTCGCGGTGCCGATCCTCGTCGTCATGCTCGTCGCGGTGCCGTTCACCGTGCCGGAGTCGCGCGACCCGCAGCCCGGCCCCGTCGACGTCCCGAGCATGCTCCTGTCGCTCGGCGCCCTCGCCCCGACCGCCTGGGCGATCAAGTCGGTCGTGCACCCCGAGGAGCGCGGGTTCGCGATCGCGCTGCTCGCCGTCGGCGTGCTCTGCGGGATCGCCTTCGTCCGCCGCCAGCTCCGCTCCCGCGCGCCCATGCTCGACCTGCGGTTGTTCCGCAGCACCGCGTTCACGGGCAGCGTGCTCATGAACATGGCCGCGATGTTCTCGCTCACCGGCTTCCTGTTCTTCATCGCGCAGCACCTGCAGCTCGTCGCCGGGCTCGACCCCTTCGCGTCCGGTCTGGTGCTCGTGCCCGGTTCGGTGCTCACCATCGTCGCCGGACTCGTCGTCGTGCCGATCGTCGCGCGGGTGGCCCCCCGCTGGGTCGTGGCCGTCTCCCTGACGTTCTCGGCCGCCGCGTACGCGATGGTGTCGGTCCTCGGACACCACGCGTCGATCGTCGCGCTGGCAGTCGCCTTCGTGCTGCTCGGCATCGGCATCGGGGCGTCCGAGACGGTCACGAACGACCTCATCATCTCGACGGCCCCCGCGGACAAGGCCGGTGCCGCGTCGGCGGTGTCCGAGACCGCGTACGAGATCGGCGCGGTGCTCGGCACGGCCGTGCTCGGGACGATCCTCGCGACGGCGTACCGGTCGCACGTGGTGGTGCCGGACGCCCTCGCCGGCTCGGCCCGGACAGCGGCGCAGGAGACCCTCGGCGGTGCCGTGTCGGCCGCCGCCGACCTCGGAGGCTCGGCCGGTCAGGCGCTGCTCGAGAGCGCTCGTGCGGCGTTCGACTCCGGTGTGACGATCACCGGCGCCGTGGCGGCGGTGCTCATGCTCGTCGCCGCGGCGGCCTCCGTGGTCATGCTCAAGCGCGACTGAGCCGGGTCGTCCGGCGCGCCCGGGATCGGACGAAGCTGGGAATCGTTGACCGGAACCCCGGTCGAGGTCCTACGTTGGGAGGTGGCCGCGCAGCCGCGGCCGATCCCACCCGGAGGAACACCACGACTGCCATGCCCGACGAAGCCCCGGCCACGACCGCCGACGCGTACAAGGCCGCCTTCCGCGGACACCCCGCCGGTGTCGCGGTCATCACCGCCGAGGGGCCGGACGGTCCCACGGGCCTGACCGCCTCCAGCGTCGCGAGCGTCGCGGTCGACCCACCCGTGCTCGTCTTCTCGCTGTCGACCAAGTCCGGCTCGGCCGGCGTCGTGCTCGGCGCAGACGTCTTCGTCGTGCACCTCGTGGACTCGCTCAGCGTGGGCCTCGCCAAGCGGTTCGCCGCGACCGGTAGCCCCGCAGCGGACGACCCGATGTGGGGCACGTTGCCGACCGGGGACCGGTACCTGCCCGCCGCCGCGACGGCGCTGCGGTGCCGACCGCGATCGACGACCGAGATCGGCTCGTCCACCGTCGTCGTCGCCGAGGTGCTCGACATCGTGGTGGGTCAGGCGCACGGTGAGCCGCTCGTCTACCACAACCGGGAGTTCCACTCCCTCTCCGAACGTTCCCGGCTCTCCTGAGCCGCGGAGCCCGCTCCACCAACCCCAGATCGAAAGGACCTCGAATGGCCGAGTACACCCTGCCCGAGCTGCCGTACGACTACGCCGCCCTCGAGCCGCACATCAGCGGCAAGATCATGCAGCTGCACCACGACAAGCACCACCAGGCCTACGTGACCGGTGCGAACACCGCGCTGCAGCAGCTCGGCGAGGCGCGCGAGTCCGGCAACTTCGGTGCGATCAACAAGCTCGAGAAGGACCTCGCGTTCCACCTCGGCGGCCACGTCAACCACTCGATCTTCTGGACCAACCTCGGCCCGGACACGAAGGTCCCGGAGGGCGAGCTCGCCGCCGCCATCGACGAGTTCTTCGGCTCGTTCGAGCAGTTCCAGGCGCAGTTCGCCGCCGTCGCCAACGGCATCCAGGGCTCCGGCTGGTCGGTGCTCGCGTGGGACCAGGTCGGTCAGAAGCTCGTGACCTTCCAGCTCTTCGACCAGCAGGCCAACGTGCCGCTGGGCGTCGTGCCGATCTTCATGCTCGACATGTGGGAGCACGCCTTCTACCTCGACTACCTCAACGTCAAGGCCGACTACGTCAAGGCCGTGTGGAACATCGTCGACTGGGAGAACGTCGCGGCTCGCTTCGCGAACGCCAAGTCGCAGTCGTTCATCACCCTGTGACGCGGCTGCCGGTCACGTGCTGACCGGCTGACGGACGGGAGGCGCGGTGCCGGCTGGCACCGCGCCTCCCGTCCGTCTGTCGGTGCCGATCCGTCCGACGGTGCCGGTCGGTCCGTCGGTGCCGGTCCGTCCGACGGTGCCGGTCCGTCCGACGGTGCCGCTCGATCCGACGGTGCCGGTCCGTGCGTCGTGCCGTGCGGCGGTCAGGCGGCCGCCAGGCGGACGGACGACGCGAGCTCCTCGGCGATCGCCCGCAGCGCGCCGTCCACGTCCGAGCGGTCGGGGTCGACGAGTGCGCTCCACTGGGCACCGCGTGCCGCAGCGACCACCGCCCGGGCGGTCCGCTCGGCGTCCGTCCCGCACCGGCCGTGCGCACGGCACCAGGCCGCGAGCTCGTCGACCCGTCGTCGGTGGAGCCGCTGCTGGCGGTCACGGCCGTCGAGGCCCTCGACGCAGCCGAGCTCGAACGTCAGACGGGCTGCGAGTCGCCGCTCCGGGGTGTCGAGCCGGCCGAAGACGGCGAGCAGGTGGTCGGTGAGCGCGCACGGCTCCGCGGCGGGGTCGAGCGCCCGGTCCTGGTCGACGGACAGGTGGTCGACCACGGCGTCGATCAGGGACTCCCGCGAACCGAAGTGGTACACGATCGGGTAGGCGCTCGTGCCGAGCACCCGGCCGAGGCTGCGGACGGAGGCGTCCTCGAGCTTGGTGTCCTGCAGGTGCCGTGCGACCTTCGCGACGATCGCGGGCTTCAGGGTCGGGTCGGGTCTCCTGGGCATGGCGTCTCCCGCGAGGTCGAGTGATCGGACGGCGACCGTGCGCACACGATCACCTGAAATGTTAGCCGATCACCGGCCGGTCCGCGTGGTTCAGTGCTCGGCACGCTCCGGCGTCACCGTCAGGCTCTGCACCCGACCCGCCGCGAGGGGGGCGAGCCGGATCTCGATCCGCAGACGGCCGGCGTTGCCGGGCAGCCACCAGCGCAGGTGCGACGGCACCGAGGACTGCTCGTCGACCGGTGCGGCGGCGAGGTCTGCACCGACGGCGTGCGCGGACTCGAGCAGGGCGCGCCGTCGAGCGGTCCACGGGCGGTCGAGGGGGACGTTCGGCGTGCAGACGGCGGCGCCCAGGTCTGCCGCGCTGTCGTCGTCGACGGCCGGGTCGGCCCAGGCCTGCAGCAGCGTGGTGACGGCCCGACGCGCGGTGTGCGTGGCCTCCGTGGTCTGACGGACGCCCGGCGCGGCTGCTGATCCGCTCGTGGTGGTGGCGGCCGCCGGCGCCGCCGAATCGGCGTCGAGCGCCGCGGCGAGCAGCAGGTCGAGCGCCCGCTCGGCCGGCGCTGAGACCTTCGCCTGCGTGGCGTTCTCGAACGCGACCACGCCGAGGCCGTGCTCCACCGACCACCGGACGTGCGCGGAGAAGCCGGGGTAGCCGCCGGAGTGCGACACGATCTCACCCGCGCGGTCGTCCTGCTCCACGAACAGTCCGAACCCGTACGCCGTCGGTCGCTTCGCCGCGGGCACCACCGAGGACGGCACGATCCGCATCGCCTGCTGCATCGCGCGACGGTCCGCGGGGGAGACCGGCCCGTCCTCCGGCGCTGCGGTGGACGCCGACGCGAGGTACCGGGCCCACCGCGCCAGGTCGCGGACGGTCGAGAAGAGTCCGCCGATGGGCGAGAACGCGCCCGGCCCGGTCATCGGCTGCGGGGTCCACGACCCGTCGTCGTCGCGCTGGCCGACGACGACGAAACCGCGCGCCTCGGCGGCGCTGAACACGGTGTCGGTCAGTCCGAGCGGCCGGAGCACGCGGTCCGTCACCGCCCGGGCGTAGGGCGTGCCGGCTGCTCGGGCGATCGCGCGCCCGAGCAGGGCGTAACCGGTGTTCGAGTACGCGAACCGGGTGCCCGGGACGGAGTCGAACAGCAGCCCTGCCCGGAGGACGGCATCGAGGGCGTCGTCGTCGATCGACTCCTGCCGGTCCGCCCACGGGTCGTCGGTCGGCAGCCCGCCGGACATCGTCAGGAGCATCCGGAGCGTCGGCACCGGGGCGTCCGGCGACGGGAGGGCGACCTCGGCGAACGCGGGTACGGCGGTGGTGATCGGGTCGTCGAGGGCGACGGACCCCTCGGCGACCAGGGTGAGCAGCGTCGCCGCGGTCACGCTCTTGGTGCACGACGCGATCCGGTAGACGGTGTCGGCGTCGGGCGCGCTCCCGTCGCCTCGGTCACCGTGTCCTCCGGACGCGACCAGGCCCTCCCGGTCGAACACGCCCCAGACGCTGCTCGGCGCGACCCGGTCGGCGACCCGCGCGGCGAACAGGGCGTCGGCCTCGGCGAGCACGTCGCGCGGGACCGTCATGCGCGACGCATCTGGTCGTAGGCGTCCAGTGCACGTTGCCGGGAGGCCTTGAGGTCCACCATCGGCTCGGGGCGTTCCTCGTCCGCGGGGACCCAGCGCCGCACGTACTCCTTGTGCGGGTCGAAGCGTTCCATCTGCCGGTCGGGGTTGAACACGCGGAAGTACGGCGCGGCGTCGAAGCCCGAGCCCGCGACCCACTGCCAGTTGCCCGCGTTGTTCGCCGGGTCGGCGTCGACCAGGGTGTCCCAGAACCACTGCTCGCCGATGCGCCAGTCGACGAGCAGGTTCTTCACGAGGAAGCTCGCCGCGGCCAGCCGGACGCGGTTGTGCATCGCCCCCGAGTGCCAGAGTTCCCGCATGCCGGCGTCGACGAGGTCGAAGCCCGTCCGCCCGTACCGCCAGCGGTCGAGCTCGTCGTCGTCGACGTCACGCCACGGGAACGCGTCGAACTCGCGGCGGACGTTCACGGTCGCGATGTCGTCGCAGTGGAAGTACTCGTTCCAGTTGAACTCCCGCCACGCGAGCTGGCGGAGGAACGCCGGGGCCTGGCGGCGCTGCTCGGGCTCGAGCTCGCCGTGCAGGCGGTGCCACACCTGGTACGGGCTGACCTCGCCCCAGCGCAGGTGCGGCGACAGGTCGCTGGTCGCCGCCATCGCGGGCTCGTCACGCTGGTCGTAGTCCTCGAGCGCGTCGTGAACGAACTGCTCGAGCTTGCGGTGCGCCCCCGCCTCGCCGGGCTCCCACGCGTCGCGGAGGCCGCCGGCCCAGTCCGGCTCCGTCGGCAGCAGGGCCCAGTCGTCGAGGTCGTCGGAGTCCACGTCCGCAGGAGCGGGCAGGTCGCGCGGCTTCGGCAGCGGGTGCCGCGGTTCGGGCATGGCCTGTGCCGCTCGCCAGAACGGGGTGAACACCTTGAACGGCTCGCCCTGACCGGTGAGCACCGTCCACGGCTCCCAGAGCAGGTTCGCCGCGAAGCTGTGGGCCTCCGTGCCGTCGTCCGTCAGGGCGCTCTTGATCCCCGCATCGAGATCGCGCTCGACCCTGCCGTACCGACGGTTCCAGTAGACGGCGTCCGCCCCGGCCTGCGCGACCACCTCGGGGATCACCCGCGCGGCACTGCCACGGCGCAGGACGAGCCGCGAGTGCCGGGACCGCAGTTCGGCGTCGAGGGCGGCGAGGGAGTGGTGGAGCCACCAGCGGCTCGCGGCGCCGACGGGACGGATGCCCGCGGACTCCTCGTCGAGCACGACCACGACGGTGACCGGGCCGCCGTGGTCGATCGCGGCACGGAGCGCCGGGTTGTCGCCGAGCCGGAGATCCTCGCGCAGCCAGACGACCGCGCCGCTCACGCGGACACCGCCTCGGACGGACGGGGACCGGTACCGCCGGCTGCGGTGCGCAGCTTCGTGCACAGCTCCGTGAGGGTGCGGAGTTCGTCGTCGTCGAGTCCGGCTCCGACCTGGTCGGCGATGGTCTGCGCGTGCTGCACCGCCACCGAGCGGTAGACGTCGAAGCCGTGTGCCGTGAGGGCGACGATCACGCCGCGCGCATCCGACGGGTCGGGTTGCTTCTCGACGATGCCGCGCGAGGCGAGGCGGTCGACCAGGCGGCTCACGCTCGGCTGTGTCAGGAGCAGGTGACCGGTCAGGTCGCGCATCCGGCAGCGTCGTCCGGGCTGCGTCGACAGGTTGAAGCAGACGTCGTACTCGTTGAAGGAGATCTCACCGCCCGGGAAGTCGGTGTTGAGTGCGCGCATCACGGTCACCTGTGCCCGGAACAGGGCTTCCCAGGCCGCGACGGCGGTCGCCTTGTCGCTGCGGCGTACGTCGTCCACGGTCGTCGTCCCTCCGGTCGTACGGTCGGTCCACACTACCGAGGGGCGTGTGACACCGGTCGGGTCGCGGGGGACAGCGGACCGGGCCGGGACGTGACGAGGGCCGGTCGCCTTCTGAGCGACCGGCCCTCTCCCTTGCACCAAGAGTGTCCTGCAATCACATTCCGCAGGCGGTGCCACAGCAAACACTGCCTGCGACTCCGACTGTATAACGGCGAGGTAACGGCGCGCCAGCGTGTCCGGGCTCCGTTCGCTGCGAGTTCGCCGAACGTCGTCGGAGCAGATCAGAAGAGGTCGGGCGACGGCGTCGAGGCGTAGCGCACCGCGACGTCGGCGTGCCGGTCGAAGCGGTAGCCGACGCCGCGCACGGTCCGCACGATCTCCTCGAACGCACCGAGCTTCGAGCGCAGCCGACGCACGTGCACGTCGATGGTGCGCTCGTTCGGGGTCTCGTCCTCGTCGTCGGACCACAGGCCCTCGATGATCGCGGCACGGTCGACGGTCTGGCCCTCGCGCAGCACGAGGAACTGCAGGAGCTCGAACTCCTTGTAGGTCAGGGGAGCGGCTTCGCCGTCGAGCGTCACGCGCTTCCGGGAGATGTCGATGACGACACCGGTCTCCTCCGGCTCGGGCTTCTCGGCCTGCTTGCGGGCGGCCACGGCGGAGCGGTCCTGCAGCGCGAGACGGACCACGTCCACGTCGCGGCCCCCGGACCCCTCGGCGGCGACGGCGACGGCGGCGTAGGTCTCCGACGACGGGACGAGCTGGGCGGTGAGGGCCTTGAGCTGCTCTACCACGGCCGCGAGGCTCGTCCCGGCGGCAGCGGCCGCGGCCTCGTCGATGCCGACGTAGAGCGCGAAGCCACGCGCCTCGGTGCCCTCGGGGAGCGCCCGGTTCCGCTGCGGTGCGACGACCGGGCTCGTCGGGATCCCGCTCGGTACCGGCGGGGCGACGGGCGTGCGACGCGGACGGATCGGCGTGACCGTGCCGAGGTCGGTCGGCACCGTGGTGGCGGGACGGAGGGCGGTGCGGGGCTGGGGGATCGTGAGCGACATGGCGGTTCTCCGGGCGGGGCTGCGGTGCGGTGCACCGTGCGGTGTCGAGTGCGTCGGTCCGGGTACGGCTGATCGCCGTGTCGCCCAGCGGTCCTGCGGTGGACCGGGGCCTCCCGGGAGGTACGGGTGGTCTGCGCTCCGACGGGACGCGGTGTGGGGGCGTCGCCGAGGTGCTGTCGCCCGGGGATCACACGCGCGCGACCGGGGTGGTGTCGCGGGGGATCCGGCTGGAACGGGTACCGATCAGGCACACATTCGACAACGCATGACCGCCGACGCCGGCATCATGGTGCCGGCGTTCCCCAGGGCCTCGGAGAGGACTCGGGAGGACACGGTTGCAGTCATGGGACGAGTATCCGCGGTATACCAAGGCGCTGTCAACCGTCCGCACGGACGGTGACGAGAGCGGACAGCCGGTGGTCGGGCGGACCCCGCTGCCGGACGGGAGGCGCGCTGCCGGCACGCCACGGGCCTCCCGTCCGCCGTCGCGTGGGCGGGGCGCGGTGCGCGTGACGCGGTCTGCGCGCGAGACGCCGCTTCTCGCGCGAGACGCCGCCCTTCGCGCGAGACGCACCCGGAAGCGGCGGTGTCTCGTCGAGTCGGCGGCGTCTCGCGACGACGACACCGTCCCGCGCGAGCGCCGAAGACGCGAGACGCCCCCGTCGACACGGCCGGAGCCGGGTCGACGGGGGCGTCGGGGGAGCGGGTGCTACTCGGCCAGGCCGTACAGGCGGTCGCCCGCGTCGCCGAGACCCGGGACGATGTAGCCGTTCTCGTCGAGCTTCTCGTCGAGGGCGCCGAGGACGATGCTCACGTTGCGGTCACCGACGGCCTGCTCGACGGCGGCCAGGCCCTCGGGTGCGCCGAGGATGCAGACGCACGTGACCTCCTCCGCGCCGCGGTCGAAGAGGAAGTCGATGGCGGCGGCCAGCGTGCCACCGGTCGCCAGCATCGGGTCGAGCACGAAGCACTGCCGACCGGACAGGTCGTCGGGCAGGCGCTCCGCGTAGGTCTGCGGCTCGAGCGTGTCCTCGTTGCGGGCCATGCCGAGGAAGCCGACCTCGGCGGTGGGGACGAGCTTGACCATGCCCTCGAGCATGCCGAGCCCGGCGCGCAGGATCGGCACGACGAGCGGACGGGGCTTCGCGATCGCGACACCCATCGTGTGCGCGACGGGGGTGTCGATCGGCGTGGCGGTGACCCGGACGCTGCGCGTGGCCTCGTAGGCGAGCAGCGTCACGAGCTCCTCCGTCAACGCACGGAAGGTCGGGGAGGGTGTGGTCCGGTCGCGGAGCACCGAGAGCTTGTGGGTGATGAGCGGGTGGTCGGCGACGTGGACTCGCATGGTGTCGAGCGTACCGTGCCGATGGGGCAGGATCGACGCGTGGAGCACCCAGCCGGACGACCGTTCACCGCGGCGATGGACCGAGCGCTCGACGAGGCGCGTGCCTGCCTGTCGACCGGGGACGTGCCGGTCGGTGCCGTCGTCCTCGACGCTGCGGGCGAGGTCGTCGCGGTCGGCCGGAACGAACGCGAGGCCCGGCAGGACCCGACCGCCCACGCCGAGGTGCTCGCGCTGCGGGCGGCGGCCGAGGCGACGGGGGACTGGCACCTCGCCGAGCACACCCTGGTCGTCACGCTCGAGCCGTGCCCGATGTGCGCCGGTGCCGCACTGGCCGCGCGCGTGCCGAGGATCGTGTTCGGTGCCTGGGACCCGAAGGCCGGGGCGAGCGGCAGCGTCTACGACATCGCGCGGGACCGGCGGTTGCCGCACCGTGCCGAGGTCGTCGCGGGCGTGCGCGAGCAGGCCTGTGCCGACCTGCTCGATGCGTTCTTCCACGAGCGCCGCTGACGGCCCTGCCCGGACGGCTCTGTCCGGACAGGCCTGCCTCGACGGGCCTGCGCTCAGTCGGCGGCGCGGATGACGATCGCTTCGGTGGGCGGCCGCGGCCCGGTCCGGAGGACGTCCGGCTCGACGTAGATCACGCGGGCGACCGGCACCGCGGCGCGGATGCGCTGCTCGACGGTGTCGATGCCCGCGGCCACGTCGCCGAGCCGACGGTCCCCGTCGACCGCGACCTTCATGCCGACCATGAGCTCGTCCGGCCCGAGGTACAGCGTCTTGAGGTGCACGATCGACTCGACCTCGGGACCGTCGAGCACGGCGGCCCTGATGCGCTCCACGTCGGCGACGCTCGCGCCCTCGCCGACGAGCAGGCTCTTCGTCTCGATGCCGAGCACGACGGCGACCGCGATGAGGAGCAGGGCGATGAGGACCGTGCCGATCGCGTCGAACACCCCGTTGCCGGTGAGCACGGTGAGCCCGACGCCGAGCAGTGCGAACACGAGACCGGTCAGCGCCGCGGTGTCCTCCAGCATGACCACGGGGAGCTCCGGGGCCTTCGCCCGACGCACGAACTGCACCCACGACTGCGAGCCCTTGTGCGGACGGGCCTCGCGCAGGGCGGTGCGGAGCGAGAAGCCCTCGAGGCCGATCGCGACGACGAGCACGGCGACGGGGAGCCACCAGTTCGTGATCGGGTGCGGGTCGGCGAGCTTCTCGATGCCCTCGTACAACGAGAACACGCCGCCGATGGTGAACAGGATGATCGAGACGACGAACGCGTACACGTACCGTTCGCGGCCGTGGCCGAACGGGTGCTCCTGGTCGGCTGCGCGGCGGGCACGGCGGCCGCCGAGCAGGAGCAGGAGCTGGTTCGCGGAGTCGGCGAGGGAGTGCACGCCCTCGGCGAGCATCGCGGCGGACCCGCTGATCGCGGCCGCGACGAACTTCACGATCGCGATGCCGACGTTCGCGGCGAGTGCGGCGACGATCGCCCTCGTGCCTCCCGAAGCGCTCACGGGTGTCCCTTCTCCCTGCCGTGCACCGGGCCCGCACCGCAGGCGGCCCCCTGACGGACCGATCCTAGGCGTGGGCGCTGGGTAGGGTCGGGACCATGACGATCGAACTGCCCCGCACCGCCATGCTCGGCGTCGGCTCCATGTCCGGCAGCGTCCTCGAGGGACTGCTCGCCGCCGGCCTCGACCCCGCGACCGTGACGCTCACCACCCGGTCCGGAGCGTCGGCGGCGGCATGGCGCGAGCGTGGGCTCGAGGCGTCGGCGACGGAGACCGACCCGGACGCGAACCGGCAGGCCGTCCGCGGGGCCGGGCTCGTCGTCCTCGGGGTCAAGCCCTACATGATCGGCGAGGTCCTCGACGAGGTCGCCGCGTCGCTCCACCCCGGTGCGGTGGTCGTGAGCGTCGCGGTCGGCACCACGCTCGCCTCGATGGAGGCGCGTGTCCCGGCGGGCGTCCGTGTGGTCCGGGCGCTGCCGAACACCCCGATCGGCGTCGGCCACGGGGTCACCGGTATCAGCGCCGGGTCCACGGCCGACGACGACGCGGTCGGGATCGCCTCGAGCGTGTTCGCCGCGTCCGGACAGGTCATCGAGGTGCCGGAGTCGCAGCTCGACGCCCTGTCCGCCGTCTCCGGATCGGGGCCCGCGTACGTGTTCCTGCTCGTCGAGCAGTGGCAGCAGGCCGCCGAGGCGCTCGGGTTCACCCCGGAGCAGGCCGCGACGATGGTGCAGGGGACCGTGCGGGGAGCCGTCGAACTCCTCGCCGCGTCCGGGCGGGAGCCCGCCGACCTGCGCCGCGCCGTCACCAGTCCGAAGGGCACCACCGAGCGCGCGGTCGCCGTCCTGCAGGAGGCCGACCTCGCCGGCACCTTCACCCGCGCGTCGCGCGCCGCGATCGCCCGGGCCGAGGAGATCGCCGCGTCCTGACCGCGGGTGCCGGTCGGTCCGTCCGGCGTGACCACGGGACGGACGGGAGGCCCGTGGCCGTGTCCGCCACGGGCCTCCCGTCCGACGTCGGGTCGCTACTCGAGCGCGGCGAAGCGCTCCAGGTCGGTCTCGGTCCCCGAGACGATGATGACGTCGTCCTCGCCGATGACGCTGTCCGGGGTTGCCGGCACGAACGCCCTGCCCGGCGACTTGATGCCGAGCACCGTGAGGCCGTGCCGGGTCCGGATGACGGTCGTGGCGAGGTCCTTGCCGCGCACGGCGCGCGGCGGGAACATCTTGACGACCGCGAAGTCGTCGTCGAACTCGATGAAGTCGAGCATCCGACCGGACACCAGGTGCGCGGTCCGTTCGCCGGCCTCGCGCTCCGGGTACACGACGTGGTTCGCCCCGATGCGGGACAGGATCGTGCCGTGCGAGCGGCTGACGGCCTTCGCCCAGATCTGCGGGATGCCGAGGTCGACGAGGTTCGAGGTGATGAGCACGCTCGACTCGAGGTGCGACCCGACGGCCACGACCGCGATCGCGAAGTCCTGCGCGCCGATCTGCCGCAGGGCGTCGATGTCCGTCGCGTCCGCCTGCACGGCGTGGGTGACGCGGTCCGACCACTTCTGGACGAGGCCGGCGTCGGTGTCGACGACCAGGACCTCGCGGTGCTGGCGCTCGAGCTGACCGGCGGTGGCGGCGCCGAAGCGGCCGAGGCCGAGGACGAGCACGGGGGCGTCGTGGCTGACGGCTCCGGTGACGGGGTGGGGTGCGCGACGGTCGGCGCGGGGACGGCGGTCAGCCAACGATCGGCCTCTCCTCGGGGCGGCGGAACAACTGCCGGCTCTGGCTTGCGGCCAGCGCGGCGGCGATGGTCACTGTACCGACCCGGCCCAGGAACATCGTGGCGGCGAGGACGTACTTGCCCGCCTCCGGGAGCTCGGCGGAGATGCCGGAGCTCAGGCCGCAGGTCGCGAAGGCGGAGATGACCTCGAAGAGCACGCGGTCGAGCGAGTCGCCGGTGATCTGCAGCAGGACCACGGTCATGACGGCGACGATCGTCGCCCCCCAGAGCACGACCGCGACGGCGACGCGCAGGACGTCACCGGGGATGCGGCGCCCGAACGCCTCCATGCCCTGGCGCCCGCGGGCCTCGGCGACCGCGGCCAGGAAGAGCACCGCCAGCGTCGTCACCTTGATGCCGCCGGCCGTCGACGCCGAACCGCCACCGATGAACATGAGCATGTCGGTGACGAGCAGGCTGGCGCCGTGCATCTGCTCGACGTCGATCGTGGCGAACCCGCCGGACCGCGTCATCGTCGAGAAGAACAGCGCCTGGAACGCGGTGTGTCCGGCGCCGGCATCCCCCAGCGTGCGGGGGTTCGAGGCCTCGAGCGCCGTGTAGACGACCGCGCCGAGGACGAGCAGCACCGCGCTGGTGGCCAGCGTGAGCTTCACGTGGATGGGCCACCGCCGCGGCGTGCGGAACTGCTTGGTGACGGCCCGGATCACCGGGAACCCGATCGAGCCCGCCACGACCGCGACCATGAGGAGCGACAGGAACCAGTAGTCGTTCGCGAAGGGGGTGAGCCCCTCGGCGTTCGGCGAGAAGCCCGTGTTCGTGAAGGCCATCGCCGAGTAGTAGAAGGCGTCCCCGACGGCGGTCCAGAACGGGTAGCCGGCGGCGAGCGTGGACGGCAGCAGGAGCACGCCGATCGCGATCTCGATCGTCAGGGTGCTCACCGCCACGGTGAGCAGGAGCGTGCCGACCTCCCCGAGCCGCACGGCCTGCCCCTCGGGGACGGCGCCGGAGTGCGTGCGGAGCGGGTTCGAGTCGCCGGCGGCGATGAGCTTGGCACGGAGCCCCAGCCGCCGTGTCACGACCAGGCCGAGGATCGAGGCGAAGGTGAGGACGCCGACGGCGCCGATCTGGGTCCCGACGACGATGAGCACCTTGCCGAAGACCGACCAGTGCGTGGCCATGTCGACCGTCGCCAGCCCGGTCACGCAGACGACCGACGCCGCCGTGAACAGCGCGTCCGCGAAGTGCGTCGGGGTCCGGTCCGCAGCCGCCCAGGGCGTCATGAACAGGGTCGTGAAGATGAGGATCAGCGCGACGAACACCAGGATCGCGAGCCGCGACGGCGACGACCGGAGGACGCCGAGGGCACCGTCCAGACGCCGTCTCACCCCGCTCGTCGGCGTGTGCCGGTTGAGCGGCTCGGTGCGGTCGAGCATCCTGTGCCTCCGGAGCCGTGGGCAGGTCAGCGGTCATGGTACATGCGTACGGGTCCGGCTAGCCTTGCCGCATGGCCGACATCTTCACCGTCGTGGCGGACCCGACCCGGCGCGAGCTGCTCGGGGCGCTGCTGACGGCGTACGGCTCGGACGCCACCGGCGGCGAACTCAGCGTCGGGCAGCTCGTCGAGAAGATCGGCGTCAGCCAGCCGACCGTGTCGAAGCACCTCCGCGTCCTGCGCGACCACGGTCTCGTCTCCAGCCGTGAGGAGGGCCAGCACCGCTTCTACCGGCTCGACCCGGAGCCGCTCGTCCGGCTCGAGGAGTGGGTCGTCCCCTTCACGGGAGCGGTCGACGCAGACGGTACCCCGGCGACGACCTCGTGGACGCTCGACGGGCAGCCGGTCTCGTTCCGCCGGACCGGCACCGCAGCGCGGTCCACCGTCGAGGTCGGCACCGAGCTGGGTCGCGTCATGGCGGAGGCCTCGCACCGAGCGACCGCCGCGTTCTCGGGTGCGCAGCAGGGCTGGGAGCGTGTCGTCGACCGCAGCCGGAAGCGCTTCACGCGCCGCGGTGAGGACGACTGACCGACCGGTGGGAGACCCCTCGCGCAGCACGGTCGAGCGTCCGCTCGGAGTCTCCTGGACACGTGGTCCCACGCGCCCCTACACTCGCCCTTGACCACACTGGTCACACCGACCCCGCGCGATCCGCGGGTACCCGAAGGCGGACCATGACCGGCAGTTTCGACGACGTGCGCTTCCTCACCGTCGCTGAGGTGGCCGAGATGATGCGCGTCTCGAAGATGACGGTGTACCGCATGGTGCACGCGGGAGAGCTCCCCGCGATCCGGTTCGGCCGGTCCTTCCGCGTCCCGGAGTCGGCGGTCGCCGAACTCCTGCGCGGCGGCATCGCCGACGTCGGCTGAGATCGGCCCGGCGCGCGCCCGTTCGACAGGACCGCTGCGCTCCGCTAGACTCGGCCGGGTTGATTTTCCGCGGTCTCTTCGGGCCCGGTGTCCACACATCTGCATCGTTCCGAGCGAGGTCCACTATGGGTTCTGTCATCAAGAAGCGTCGCAAGCGCATGGCGAAGAAGAAGCACCGCAAGCTCCTTCGCAAGACGCGTCACCAGCGTCGCAACAAGAAGTAAGTCCAGTACTTGCACCCGAAGCCCCGGTCCGCCGGGGCTTTCGTGTTCCCGGGCGCGTTATCGTGGGGGACATGCCCGCCGTGACGTTCCTGACGAAGCCCGGCTGCCACCTCTGCGACGACGCCCGTCCGGTCGTGGAGCAGGTCGTGGCCGCCCACCCCGGTGTCACCCTCGAGGAGCGGTCGATCCTCGACGACGACGCGCTGCGCGAGGAGTACGCCGAGGACATCCCGGTCGTCCTCGTCGACGGCCGGGTCCACAGCAACTGGCACGTGGACGCCGACCGGCTGCACGGTGCCCTCGAGAAGGCAGAGAAGGCCGAGGCCAGCGCATGATCCACCACGTCGTCTCCTGGACCGTCCGCGAGGACCTCGACCGCACCGCGACGATCGAGCACGTCCGCGAGCTCCTGACCGGGCTCGTCGGCACGATCGGCTCGATCCGGTCGCTCGAGGTCGTCGACAACGTGGCCTACCCGGGGAAGAACCAGGACCTGGCCGTCGTGGCGACGTTCGACGACCTGGCCGGTCTCGACGAGTACCAGTTCCACCCGGACCACCAGGCGGCGGCAGCGGAGATCCGCGAGCTCGTCACGGGGCGGGCGGCCATCGACTGGGAGAGCTGACCCGCGCCTCCCGGCCCGCACGTGACGACGGCCACCCGCCTGTCGGAGGGTGGCCGTCGTCGTCGGTGGTGACTACGGGGTCAGGCGCGTCGGTCCGCGGAACAGGTAGGTGACCTCGCGGATGGACGGCTCGTGCAGGGCGAGCATGAGCACGCGGGCGAGGCCCATGCCGAAGCCGCCGTGCGGCGGGACGCCGTAGCGGAAGAAGTCGAGGTACCAGCCGAGCTCCTCGGGGTCGAGGCCCTTCTCGACGGCCTGCGCCTCGAGCACGTCGACGCGGTGCTCACGCTGGGCACCCGTGGAGATCTCGGCGCCGTTGAACAGCAGGTCGTAGCTGTTCGTGAGCGTCGGGTCGTCGGCGTGACGCATGTGGTAGTACGGGCGGATCGAGGCGTCGTAGTCCGTGACGAACACGAACTCCGAGCCGTGCGTCTCCTTCGCCCAGGCGCTGACGCGACGCTCGCCCTCGGGGTCCAGGTCGCCGTCCGCCCGCACGACGTCGTGTCCGCTGTCGGCGACGATCTTCCGGGCCTCGGCCAGGGTGACGCGGGGGAACGGAGCGGTCGGGACGACGAACTCGAAGCCGAAGACCTCCTCGATCTCCTTGCCGTACTTGTCCTTGACGGCGGTGAAGCCGGCGACGAGGAGCTCCTCGTGCATCGCCATGACGTCGGCGTGCGACTCGACCCACGAGATCTCGGCGTCGACGCTCGTGAACTCGGTGGCGTGACGGCTCGTGAAGGACGGGTCCGCGCGGAACGCGTCCGCGATCTCGAACACCGCGCCGAAGCCGGCGGGCTGCGCCATCTGCTTGAAGTTCTGCGGGGACTGCGCCAGGTAGGCGGTGGTCTCGAAGTACTCGAGCTGGAAGAGCTCGGCGCGCGACTCGGACGCCGACGCCATCAGCTTCGGGGTGTGGATCTCGATGTAGTCACGCTCGACCCAGTACGTGCGGAACGCGTGCTCCAGCGTCGTCTGGATGCGGAAGATCAGGTTCTGCTTGCGGTTGCGCAGGTCGAGGAAGCGCCAGTCGAGACGCTTGTCGAGCGAGGAGTCGTCCGCGATGGGCGTCTCCGGCTTCGCGGCGCTGACCACCTCGAGCGAGCCGACCTTGACCTCGAGCCCGCCGAGCTTCACGCGCTCGTCGTGCTTCAGGGTGCCGCGGACGTGCACGAAGGTGCCGTGCGCGAGCCCGGAGACCTCGTTCGTGACGGTGAGCCGGGCCTGGGCGTCGTCGTCGCCGTCCTCGGCCTCGCGCGTGGCGGGGTTCACCAGCTGCGCGGCGCCGGTCTCGTCGCGGAGGACGACGAACTGGACCTTCTTCTGGTCGCGGACGGTCTCCACCCAGCCGGCGACGGCAACGGGGCCGTCGGGGAGGGCGGCGAGGTCGGCGATGCGGGTGCGTTCGATCACGGTCGTCGAGTCTACGGCCTCCTCCACAGGTGGGGTCCCGGTCCGTTCTCTCCACAGCGTCGGCCGGGAGGCGTGGTTCGGCCCCGGCACGTCCGTAGCGTCGTCCGTGTGGTCGGGTCGCGAGTCGAGAGGGGATCCCGGATGACGGCAACGGGAGCGGGGCTCGCGGCCTGGCCGCCCGTCGCGGTGGCGGCGGTGGTCGCGGCTGCGGTCGGGTCGGTGCTGACGTTGGTCGGCGCGGCCGTGGGAGGCGTCTGGGCGCTGGTGCGGTGGCGGCGGGACGTCGGGCGCGAGGAACGCGACCGGGCCTGGGCGCGGTTCGTGTGGACGGTCGACCAGGTGTGCGACGGCGACGTCGGACGGGCCGAGGTCGGTCGGTTCAGCGCTCGGGCGATGTCCAGAATGCAGATCCTTCGCGCCGATGACGCCGCGATCGGCAAGATCGTGCTCGACCTCATCACGGAAGGGAACGCAGATGGCAGTGGAAGACCCGGTGGTCGCGCTCATCGAACGCGATCGTGACGAGTGGCGGCAGTTGATCCGACGGCAGTACCGCTTCCGACCCTGGGAGGCACGACGGATCATCCGGGTCCACGACGACCTGCTCCGGTGGCGCGATGAACTCCGGGCGGCACAACGGGAGCGGGCGCGGCTCATCGAGTCCGGTGAGCTGCAGGTCGACCGGTGACCGAGCGGTGTCTCCGGCTTGCCGGGTGTCGTCCGGGGCTCAGGGGAGCGTGGCGCGCAGCGTGCTGAGCGTGCCGATGAACTCCTCGGCCATGCCGGCCCGTTCGACGAGCTTCGCGTGCCGGGCGCGGGCGTCCTCGAGCGACGCGTCGAGGCGGGCGGCGAGTGCCGGCTGGTCCTCGGGTCCGGCGTCGGCGAGGGCGTCGACGACGCGCAGGAGCTCCGCCATCTCGTCCAGCGAGAACCCGAGCGGCTTCATCCGACGGATGACGAGCAGTCGCTCGAGGTCCTGCGCCGTGTAGACCCGGAACCCTCCGGTGGTCCGTCCGCTCGGCACGAGCAGCCCGACCTCGTCGTAGTGCCGGATCGTCCGCAGGGACATCCCGGCGCGCTCGGCGAGCTCACCGATGTGCATGGTGTCGCCCGGCGTCGGGGCGGGGGAGTCGATCGCGTGCACGGGAGCCATGGTGGCAGACCGCCGCGCGAGATCGCTCGGAGTGCACGTCTGCCCGGCGCAACCCTCCCCTCACGTCAGGGTATGGTCGCTGGCGATGTCCCTCGCACCGCTCGCCCCCGCGGCACCCACCGTCCTCACCGCGCTCCGGTCGCCCCGGCTCCTCACCCGTGAGGTCCTGGCCGGCGTGGTCACGGCGCTCGCCCTCATCCCCGAAGCCATCTCCTTCTCGGTCGTCGCCGGGGTCGACCCGGCCGTCGGCCTCTTCTCGAGCGTCGTCATCGCGGTGGTCATCTCGATCGTCGGCGGGCGACCCGCGATGATCTCGGCCGCCGCCGGATCGGTCGCGCTCGTGATCGCTCCGCTCGTGCGCGACCACGGCGTCGCCTACCTCGTCCCCGCGGTGGTGCTCGGCGGTGTGGTCCAGCTGGTGCTCGGCTTCCTCGGGGTGGCCCGACTGATGCGCTTCATCCCGCGCAGCGTCAACGTGGCCTTCGTCAACGCGCTGGCGATCCTGATCTTCACGGCGCAGTTGCCCAACCTCCTCGGCGACGACGTCCCGTTCGTGGTCTGGCCGCTGACGGCGCTCGGCATCGGCATCATCGTCGCGTTCCCCTTCCTGACCAAGGCCGTCCCCGCGCCGTTGATCGCGGTCGTCGTGGTCACGGCGATCACGATCGTGTTCGGGGTCGCGGTGCCGACGGTCGGCGACGAGGGCTCCCTGCCGACCGCGCTGCCCGGGTTCGGCGGCATCACGGTCCCGCTGTCGCTCGAGACCCTGCAGATCATCGCGCCGTACGCGTTCGGGGTTGCGATCGTCGGCCTCATCGAGACGCTCCTGACCGCGCAGCTCGTCGACTCCCTGACCGAGACCCGGTCCAGCGGCTGGCGCGAGTCGTGGGGCCAGGGCATCGCCAACATCGCCTCGGCGTTCTTCGGCGGCACGGGTGGCTGCGCGATGATCGGCCAGACCGTGATCAACGTGAAGACCGCCGGCGCCCGGACCCGGGTGTCGACCTTCACGGCGGGCGCGGCGGTGCTCGTCCTGACCATCGTGCTGCACGACCTCGTCGCGCAGATCCCGATGGCGGCCCTGACGGCCGTGATGCTCATGGTCTGCGTCGCGACCTTCGACTGGCACAGCGTCCGGCCCCGCACGCTCGGGCGGATGCCGCTCGGCGAGACGGCGGTCATGGTCGTGACCGTCGTGGTGGTCGTCGTCACCCAGAACCTCGCGACGGGTGTGCTGGTGGGCGTGGTCGTCGCGGCCCTCGTCTTCGCCCGTCGCGCGGCGCACGTCGTGTCCGTGGTGCGCGAGCCGGTCGACGAGCGCACCGTGCGGTACCGCGTGCACGGTGCCCTGTTCTTCGCGTCGTCCAACGACCTGGTGACGCGGTTCTCCTACGCCGAGGACCCGGAGCGGGTGATCGTGGACATGTCGGGCGCGCACGTGTTCGACGCCAGCACCGTCGCGGCACTCGACGGCGTGGAGCAGCGGTACGCGCGGCACGGCTCGACCGTCGAGGTCGTGAACCTGAACACCGGGTCGGTGGCACTGCACGGCCGACTGACCGGACGGCTGGGCTGACGGCAGCGACCGGGCAGAGCCGAACGGTCGCAGGGGCTGAACGGTCGCACATCCGGTGAATCCGCTGTGGGGCGGGTGATGACGGTGGAGCGACCTAGACTGGAACCCATGCCCGCGACACGGATCCACCTCGTCCGGCACGGCGAGGTCCACAACCCGGGGCGCGTGCTCTACGGCCGGTTGCCCGGCTTCGGGCTCAGCGAACTCGGCGCCCGGATGGCCGGTGCATCGGCGACCGCCTGGCACGACGCCGGGGTCGACGTCCGACGGATCGTCGCGTCGCCGTTGCAGCGCACGCAGGAGTCCGCCGCGCCCTGGGCCGCCGCCTACGGGCTCGAGGTCTCGCTCGACGAGCGCCTGATCGAGCCCACGAACCGCTACGAGGGCCAGCGCCCCGGCTTCACGAAGCGCTCCATCGGACGCCCTGCGGAGTGGCCCTGGATCGCGAACCCGTTCCGGCCGAGCTGGGGCGAGGCCTACGAGTCCATCGCGAACCGCATGCTCGCCGCGGTCGCCTCCGCCTGGGAGAGCGTCGACGGCGGCGACGTCGTCCTCGTCAGCCACCAGCTCCCCATCTGGACCGTGCACCGCAAGCTCGCGGGGGAGCCGCTCTGGCACGACCCGCGCAAGCGTCGGTGCGACCTGTCCAGCATCACGACCCTCGAGCGTGTGCCCGCCACCTCGTCCGGTCGCTTCACCGAGGTCGGGTACGCGGACCCCGCGCAGTCCCTGCGTGCGTCCGCGGTCGACGAAGGAGCAGTCTGATGTCCGCACGCAGCCGGATCGCCGCCGTCGCGGCCTCGGCGGTGATCGCAGCCCTGGCGCTCGCCGGGTGCTCGTCGTCGAACGACGACCTGTCCCGCCAGTACGGCAGCGGCACCACCCAGAACTACATCTCCGGCACCGGTGCGGTGACCGAGGTCGCGACGGACGAGCGGAGCGCCCCGGTCGACTTCACGACGAAGGACACCGACGGCGACACCGTCTCGGCGGAGGAGCTCCGCGGCAAGGTCGTCGTGCTCAACTTCTGGTACGCCGGCTGCCCGCCGTGCCGGGCCGAGGCGAAGTACCTCAACCAGGTGCACGACCAGTACGCCGACGACGACGTGGTCTTCGTGGGCGTCAACGTGCGTGACGAGGAGGGCACGGCGGCGGCGTTCGAGCGCACCTTCGGCGTCGACTACCCGACCGTCCTCGACGCCCGCGACGGCACCGTGCAGCTCGCGCTGTCCGGGCAGATCGCTCCGAACGCCGTGCCCGCCACGATCGTCCTCGACAAGCAGGGCCGCGTCGCCGCCCGCGTCCTCGGCGCGATCGACGGCAAGAGCATCCTGCAGACCCTGGTCAGCGACGAGCTCGACGGCAAGGCGTCCTGACCCGTGCCCGGCAACCCCTTCGCGGACGCGATCCTGAGCGGCCAGATGCTGGTCGCGTTGCCCGTGGCAGCACTGGCCGGACTCGTGTCGTTCCTCTCCCCGTGCGTGCTCCCGCTCGTACCGGGCTACCTCGGGTACGTCGGCGGGATCGCCGAGGGTGGGCAGCGCCGCGGTCGGGTCGTGCTCGGCGTCGTGCTCTTCGTGCTCGGCTTCACCGCGGTGTTCGTCGCCTACACGACGGTCTTCGGTGCGCTCGGCTTCTGGCTCGTCCGGTGGCGTGACCTCATCACGCAGGTCCTCGGTGTCGTCGTGATCGCGATGGGCCTGGTGTTCATCGGACGCTTCACCTTCCTGCAGCGCTCGATCAAGCCGTCGTGGACCCCCGCGACGGGCCTGGTCGGGGCGCCGCTGCTCGGCATCGTGTTCGGCCTCGGCTGGACCCCGTGCCTCGGGCCGACGCTCGCAGCGATCAACCTGCTCAGCGTGCAGTCCGGCAGCGCGTGGCAGGGCATGTGGCTCGGCGTCGCGTACTGCCTCGGGCTCGGCATCCCGTTCGTCCTCGTCGCGCTCGGCGCCGGGTGGGCGACCGGCGCGATCCGCATCGTGAAGCGTCACATGCGCACCGTCAACATCATCGGAGGAGCGATCCTGATCGTCATCGGTCTGCTCATGGTCACCGGCATCTGGTCGGCCGTCATGTCGAGCCTCGGGGCGGTGATCCAGAGCTTTGTCCCCGCGGTCTGAGCGCGACACCACCCCCGAGCAGTCGGGTAGCGGACCGGGGTCCGCGGACGACGTGTCCGCGGGCGCCGACCCGATGCGGCCGTCCGACCACGTCGACAGTGCCGCACCGGCCCCCGGAGCGGACGACGGCCCGACGCAGCCGAAGCTCGGGTTCGTCGGCTACGTCCGCTTCTTCTGGCGGCAGCTGACGAGCATGCGCACGGCGCTCTTCCTGCTCATGCTCCTGGCGCTCGCGGCGATCCCGGGATCCCTCGTGCCGCAGCGCACCGCCGACCCGAACGGCGTCGTGCAGTACAAGGCGGACCACCCGCAGCTCTTCCCCGTGCTCGACACACTGCAGGTCTTCGACACCTACACCTCGGTGTGGTTCTCGGCGATCTACCTGCTGCTGTTCGTCTCGCTCATCGGGTGCATCGTCCCGCGCACGAAGCACCACTGGCAGGCGCTCCGGACGCGACCGCCGAGGACGCCGGTGCGTCTCGGCCGACTCGCCGGCTACCGGTCCGTCCCGGTCGAGGCGGACGCGACCACGAGCCTCCCGTCCGTCGACGAGGCCGTGACGCGCGCGGCGGCACTGCTCAAGCGGTCCGGCTACCGGGTCGAGCGGTTCGGCGACTCCGTGAGCGCGGAGCGCGGGTACCTGCGCGAGACCGGCAACCTCGTCTTCCACGCGGCGCTCGTCGGCGTGCTCGTGGCGGTCGGCCTCGGCGGTGGCTTCAGCTACACCGGGCAGCGACTCCTGGTCGAGGGGCAGACGTTCTCGAACGTCCTCGGCTCCTACGACTCGTTCAACCCCGGCCGCTGGTTCCGGCAGACCGACCTGCAGGGCTACAACCTGACGCTCGACAAGTTCACCACGACGTACGAGGAGAAGAACCTCGACGCCCTCGGCCAGGCACTGGACTACTCGGCGACGGTGACGAGCCGCGAGAAGGGCCAGGAGCCGAAGACCGGTCGCATCGGCGTGAACGACCCGCTGTCGGTCGGTGGCACGAACGTCTACCTGCTCGGCAACGGCTACGCGATGCAGGTCACGATCCGCGACGGCAAGGGGAACGTGGCGTTCCAGGACGTCGTGCCGTTCCTGCCCGAGGACGCGAACTACACGTCCACCGGCGTCATCAAGGTGCCCGACGCCTCGCCGTCGCAGCTCGGGCTCGTCGGGTTCTTCTACCCGACGGCGTCGAAGCTGTCGACCGGCGCGTTCGCCAGTGCCTACCCGGACGCGCAGAACCCGCTCCTGACCCTGCAGGTGTACCGCGGCGACCTCGGTCTCGACAGCGGCGTCCCGCAGAGCGTGTACTCGCTCGACACCAGCGGTCTCGAGCAGATCGCCGGGCGGCAGTCGACGACCCCGAGCATCGAGCTGAAGCCCGGTCAGACGAAGACCCTGCCGGACGGTACCGGCTCGATCACCTTCGACGGCGTGAAGCGCTACGTCTCGCTCGACGTGCACCACGACCCCTCGCAGGCGTTCGTCGCCGGGTTCGCGGTGCTCGCGGTGCTCGGCCTGCTCACCTCGCTGTTCGTGCCCCGCCGCCGCGTGTGGGTGAAGGCGGTCCCGCGCCGGGGAGCCGAGCACGGCGAGTACGACCTCGAGTACGCCGGTCTGGCGCGCGGCGAGGACCCCAACCTCGAGCGCGCCGTCGACGACATCGCCAAGAGGCACCTGTCGGACCTCGGAGTTAGGATCCCTGCGTGAACCCGGACATGACGACCAACCTCGCGACCTACTCGGTCGTCCTGACGTACTCCGCGATGGCGGTCTACGTCATCGC
Source organism: Curtobacterium sp. 179-B 9B NHS (assembly GCF_045370965.1). Lineage (NCBI taxonomy): Bacteria > Bacillati > Actinomycetota > Actinomycetes > Micrococcales > Microbacteriaceae > Curtobacterium > Curtobacterium sp. 179-B 9B NHS. Next base: position 112,195 of record NZ_JBIQDQ010000002.1, read on the forward strand.
GTTCATCTCGTTCGCGCTCGACATGGCGAAGCGGTCGGGTCAGGTGGCGTCCGCCTCGGCTGCTGCGCCGACAGCGCCCGCCGCGCGCACCGTCGCGACGGTGCAGGGCGGGACGGTCGTGCTCGAGAAGGTCGAGGCCGACCGGGGTCGCCCCGGCGGCGGCGGGACGAAGTTCGAGCGGGTCGGCATGGCGATGACGATCCTCGCGCTCGTGCTGCACGTCGGTGCCACGGTCCTGCGCGGCATCGCGGCCGACCGTGTCCCGTGGGGCAACATGTTCGAGTTCTCGCTCACGGGCACGGCGCTCATCACGCTGATCTTCCTGCTCGTGCAGCTCTGGCAGAACCTGAAGTTCCTCGGTGTGTTCATCACCGGTCTGACGATCATCCTGCTCGGCATCGCGACCGTGAACTACTGGGTGCCCGTCGTGCCGCTCCAGCCCGCGCTGCAGTCGTACTGGTTGGTCATCCACGTCTTCGTCGCGATCGCCGGGACGGGCTTCTTCGCCCTCGGCGCCGGGCTCGCCGTGGCGCAGCTCGTGCAGACGTACCGCCAGGGTCGTCCCGCGTCGAAGCAGCTCCGCTTCATGGAGACGCTCCCCGACGCCGAACGGCTCGAGGTCCTGACCTACCGCGTGCTGCTCGTCGGCTTCGTGCTGTGGACCTTCACGCTCATCGCGGGTGCGGTCTGGGCCGAGCGCGCCTGGGGCCGGTACTGGGGGTGGGACACCAAGGAGGTCTGGACCTTCATCATCTGGGTGGTCTACGCCGGGTACATCCACGCGCGTGCGACCCGCGGGTGGCGCGGTGCGCGGTCGTCGTGGCTGGCGCTCATCGGGTTCGCCGCGGTGATGTTCAACTTCTCGGTCGTCAACGTCTTCTTCAAGGGCCTGCACAGCTACTCCGGCCTGTGAGGCCGACCGGGCGTCGCTGCGGCGGCGACCCCGGGACGGACGGGAGGCGCGGTGCCATCGGGCACCGCGCCTCCCGTCCGTCGTGTCCGGGCGTTCCTGCCTCGCGTGAATGCGCACGATCTGTCATGCTCGGCGGTCGAGGCCGACGAGTCTCGCCCGTCCGGCGGACGTGAGCGGCACGTCCTGCGCGCTCGTCGCCGCCCGGACACCGTTCGGTCGGTTGCTCCCTCGTCGTCGCCCGCGGCAGCCCGGTCTACGCGGCGGCGAGCAGGGCGTGGACGCGCTCCAGCCGCGCGAGCCACCACGCCGTCCGCTCCGGCGATGCCGCGTTCCGCTCCAGCAGCTCCCGCGACACCTCCGCACGGCGGACCGGCACCCGACCGCCGACCGGCAGCAGGGGCGTGTCGGTGACGTCCGTCTCGAACATGGCCGCCGTCCCGAGCCCGGCGGCGTAGCCGGGGCTCATCGCCGCCGCCGCGAGGAACGCCCCGGTCCCGAGCCCCACGGACGTGTCGAGCGCACTCGACACGACGCACGGCAGCCCCGCCTCGGCCACGATCGCCCGTGCCGCGGTGACCCCGCCGAGGGGCTGGGCCTTCACGACGAGCACGTCCGCCGCCCCCGCACGGGCGACGGCGAGCGGGTCCGAGGCCCGGCGCACGCTCTCGTCCGCGGCCACGGGCACGTCGAGTCCCGCGATCCGGCGTCGGAGCTCAGCGAGTTCCGGCACCGACCGGCACGGCTGTTCGGCGTACTGGAGTCCGTACGGCGCGAGTCGTTCGAGGGCCTCGACGGCCTGGTCGACGGACCAGAGCCCGTTGGCGTCCACCCGGACGGCCGCTCCCGGCCCCATCACCCGACGGACCTCGGCGACGCGGGCGACGTCGTCGTCGGTGCTCGTGCCGGGCTCGGCGACCTTGACCTTCGCGGTCGTGCAGCCGGGGTAGCGGGCCAGGAGGTCGGCGACCGCGTCCGGTCCGACGGCGGGCACCGTGGCGTTGACGGGCACGGCGTCAGCGGCGGGGTCGTGCTCGGTCCACCCGAAGTCGATCGTGCTCCGGAGCCACGCGGTCGCCTCCCGGTCGTCGTACTCGACGAAGGGCGAGAACTCGGTCCACCCGGTGGGTCCGCGGAGCACCAGGGCCTCGCGGACGGTGATGCCGCGGAAGCGGACGCGCATCGGGAGTGCGACGACGTGGGCGTCGGCGGTCAGGTCGGCGAGATCGGGGAGCACACCCCATCCTCGCGCACGGGCAGGTGCGGTGCCCGGACGCGGTGGGCGGCAGGGGCTGGTCGCGCGTCCAGCGCTCCCGCCGGTTCCTCGGAGCCGACCGCCAGGGCCGGGCACTAGCATGCACCGGTCGGCCCAGCGCCGGCGTCGTCACGGACCACCGTGGCGCGTCCGTGAGGGGACCGAGGAGAGGGAGGGCCGGTGGCGTCGGATCCGCAGCAGCGCGCAGCCGCGCAGCGTGCAGCAGCGCAGCGTGCGGCCGCGCAGCCGACCGCGGCCCAGCGCGCGGCGGCCCAACGTGCCGCAGCCCAGCGCTCGGCAGTGCAGCGCTCCGGTGCCCCGCGACCGGCGGCGCCGCAGCGCGCCGCCGCCCCCGGGACGACACAGCCGACAGCGAGCGCCGGGAGCCGGTCCGGTGACACCGGCGACTTCGAGCGGCTGATGCAGCGGAACACCGTCGACGCCCGGGCCCTCGAACGGTCCGCCCGGCGGCGTCGGAACCCGATCGTCGGTAAGATCGCGCTCGGGCTCGCCGTCGTCTCCGCCGCGGTCGACGCGAGTGCGTTCGCGGTCTTCATGGGCGGCGACACCACCTTCGCGTTCGGCATCTGCTTCGTGGTGGTCTTCCTCACCCTCATCGCTGCGGTGCTCGGTTTCATCGCCGCGGTCGGGTCGTTCGGCCGTTGGTACGGCGCGATCGGGGTCGTGCTCGCCTTCTTCGCGAACCCGGTCATCCTCATCGTGCTGCTCGTCGTCCTCGTGCCCGAGGCCCTCTCGGGCACCTAGCGCGGGACGGGACGGCTCCACGGCTGGCTTCGGGCGCGGGCCGGCGCCGGGCGCCGGGCGCCGGCGATACGGTGGGCACATGGCTGCTCCCGTCTCCGACCTGTTCGACCCCGACGTCTGGACCGCCGCTCCGGTCGCTGAGCACTTCACCGACATCACGTACCACAAGCACGTCTCGCAGGGCATCGTCCGCGTCGCGTTCGACCGGCCCGAGGTCCGCAACGCCTTCCGCCCGCGCACCGTCGACGAGCTGTACCGCGCCCTCGACGACGCGCGACAGGACCCCCGCGTCGGTGTCGTCCTGCTCACGGGCAACGGCCCGAGCCCGAAGGACGGGGGCTGGGCCTTCTGCTCCGGCGGTGACCAGCGCATCCGCGGCCGCAGCGGCTACCAGTACGTCGGCGACGAGGGCGCCCCGCCGGAGGGCGTCGACCCCGCTGCCGCCCAGGCGTCGATGGGGCGGCTCCACATCCTCGAGGTCCAGCGCCTCATCCGCATGATGCCGAAGGTCGTCATCGCCGTCGTGCCCGGGTGGGCCGCCGGCGGCGGGCACTCGCTGCACGCCGTCGCGGACCTGACGATCGCGAGCGCGGAGCACGGCCGGTTCAAGCAGACCGACGCCGACGTGGGGTCCTTCGACGGCGGGTACGGCAGCGCCTACTACGCCCGCCAGATCGGCCAGAAGCTCGCGCGCGAGGTCTTCTTCCTCGCGGAGGAGTACTCGGCGCAGCGCGCGTACGAGATGGGCGCGGTGAACAGGGTGGTCCGGCACGAGGACCTCGAACGCGAGGCGATCCGGTGGGGCGAGACGATCCTCGGCAAGTCCCCGACAGCCATCCGCATGCTCAAGTACGCGTTCAACGCCGTGGACGACGGCATGGTCGGCCAGCAGGTCTTCGCGGGCGAGGCGACGCGCCTCGCCTACGCCTCCGACGAGGCGGTCGAGGGCCGGGATGCCTTCCTCGAGAAGCGCCCGCCGGAGTGGACGTCCTTCCCGTGGCACTACTGACCCCGCGGGCCCACCGGTGAACCGCGCGCTGGTCGCCGTCGGCGCGTCCGACCCGTCGGCGGTGCTGCGCGGCCTGGAGGCTGCCCTCACCGGCGGACCCGCGCTGCTCCCCGTCGCCGAGGACGGCCCGGCGCTGCCCACGCGCCCGCCGTCGCACGTCGCCCGCCGGGTCGCCCTGGTGGTCGAGACGAGCGGTTCCACCGGGACCGGCAAGCGCGTGGCACTGTCGTCGGAGGCGCTGCTCGCGGGCGCCGCGTCCGCCGACGCGACGCTCGGCGGGCCCGGCCGGTGGCTGCTCGCGCTGCCGACGCACTACATCGCCGGGCTCAACGTGCTGACCCGATCGGTCACGGCGGGCACGACGCCCGTCGTCCTCCCGCCGGGACACTTCGACGGCCGGGCGTTCGCCGACGCGGTGGACCGGCTCGACGTCGGTCCCGAGGCGCCGCGGCGCTACACCTCGCTCGTCCCGGTGCAGCTCGCCCGCGTGCTCGACGACCCCCGCGCCACCGCCGCCGCGACCCGCTTCGCCGCCGTGCTCGTCGGGGGCCAGGCCACGCCCGCACCGCTCCGGCAGCGTGCCCTCGACGCCGGTGTCCGGGTCGTCACGACGTACGGCGCGAGCGAGACGAGCGGTGGCTGCGTGTACGACGGCACGCCGTTCGGGACGGTCCGCGCGGAACTCGTCGACGGCGCCCTCGAACTGGCCGGCCCGATGCTCGCCGAGGGGTACCTCGACGACCCCGAGCGCACGGCCCGGACCTTCGCCGAGCGCGACGGCCACCGCTGGTACCGGACCGGCGACGCTGCGACCACCGACGACGACGGACGGCTGCGGGTGCTCGGGCGGCTCGACGACGTCATCGTGTCCGGTGGCGAGAAGGTCCCGCTCGGGGCGGTGGAACGGCGCGTGCGCGAGCTCGCGGGCCAGGACGCCGCGGTCGTCACGCGGCGCGCGTCCGGGGAGTGGGGCGAGGTGCCCGTCGTCGTCACGGAACGTCCGCTCGACCTCGACGAGGTCCGCGCCCACGTTGCGGAGACCCTGGGCCGTGCGGCCCGTCCCGCGGAGGTCCTGGTCGTCGACGCGGTGCCGATGCTCGCGTCCGGCAAGCCCGACCGCCGGGCCGTCCGGGCACTCGCGGACCGCGGGGGCGCACCGACCCCCTAGCGGTCACGGATACGATGGTCGGCCGTGGCACGTACGAAGAACAGGACCCCGGTCAAGGGCCGCAGCGGCAACCCGGCGAAGGCCGCGGCACCGCAGCGCACGAAGCAGCGGGCGACCGCGAGCGACTGGATCGGCGGCGCCCGGCTCCGGACCCTCACGCTCGGTGTCGTGCCGGTCGTGCTCGGCACCGGCGTCGCGTTCGTCGACTCCGGTGAACCGGGCGACTTCGGGTCGTACCTCGGCCGCGACCACCACCTGGCGGTCGCCCTGCTCGCGCTCGCGGTCGCGCTGTTCCTGCAGATCGGCGTGAACTACAGCAACGACTACTCGGACGGCGTCCGGGGCACCGACGAGTTCCGCGTCGGCCCGGCCCGGCTCACGGGTGCGGGGCTGGCGAAGCCGCGCACCGTGCTCACGGTCGCGCTCACGTTCTTCGGACTGGCTGCGGTCGCCGGACTGGTGATCGTGCTGCTCACCGGCACGTGGTGGCTGCTCCTCGTCGGGGCGGCGGCGATCGTCGCGGCCTGGTACTACACGGGCGGGAAGAAGCCCTACGGCTACAACGCCCTCGGCGAGGTCTTCGTCTTCGTGTTCTTCGGGTTGGTCGCCGTGCTCGGCACCCAGTACGTGCAGATCCAGGCGGTCACCACGAGCGGCTGGGCGGCTGCGGTCGCCGCCGGGTTCTTCGCCTGCGCCGTGCTCATGGTCAACAACATCCGCGACGTGGACGAGGACCGACAGGCCGGCAAGCGCACGCTCGCCGTCGTCGTCGGCCGCCCCGTCGCACGGGTCCTGTTCGGCCTGTTCCTGATGCTGCCGTACGTGGTGCTGCTCTGGTTCGTGCTGCTGTACTTCCGCACCGGCTTCGCGTACTTCTCGCTCCTGCTCGCGCTCCCCGCGCTCGCGATCGGCGTCTCGTCCCGCAAGCCCCGCGAGCTCATCACGGCGCTGCAGCTGTCGTCGTTCGCGTCGCTCGCCTACGGCGTGGTGCTCGGCCTGACCCTGGTCCTCCTGCCGTAGCAGCGTCGGACGCGGCGACCGAGGTCGAGCGGCCGCTCGGCCGACCGACCGACGAGGATCGGGACTAGTCCTCGTCGTGCTCGCGACGCGCGCGGTGCCGGTCGGCGTCCGAGACCGCTCGGTCGGCGGCGGGCGCATCGGTGTCGGCCGCGTCGGTGTCGGCGGCGTCGACGAAGTCGTCCTCGAAGTCCGAGTCGGCGTCCCGCTCCGGTCGACCCCGGCGAGCGGCGATGTCCGAGGTCACCCGACCGCGGAGCCCGGGCAGCGCGATGTACGACACGAGCAGACCGATCAGCGCGGCGCCGATCGCCGCCCAGTACCACCGCAGGCCGATGACGAACAGGACCGCCAGCGCCGCGGCGAAGATGCCGAGTCGGGCAAGGGTGTAGACGAGCCACGCTTTCACCCGATGATCCTACGCGGCGTCGTTCGTGCACCGGCTGACGGGCAGCCCGGTCCCAGGCGCGCTGCCTAGAGTCGTCGCATGGTCCGTCTGTGGTTGATCATCGCCGTCGCCGCCGTGGCCTTCACGGTCTACGCGGTCATCGACTGCGCGACCATGCCGCGGCAGCGCATCCGCTCCCTGCGGCGTGGGTGGTGGATCCTCCTCGTGCTCGTCCTCCCGGTGCTCGGTGGCCTGCTGTGGTTCGTGCTCGGCCGGGCGCCCGCCACCCCGGGGCCGACGCCCCGGTACCGTGGACCCGAAGACGACCCCGACTTCCTCGGCGGCCCGCGCGGCCCCGGGACACTCCGCACCGGAACGGACCAGGACGACGAAACCCTCCGAGACCTCGAGGACCAGTTCCGCGATGAACGACGCGACCGCGACGAACGAGACGACGACCGCCCCGCCGATCGCTGACGGGTCCGCGGGGTCCGGCAGCGCTGCCACCGACTTCGCCCTGGCACTCCTGCGGGAACTCGCCCGTGCCGGGGTGACCGACGTCGTCGTCAGCCCGGGCTCCCGGTCGCAGGCGCTCGCCCTCGCGGCGGTCGCGCTCGAGCGCGCGGGCGGCACGACGGTGCACGTCCGGCTCGACGAGCGGACCGCCGGGTTCTTCGCCCTCGGGCTCGCCGTCGAGTCCGGCCGTCCGGCCGCGGTCGTCACGACCTCGGGCACCGCCGTCGCCAACCTGCACCCGGCCGTGCTCGAGGCGCACCACTCCGGCGTGCCGATGGTCGTCCTCTCCGCCGACCGGCCGGACGAGCTGCGGGGCATCGGCAGCAACCAGACCACGGTCCAGCCGGGCATGTTCGGCCCTGCCGTGTCCTTCGTGCGCGACGTGCAGGCGCCCACCGCGGACGGCGCTGTCGACGCGGACGCCGTCCGGACGCTCGCCCGGGAGGCCGTCGCCGTCGCCGCCGGGCACACCGGGCAGCCCGGTCCCGTCCAGCTGAACGTCGCGTTCCGCGAACCGCTCTCCGCCGGGCTGCGTGCCGAGGACGTCGCCGCCGTGCTCCACGACGAGGTCGACACCGACCACGCCCGTCGTCGGGTGCACGCCGGACTGCCGGTCGTCGAACTCGCGCCGGACGACGCACCCGCGACGGTCGTCATCGCCGGACACGACGCCGGCGAGGACGCCGAACGGATCGCCTGGGAGCTCGGTGCGCCGCTGCTGGCCGAGGTGTCGAGCGGCGCGCGGTTCGGGCGCAACCTGGTCGTCGCCTACCGCGAGCTGCTGCGCGACCCCGAGCTCGGCGGAGCGGTCCGTCGAGCCGTCGTCCTCGGGCACCCGACGCTCAGTCGCGAGGTCCCGGCCCTGCTGCAGCGGGCCGACGTCGAGACGATCGTGGTCCGCGGACCCGGGGCCGACCCGTTCGACCCGGCCCGTGCCTCCCGGCCGGACGCCGCGACCACCTTCGTGTCCGACGTGCGCGTGACGGGCCGCACCACCCCGGGACACCGCGCATGGGTCGGGCGGTGGGTGACGACCAGTCGCGCGCTCCTCGGGGACGGTGACGCCGGTCCGGACCTCGACGCGAAGCGCTCGGGGGACCGCGCCGAGCGCAACCGGTACCTGCGCGACGAAGTCGCCCTGCGTCGCCGGCCCGTCGACCGCACCATGCTGGTCGACGCCGTCTGGGGCGCCACCTGGCCGCACGACCGGCTCGTCCTCGGTGCCTCGCAGCTCATCCGTGTCGCCGACGCGCACGTCCCGGGCAAGAAGGTCCGGGTGCACGCCAACCGCGGTCTCGCCGGCATCGACGGCACGGTCTCGACCGCACTCGGCATCGCGGCCGCGCTCGAACGGACGCCCGACTCCGTCGGCACCACGCGGGTGCTCGTCGGCGACCTGACCTTCCTGCACGACCTCGGGGCGTTCGTCACCGGGACCGAGGAGCCGACGCACCGCGTCCAGGTCGTCGTCGGCAACGACGGTGGCGGTGCGATCTTCCGCGGGCTGGAGGTCGCCGCGACCACCCCGGAGCAGGACATGCGCCGCATGATGACGACGCCGCAGCACGTCGACGTCGAGCGTGTCGTGACCGGTCTCGGCTGGTCCTACCGACGGGCCGGGACGTGGGGCGACCTCGAGGGTGCACTCACCGATCCGGCCCAGCGCCTGGTGGTCGAGGTGCCGCTGACCGACTGACCACCGGGGTCAGGGGTCAGGGGTCAGGGGTCGGGGGTCAGGCGAGCGCGTCGCGGATCGGGCGGAACTTCAGGGCGGTCTCGGCGACCTCGCGCGCCGGGTCCGACCCCGCGACGATCCCCGCGCCGGCCCACGCGCGCACGGTCCCGTCGTCGTCGATCCGGGCGCTGCGCAGCGCGAGCATCCACTCGCCGTCGCCGTTCGCGCCGAGCCAGCCGACCGGCCCCGCGTAGCGACCGCGGTCGACGCCCTCGAGCTCGGCGACCAGTCGGACGGCGACGTCGGTGGGGGTGCCCGCCACGGCCGCGGTCGGGTGCAGGGCGTCGGCGACGTCGAGCGAGGTGGTGCCGACCGGCAGGGTCGCGCGGACGTCGGTGGCCAGGTGCCACAGGTTCGGCAGCTGGAGCCGGAACGGCTCGGGGTCCGCGCGGACGTCGGTGGCGACGGTCCGGAGCGCCTGCAGCAGGCTGGTGATCGCGAAGCCGTGCTCCTCGACGTCCTTCGCGCTCGACGCGAGGGCCTCGGCCGCGGCCCGGTCGGACACCGGGTCGTCGCCGCGCGCGGCGCTCCCGGCGAGCACCCGCGCCGAGAGCTCCGTGCCGTCGGTCCGGGCAAGGGTCTCCGGGGTCGCTCCGACGAGTCCGTCGACGGCGAAGGTGACGCACTGCGGGTAGGCCGCCGCCAGGTCGAGCAGGACCGCCCGTCGGTCAGCACCGGCGGGCAGCGTGCCGACCAGGTCGCGCGCCAGGACGACCTTCTCGGCCTCGCCTGCGGCGATCCGACGGACGGCGTCCGCGACGGACGCGGCGTAGGCGTCCTCGTCGACCCGGCCGGGGCCGAAGGCGACCGAGACGTGCCCGCCGACGGCCGGCACCGGCACCGAGGTCCGCGAGAACGCGAGGGGCTGCGGGTCCGGTGTCGTGTCGACGGCGGTGAGCCAGGCCTTGCCGCGGCGCTTGCCGATCACCACGCGCGGCACGACGAGCACGCTCTGCTCGGCGGAGTCGTCGGCGAACGCGAAGGACCCGAACGCGACCAGGCCGGTGCCGCGCAGCTGCACGGGGTCGTCCACCGTGGCGCCCTGCACCAGGTCCCGCCACACCGCCGACGCCTGCCGCATGCGGTCGGCTCCGGAGAACGTGAACCGGAGCGCTTCGCCGATCCCGACGATGCCGTCACCGCTCCGGACGAACGCCAGCGGCGCGTCCCGCAGGGTGTGGCGCAGGACGTCCCCCGGGTCGTCGAGGATCCGGGTCGAGACCGTGAGCGAGGGGGCCGCCGTGGTGGTTCGGGTCACGGACCGATCGTACGCGTGCGGCGACCCGCCGGACCCCGGCCGGGCGTCCGGGCAGCCCGGGGCCGCGACCTCTAGGATGGTGCGGTGAGCAGAGCGGACCTGAGCAAGCGGCCGGACGAGGTGGCGGCCATGTTCGACGACGTCGCCGCGAAGTACGACCTCACGAACGACATCCTCTCGGCGGGCAACGCCCCGCTGTGGCGCGTCGCGACGGTCCGTGCGGTCGACCCCCAGCCGGGCGAGCGGGTGCTCGACATCGCCGCCGGGACGGGCACGAGCGCAGCGGCGTTCGCGAAGAAGGGCGCCGACGTCACGGCGCTCGACCTGTCGGCGGGCATGATCGCGGTCGGGCGCGAGCGGCACCCGGAGATCACGTTCGTCGAGGGTGACGCAGAGCACCTGCCGTTCGACGACGACTCGTTCGACGCGGTGACGATCTCCTTCGGCCTGCGCAACGTCAACGACCCGATGCAGGCGATCACCGAGATGCTCCGGGTGCTCAAGCCCGGGGGCCGACTGGTCATCTGCGAGTTCTCCACGCCGCCCGTGGCGCTCCTGCGCTTCGGCTACGGCGCGTACCTCAAGCGCGTGCTCCCGGGCATCGCGCGGCTGTCGAGCAGCAACCCGGCGGCCTACCGCTACCTGGCCGAGTCGATCGAGGCGTGGCCCGACCAGCAGGTCCTCAGCCAGTGGCTGCGCGGCGTCGGCTTCACGATGGTCGCCCACCGCAACCTGACCGCGGGCATCGTGGCGCTGCACCGCGGCCGCAAGCCCGTCGCGGGCACGGTCCGCGAGTCCGTCGCCCGCCGGGCGAAGGCCCGTCGCGAGCACCAGCACACCGGCGAGCAGCCGAGCGTCGAACCCGGCGACGCCTGACCGGTCACCCGACCCCGAACACGGAGCAGCACTTGAACCCGAGCGTCCCGGTCGCACGCCGCGCACCGAGCCTCCGCGCCTCGCTGGGCATCGGCGAGCGGTTGTTCGCGACCCCGTCCGAGCGCCGCTTCATCAGCGCGGTCGACGACGGGCTCGAGCTCGTCGAGCAGGGCCTCGAGGAGGCCATGCGCTCGACCGACACCCTGGCGGACACCACGAGCCGCTACCTGCTCTCGGCGGGCGGCAAGCGCATCCGGCCGACGCTGACGCTGCTCATCGCGCAGCTGGGCAACGGGGTGACCGACGCGGTGGTCAAGGCCGCGGTGAGCATCGAGACCACCCACCTGGCGTCGCTGTACCACGACGACGTCATGGACGAGGCCCCGGTCCGCCGGGGGGTCCCGGCGGCGCACGTGACCTACGGCAACAACGTCGCGATCCTGACCGGCGACCTGCTCTTCGCACGTGCCAGCCTGATCACCGCCGACCTCGGGACCGAGGGCATCCGGATGCAGGCGGAGACCTTCCAGCGCCTCTGCATGGGGCAGCTGCACGAGACGACGGGCCCGCAGCCCGGGGATGACCCGGTCGAGCACTACATCCAGGTGCTCAGCGACAAGACGGGCTCGCTGATCGCCACCGCGGCCCGCGCCGGCGTGATGTTCTCCGGAGCCGACCGCGCCTACCTGCACGCCGTCGGGACCTTCGGCGAGAAGGTCGGCGTCGCCTTCCAGCTCGTCGACGACGTCATCGACCTCGCCCCGGCGAAGGACCGCACCGGCAAGATCGCCGGCAACGACCTGCGCGCCGGCGTGGACACCCTGCCGCTGCTGCAGCTGCGTCGCCTGGCCGCCGCCGACGACGGCGCGGCCGACCTGCTCGCCCGGATCGAGCACGACGTGAAGGACGCCCCCGACGACGCCGTGGACTCCGCGCCGTACCGGTCGGCCGTCGCCGCGCTGCGCGAGCACGAAGCCACCACCGCCACCCGCGCCGTCGCCGTCCGTTGGGCGGAGGAGGCGGTCGAGGCCCTGGAACCGCTGCCCGACGGCACCGTGAAGCGCGCGCTGACCCGCTTCGCCGAGTCCGTCGTCGAACGCAGCCGCTGACACGAGGGCCCGCCGAGGCCCACCGGGAGCACCCGCCCGAACGAACTGGAGACATCAGTGCCCACCCTGCGAATCGCCATCGTCGGCGCCGGTCCCGCCGGCATCTACGCCGCGGACATCCTGCTGCGCGAGGCGCACGGCACCGACGTGTCGATCGACCTCTTCGAGCAGCTCCCCGCGCCCTACGGCCTGGTCCGCTACGGCGTCGCACCGGACCACCCGCGCATCAAGGGCATCGTCAACGCCCTGCGGGACGTCCTCGACCGCGGAGTCGTCCGACTCTTCGGCAACGTGCGCTTCGGGGAGGACATCACCCTCGACGACCTCAAGCAGCACTACAACGCCGTGCTGTTCTCGACCGGCGCGATCAAGGACGCCGAGCTCGACGTCCCCGGGGTCGACCTCGACGGCTCCCACGGTGCCGCGGACTTCGTCAGCTGGTTCGACGGGCACCCGGACGTGCCGCGCACGTGGCCGCTCACGGCGTCGAGCGTCGCGGTGATCGGCAACGGCAACGTCGCGCTCGACGTGTCCCGCATCCTCGCGAAGCACGCCGACGACCTGCTGCCCACTGAGATCCCGGCGAACGTGTACGAGGGGCTGCAGGCGAGCCCGGTCACCGACGTGCACGTGTTCGGACGACGCGGTCCGGCGCAGGTGAAGTTCACGCCGCTGGAGCTCCGCGAGCTCGGTGAGCTCCGCGACGTCGACATGGTCGTGTACGACGAGGACTTCGACCACGACGAGGCATCGCTCACCGCGATCCAGACCAACAAGCAGGTCATGGTGATGAACCGTGTCCTGGAGCAGTGGCGCACGCGTGAGGTCGGGCAGGCCAGTCGCCGGCTCCACCTGCACTTCTGGGCGAAGCCCGTCGAGATCCTCGGCGAGGACGGCCACGTCACGGCACTGCGGTACGAGCGCACCCGGCCGAACGGCGAGGGCGGCGTCGAGGGCACCGGCGAGGTCCGCGAGCTCCCCGTGCAGGCCGTGTACCGAGCGGTGGGCTACTTCGGCTCCCCGCTGCCCGGTGTGCCCTTCGACGAGAAGACCGGCGTCATCCCGAACCGCGAGGGCCAGGTGCTCGACGAGGACGGCTCGCCGCTCCCGGGCGTCTACGCGACCGGGTGGATCAAGCGTGGCCCGGTCGGCCTGATCGGGCACACCAAGTCCGACGCGATGGAGACCGTCCAGCACATCGTCAACGACCAGGCCTCGTGGTGGACGCCGGCCGACCCGTCGCCCGAGGCGGTCCCGGCACTGCTCCGCGAGCGCGGCGTGGACTACACCGACCTCGACGGCTGGCACGCCCTCGACGAGCACGAGCAGGCCCTGGGCGCCGCGGAGGGTCGCGAGCGCATCAAGGTCGTCCCGCGCGACGAGATGGTCGACGTCTCGCTCCGACGCATGCCCTCGCCCACGAGCTGACCGCAGCACGATGACCGCGTCACGCCCCGCACCGCCCGCCGCGATGCGGGGCGTGCTCGTCGCGCCCGGTCGTCTGCAGGGCGTCGACGTGGCGCGGGCGCTCGCGCTCCTCGGCATGATGGCGGCCCACGTCGGCGGCATCGCCGAGGCCGTGGACTGGGGTGACCCCGGCACGTGGTCCGCCGTGGCGCACGGACGGCCCTCCACCCTGTTCGCGGTGCTCGCGGGCGTCTCGATCGGTCTGACGAGCGGACGGACGGATCCGCCAGGACCACCGGTCATCGGGCGGATCCGAGCACGGCTGGCGATCCGGGCCGTGGCGGTGGTCGCGGTCGGGCTCCTGCTCATGGCGCTCGGCACACCCGTCTACGTCATCCTGCCCACGTACGGCGCGCTCTTCCTGCTGGTGCTGCCGGCGCTCCGGTGGCGACCGGGCTGGTTGCTCGTCGCCGCGGCGGTGTGCGCGCTGCTGTCGCCCGTGGTCGCGCTCGCGTCGGCACCGTCCTACGCCGGCGCCGGCATGTGGGAGGTGCAACTCGGGCTCGTCTACCCGGTGGTCACCTTCCTGGCGTACGTCCTGGTCGGTCTCGCGGTCGCCAGGGTCGGACCGGAGGCGCGGCGTGCGCAGGTCGCGCTCCTCGCGTCCGGGCTGCTGGTCGCCGTCGCGGCCTACGTGGTCGGCAACGTCCTGGCGCCGGTCCCGGTCGACGCCGGGGTCGAAGCGTTCCCGGGTGTCCCGTGGGCGCCGGACGGCAGCGGGGGAGCCGTGGCGCTCGCGCAGCTGCTGCTGTCCCCGCGCGACCACTCGTCGTCGGTCGTCGACGTCGTCGGGACCGCCGGGGTCGCGGTGGCGGTGCTCGCCCTGTGCAGCCTGGTGTTCGACGGCCGCGGCCGGACGGTCTCGCGGATCGCGTTCCCGCTCGCCGCGGTGGGGTCGATGCCGCTGACGGTCTACGCCGGGCACCTCGTCGTGATCGCGCTGCTGCCGGAGTACCCGGAGTCGGGCACGGTGTGGGCGGGGTTCGCGATCGGATCGGTGCTGTTCGCGATGCTGTGGCGCACGTTCCTCGGGAGCGGACCGCTCGAGCGCGTCGTCGCTCGCCTCACCCGTCTGGTGCCGGCAGCGCCCTGACCGGGGAGGCGGGCGGTCCCCGATCCTCCCGGCCGTGGGTCCCTACTGCAGGGCGGCGGTGAGCCGCGCGACGTTGTCGAGGACCTGGGACCGGCGCGGGCGCTCGAGCCACGCGTCCAGGGTGAGCTCGAACGACGCGTCCTTGTACGCGGTCTGCACATCGCGGAGCGCATCGACGAACCGGCTGCCGCGCACCATCACCGAGACCTCGAGGTTGAGGCTGAACGACCGCATGTCCATGTTGCTCGACCCGATGACGGAGACGTCGTCGTCGATGGTGAAGTGCTTCGCGTGCAGGATCGTCGGCGCCCGGTAGAGCCAGATCCGGACACCGGCGCGCAGGAGCTCCTCGTAGTAGGAGCGCTGTGCGTGCCACGTCATCGCGTGGTCACCCATCTCGCCGACGAAGAGCTCGACCTCGACCCCGCGCTGGGCGGTCGTGGTGATGGCGTAGAGCATCGAGTCGTCGGGGACGAAGTAGGGCGAGGTGATGGACACCTTCTCCTGTGCGGAGTACAGCAGCGCGTTGAACAGGCGCAGGTTGTTCTCGCCGTCGAAGCCGGGCCCGGACGGCACGACCTGGCAGTCGAGCGCGTCGCCGCGGTCGGCGCGCTGGACGGGGTCGCTCTCGCGGAGCAGGAGCTCGTCGGTCTCGCTGTACCAGTCCGTCACGAACAGGGCGTTGAGCCCCGCGACGACGGGACCCTCGAACCGGGCGAACAGGTCCTTGTAGACCATGCCCTTCTCGATGTGCGACTGCAGGTCGTACGACGGGTCGATGAGGTTCTGGGAGCCCGTGAACGCCACCGAGCCGTCGATGACCATGATCTTCCGGTGGTTGCGCAGGTCGGGCCGCTGGAACTTCCCCTGCAGCGGCTGCAGCGGCAGCATGAGGTGCCACTCGATGTTCGCCCGGTCGAGGAACGCGAGCGTGTCCTTGTAGCCCGGGTACCCGCGACTCGCCCAGTGGTCGAGCAGGAACCGCACGGTGACACCGCGTGCCTGGGCGCGGGCCAGCGCCTCGAAGTACGGCCGGGTGGTGTCGTCGAGCGTCGCGATGTAGAACTCGACGTGCACGAAGCGCCGCGACTGGTCGATCGCCCGCGTCATCTCCTGCACCGACTCGTACGAGTCGGGGTAGAGCTCGGCGGAGTTGCCGCCGACCAGGGGCATGGCGCCCAGCTCGCGGTTCAGCTTCGTCACGGACTCGAGCCACAGCGGCCACGGGTGGTCGCGGCGCACACGCTCGATGCCCTCGGTCTGCTCGAGGATGTACGCGTTGATCTCGGTCTGCTTCTCGCGCCGTGCCTTCGGCAGCTTCGTCGACCCGATGACCATGAAGACGATGAACCCGATGTAGGGGATCAGGAAGATCGCGAGCAACCAGGCCGTCGCGGTCTGGGGCTTCCGGTTGTAGGGGACGTAGATGATCGAGAAGACGCGGATCGCCAGGTCCAGCAGGACCAGGAGGACGGTGACCGCGACGCCGAGCCAGTGCTCCACGGGGCGCGGCGCTAGCGGAAGTTGATGAACTGCAGCGGCACGTCGAACTCTTCACCCTTGAGGAGCTGGATCGTGTTCTGCAGGTCGTCGCGGCTCTTGGAGGAGACGCGGAGCTCGTCGCCCTGGATCTGGCTCTTCACGCTCTTCGGGGCGTTCGCGCGGAGGAACGCGCCGATCTTCTTGGCGACGTCCTGCTCGATGCCGTTCTTGAACTTCACCTCGATGCGGTACTCCTTGCCCGAGGGGTACGGGTCTCCGGCGTCCAGGCTCTTCAACGAGATGTTCCGCTTGATCGCCTTGGTCTGCAGCACGTCGAGGACGGCCTTGGCGCGCTCCTCGGAGTTCGCCTTGATGAGGACGTCCTCGCCGCTGAACGCGATCGAGGCGTCGGCGCCCTTGAAGTCGTACCGCTGCTCGATCTCCTTGGCGGCCTGGTTGAGGGCGTTCTCCGCCTCCATCTTGTCGACCTTGCTGACCACGTCGAAGGAACTGTCTGCCATGCGGGACAGCCTAACGGCGCGACGGGATCCCGGTTCGGTGGTCACGAGCACCCTCCGACGTCCGGTATGCTCTTCAGCGCGCCTTCGGTTGGTGACCACACCGGTCGGGTGCGCACACGGCAAGTTACCCAAGCGGCCAAAGGGATCTGACTGTAAATCAGCCGGCGTAGCCTTCGGGGGTTCGAATCCCTCACTTGCCACAGCGAGCAGCCCCGTCCGATCCGGACGGGGCTGTTGCCGTTCCCGGCCTGGCGTCCTTCCGGGGCGTGATCCGGCAGGCTGGTGCCATGCCCGACAGTCTCGCTCCCGCCCAGTTCGCCGACCTCGCCGAGTCGATCGCCCGTGAGGCAGCAGCGCTCGCGGCCCGCCGACGAGCGGAGGGGGTCGAGGTCGCCGACCGGAAGTCGAGCATCGTCGACGTCGTCACGGCTGCCGACCGCGAGGTCGAGGACCTCATCCGCACGCGGATCGCCGAGGCGCGTCCCGACGACGCCTTCCACGGCGAGGAGTCCGGCTCCGGTGCCGGGTCCACGGGGATCACCTGGGTGGTCGACCCGATCGACGGCACGGTCAACTACCTCTACGGCAGTGAGCAGTACGGGGTGAGCATCGGCGTCGTGCGGGGGAGCGCGGACCCGACGCAGTGGGAGGCGCTCGCGGGGATCGTCGTGGCGCCGGCGACCGGCACCGTGTTCCGGGCGGTGTCCGGCGAGGGTGCGACACGCGACGGCGTCCCGCTCCGCGTGTCGACCCCGTCGTCCCTCGCGGAGACGCTCGTCGCGACGGGCTTCGGCTACACCGCCGACCGTCGGCGTGAGCAGGTCGCGGTGCTGGCCGGCCTGATCGGCGAGGTGCGGGACGTCCGTCGCGCGGGAGCGGCGTCGCTCGACTGCTGCGCGGTCGGGGCCGGCACCGTCGACGCGTACTACGAGCGCGGCATCAACCCGTGGGACATGGCGGCGGGGTCGCTCGTCGCCGCCGAGGCCGGAGCGAGCGTCCGGATCTGGGAGGCCGGCGGCACGCGCTCCTTCCTGTTCGCGGCCCCCGCCGTCGCCGACCAGCTGGAGTCCCTGGTCCGTCGGCTCGAGTCCGAGGTGCTCGCCGACTGACGGCCCGGAGGCGCACTCGCCGGGCGTCGGCAGGGTCCGGTGGGGCACCGCTCGCGGACGGTGCACGGTCGTGCAGACGACTGGCGGTGCGCGACGGCCCCTGCTAGCGTGCTCCAGTCCCGTTATCTGCTCGTTACACACGAGCGCCCCGTGCCCCGATCAGGATCAGCCTCGAACACATGCCCCACGCCTCCACGACTGCGCAGACGCCCACCCGCACCGAGACCGAGCCGGTCGTGCACCTGACGCGACGCGCACGCATCGAGGCCGAGCGTCGAGCGGCTGCGACCAGCACCCCGCGCTCCGCAGCGGCTCCGCAGTCCCCGGTCGACGCGCCGTCGTTCGACGAGCTCGTCGCCCCGACGACGCCCGCAGCCCCGGTCTCACCGATCGACCTCGCGCCGGCCTCACCGGTCCGGCCGGCACCGTCCGCCGGAGCGGTCACGCCGCCCGCGCCGGTCTCGCCCGACGTCGCACCGGCGGCGGACGCCTCGCGCGCCCCGACCCCGGTCGTCGATGCGGTCCGTCCGTCGGGAGCGCGACGTCCCGCGACCGCCCCGACGTCCGGCGGCAGGGCTCCGGAGGCCGGCCGCGGCCGTGCACGGCGCACCGCCACGGCCGTCCGCGTCGACCGTGCGACCCGACACATCAGCAGCGCCTCGGCGTCGTCGGTGTCCACGGGCAGCACGCGCGGTGACGCCTTCCGCCGGAACGCCTCGCGGGTCACCGCCGTCGGCGCACTGCTGTTCGCCGCCGGGCTGGTCGTGTCGACGTCGCTGCCGGCGCAGGCGCTCTGGGTGCCGCCGGCGGACACGACCACGGCTCGCGCCACCGCCACCGGCGGAGCACAGTCCCTCAGCGTGGGCAACGGTGCCGTGGACGCCGAGACCACCCGCGACCAGTACTCGGTGACGTCCGCCACGCAGTACAAGAACGTCGACGCGTCGTCCTTCTCGAACGACCCGAACGGCTCGATCCAGTGGCCGTTCCTGACCGGGGTGCCGATCACGTCGGGCTTCGGCGGTCGTCAGGTCGAGGGCTGCTCGTTCTGCTCGACGAACCACATGGGCGTCGACTTCGCCCCGGGTGAGGGGACCCCGATCCGCTCCGTCGCCGCGGGCACGGTCATCAAGGTGCAGGCGCACGACGGCGGCTTCGGCAACGACGTGTGGGTGCAGCACGACGTCGACGGCAAGCAGTTCGTCAGCGTGTACGGCCACATGAAGGACGGCACGTTCAAGGTCGTCACCGGGCAGGAGGTCGCCGTCGGCGACGAACTCGGCGAGGTCGGGTCGACCGGCAACTCGACCGGCCCGCACCTGCACCTGGAGATCCACGTCGGTGGCGTCCCGGTGGACCCGCTGACCTGGCTCCGCGCCAACGCGAACTAGCGGAGGAGCGGCGGCACGCCCGGGCGACACGTCCGGTTCCCGACCACCGTCGCACGTCTGCTACGCTCGTCTGGTGCCGCCGAGCGGCACTCGCCCCGATAGCTCAGTGGTAGAGCACTTCCATGGTAAGGAAGGGGTCGTCAGTTCAATCCTGACTCGGGGCTCCGACCCGGAGCTGTTGTCGCTCCGGATCTCCGGCGGGGTAGCTCAGTTGGTTAGAGCACACGACTCATAATCGTGGGGTCACGGGTTCAAGTCCCGTCCTCGCTACCACAGGCCCGGCGGCCAGTTCGCCGGGCTTTCGTCGTTCCCGGGGCGCGTCGTTCCCGGGCTGCGTCGGTCTCGAGGCACGTCGGCTCGGGGCGCGTCGGC
The DNA here is from genome assembly GCF_045370965.1 of Curtobacterium sp. 179-B 9B NHS. Classification (NCBI taxonomy): domain Bacteria; kingdom Bacillati; phylum Actinomycetota; class Actinomycetes; order Micrococcales; family Microbacteriaceae; genus Curtobacterium; species Curtobacterium sp. 179-B 9B NHS. The sequence goes on from NZ_JBIQDQ010000002.1 coordinate 131,636, forward strand.
TCGGGGCGTCATCGGTCTGATCCGAGGCCCGTCGCTCCGCCCGATCCTTCCCATCGCGGGCGCTGTACCGAGTGGGATCGAGCATGCCGAGGGTTCCTGGCAGACCAGGTACGCCCGTTCTCGCCAGGTACGACTGTCCTCATCAGGCGCGCCCGTTCTCGCCGGGTGTGCCCGCCCCTGCCGCGCTGTGACGTTCCGCGGTCGCGGCTCAGCGCGGGGGAGTGGTCAGCACGCCCGCCCCCCGGAGGGCCCGTTCGAGCGTCGCCTCCACCTGCTGCCGGGCGCTCCGCCGACGCCCCGCGCCGATGCCGCCCCCGGACACCGCCGTGGCGTGCTGGGCGTGCCGGAGCGTGATCGTGGTCGACGTCCCCGTGACGGTCGTCGAGAGCTCGTACCGCCGGAACTCCCGCGCCGGGTGCACGAGGGCGCCGAGCAGGATCGTCAGCAGCCGGTTGCCGATCGTCGCGGTGATCGTGCCCCCGGTCGACTCGACCCGGTGCCCGGTCTGTCGGAGTGCCGCGCCGGCGACCTCCATGGCGGTGCACCGGTCGCCCGTGTGGACCGCGTACTGCGTCGTGTGCTCCATGAGTCCCTCCCCGTCCCCGGAGTCGTACCCGGCGTCCCCCCGGACACCGTGCGGCGAGCATAGCCGATGCATGCTCAGGGAGAGGGCGTGTGTCGAGCGTGCTCGGTAGACTCCCACGCGTGTCAGTGAACCCCGAGCTCGTCGGCAGGACGTTCCCGCCGGCCCAGCCCTACCTGGTCGGTCGTGAGAAGGTGCGCGAGTTCTCGCGTGCCGTGTTCGCGACGAACCCGATCCACCACGAGCCCGACGCCGCCCGTGCCGCCGGCTACACCGACGTGGTCGCCCCGCCGACCTTCGCCGTCGTCGTGCAGGAGGCGACGCTCGCCCAGCTCCTGGCCGAGCCGGACGCCGGCATCGACTTCTCCCGTGTCGTGCACGGTGAGCAGTCCTTCACCTACGACCGGCCGATCGTCGCGGGCGACGAGCTGACCGCCACGCTCACCGTCACCAGCGTGAAGACCCTCGGCGGCAACGCCATGGTGACCGCCGAGAGCACGATGCAGGACGCCTCGGGGGAGCACGTCGTCACCGCGACCTCCACCCTCGTGGTCCGAGGAGACGACGCATGACCACCGCACCCGCCACCGCGCTCGAGGTCGGCACCGTCGTCGCCGAGCGCGAGGTCCACCTCACCCGCGACGCGCTCGTCCGCTACGCCGGCGCCTCGGGCGACTTCAACCCGATCCACTACCGCGACGACGTCGCCGCCTCCGTCGGGCTCCCCGGCGTGCTCGCGCACGGCATGCTGACGATGGGGCTCGCCGTCCAGCCCGTTGCCGAGTGGCTCGGCGACCGCGGCTGGGTCCAGCGCTACGGCGTCCGTTTCACCCGCCCCGTCGTCGTCGACCCCGAGCAGGGCGCGACCGTCGGCGTCGTCGCGAAGGTCGGCACCGTCGACGACCAGGGGCGTCCGCAGCGCATCGACCTCACCGTGACCGCCGCCGGGCAGACCGTGCTCGGCAAGGCGCAGGTCACGGTGGTGTTCCGCTGACCGTGTCGACGCGACTCGCCGACCTCACCACGTTCCGCGTCGGAGGTCCTGCGGCGACGCTCCTGGTCGCGGACACGACCGACGAGCTCGTCGCGCACGCGCACACCGCGTGGCAGGACGACGAGTGGCTCGTCGTCGGTGGCGGCAGCAACCTGCTCGTCGCCGACGACGGCTTCGCCGGCACCGTCGTGCTCGTCCGGACGCGCGGTGTCGACGCCGAGCCCGACGAGGACGGCGTCACCGTCCGCGTCGCGGCCGGTGAACCGTGGGACCGGTTCGTCGCGACGACCGTCGAGAACGGTTGGACCGGCCTGGAGGCACTCAGCGGCATCCCGGGCACGGTCGGTGCCGCCCCCGTGCAGAACATCGGCGCCTACGGGGTCGAGCTCTCCGACGTGCTCTCCCGCATCGAGTTCCTCGACGCGTCGACGGGGGAACGCGCGTGGGTGGACGCGGCCGAGCTGGCGCTCGGCTACCGCACCTCGACGCTCAAGCACGGGCGACGAGGCGTGGTGCTGACGGTCGAGTTCCGGCTCGGCGCCACCGTGGTCGAGGGCGTGCCCGTCCGCTACGCCCAGCTGGCCGGCTCGCTCGGCGTCGAGCTCGGCACCCCGGTGGACCCGATGACCATCCGGACGACGGTGCTGCGCCTGCGGTCGTCCAAGGGGATGGTGCTCGACGACGCCGACCCGGACACGTGGAGCGCCGGCTCGTTCTTCACGAACCCGATCGTGTCGGCCGGGTTCGCCGAGACGCTGCCGCCGGAGGCCCCTCGTTGGCCGGCCGGCGACGACGTGAAGCTCAGCGCCGCGTGGCTCATCGAGCACGCGGGGGTGCACCGCGGGTACACGGTCCCCGGGTCGCACGCCGCGATCTCGTCGAAGCACACCCTGGCGCTGACCAACCGTGGGGGTGCCACCGCAGCCCAGGTCGCCGAGCTCGCGCGGTACGTCCAGGTGACCGTCCTGAACCGCTTCGGCGTCTCGCTGGTCCCGGAGCCGGTCGTGGTGGGGGACCTGCTCGGCGCGAGCTGACCACCGGACGGTCGCCGCGCCTCCCGGCCGTCGCAGTCTCGCGAGACGCAACGTGGGCGGCTCCGCGCAGCGGTCAAGCGCTGCGCGGAACCGCCCACGTTGCGTGCTGCGGAGGGGGCTACGCGGAGAAGAACGCCGCCAGCCGCCGGACGCCCTCGGCGATGTCGTCGTCGCCGAGCGCGTAGGACATCCGGATGTAGCCGGAGGGACCGAAGGCCTCGCCCGGGACGACCGCGACCTCGGCGTGCTCGAGGATCAGGTCCGCGAGCTCGAGCGTGGTCGTCGGGGTCGACCCCGCCCACTCGCGGCCGAGGAGCGCCGTGACGTCGGGGTAGACGTAGAAGGCGCCCTTCGGGGTCGGGGTGACGAAGCCCGGGATCGCGTTGAGCCCCTCGACGATGGCGCGACGGCGGCGGTCGAACGCCTCGCGCATCGCCGCGACGGGCTCCTGCGGGCCGGTGAGGGCTGCGATCGCGGCACGCTGCGACACGTTCGCCACGTTCGACGACAGGTGCGACTGCAGGTTGGACGCGGCCTTCACGGCGTCGGCCGGGCCGATGGACCACCCGACGCGCCACCCGGTCATGGCGTACGTCTTCGCGACGCCGTTGACGAGGATCGTGGTGTCGGCGAGGGCCGGCACCGCGTCGAGGATGCCCGTGAAGGCGACGTCGTCGTAGACCAGGTCCTGGTAGATCTCGTCGCTGACCACCCAGATGCCGTGCTCGAGCGCCCACTCGCCGATGGCCTTCGTCTGCTCGGCCGAGTACACCGAGCCGGTGGGGTTCGACGGCGAGCAGAACAGCAGCGCCTTGGTCCTCGGCGTGCGCGCTGCCTCGAGCTGCTCGACCGTGACGAGGTAGTCCTGGTCGCTGCCCGCGAAGACCTCGACCGGGACGCCGCCGGCCAGGCGGATCGCCTCGGGGTAGGTGGTCCAGTAGGGAGCGGGCAGCAGGACCTCGTCGCCCTCGTCCACGATGGTCTGGAACGCCTGGTAGACGGCCTGCTTCCCGCCGTTGGTGACGATGACCTGCGACGGGTCGACGGTGACGCCGGACTCGCGAGCGGTCTTCTCGGCGATCGCCCGCTTGAGCTCGGGCAGGCCCGTCGCCGGCGTGTAGCGGTGGTTCGCGGGGTCCTGGACGGCCAGGACGGCGGCGTCGACCACGTGCTGCGGCGTCGCGAAGTCCGGCTCGCCCGCCGCGAACGAGATCACCGGACGACCGGCGGCCTTGAGCGCCTTGGCCTTCGCATCGACCTTGAGCGTCGCGGACTCGGCGATCGCGGCGATGCGCGACGCGATGCGCGGACGGTCGGAGGTCGCGGCGACGGAGTCCGTCGCGGTCTCGGGGGCGGTGGACTCGGGGCCGGGGGCTGCGGTGCTCACGGCCGCCAGCCTACCGGCGCGGCACGCCGGGGGGAGCGGCCGAGTGGACAGCGTGTGACGGACTCCCGTACACTCGACCACCGGCGCACGGAACGGTGACGGGACGTGCCCCAGGGGGTTCCGACCCCTACAGGGCGGTGGCTCAATTGGTAGAGCAGCGGTCTCCAAAACCGCAGGTTGCAGGTTCGAGTCCTGTCCGCCCTGCAAGTCTGGAAGGTGTGAAGGTGGCGAGCAAGGACATGGAGACGACGGCGGACGACGTCGTCGCGAAGGCCAAGGCCGACCGTGCTCAGCGTGGTGGCCCGATCGCTGCCGTCGTCCTCTTCATTCGCCAGGTCATCGGCGAACTCCGCAAGGTCGTCACGCCGACCCGCAAGGAGCTCTTCAGCTACACCGGCGTCGTGCTCGTCTTCGTCGTCGTGATGATGATCCTGGTGTCGATCCTCGACTTCGTCTTCGGTCTCGGCGTCGGTTACGTCTTCGGCAACGGTCCCACGGCCTGACCCGTCGCCGACCGGCCTGACGGCTGGTCTGCTGCGTCCGTTCACCTGGCCGGACCCCGACAGGAGTACGGTCGCCCGAGACGGCGACGGACGCGAACCGCTCCGGCCACTCACCCGATCCGCACCACCGAACGGAAAGAACCGCAGTGTCTGACTACTCCCGCGACGACATCGACCTCGCCACGGCTGCCGAGCAGTCCTCCGAGGTCGAGGAGAACCAGGAAGGCGACGTCGAGACCGCCGAGGGCCGTTCGGTCGAGTCCGCCGAGGAGCGTGCGATCTCCGTCGAGGACGAGGACGCCGAGTCCCTCGGGACGAGCGACGAGCCGGACGACGGCACGGTGGACACCTCCATCGACGAGGCGCTCACGGCGCTGGCCGAGTCCCGCGACCCCGAGGCCGACGCCGTCGTCGACGACGCGCTCGACATCGACTCCGCCGACGAGGCCGAGGCCGCCGTCGAGGCGGTCGAGGACGAGGAGGAGACCGAGCTCGAGGACGCCTCCGCAGCCGAGGCGAACGAGACGCTCGCCGCGGACGAGGCCCTCGACGCCGACGAGGTCGACGACGAGCCCGCCGAGGTCGACCCGTACGACGCCTTCAAGGCCGAACTGCGGATGAAGCCGGGCAAGTGGTACGTCATCCACTCCTACGCGGGCTTCGAGCGCCGCGTGAAGTCGAACATCGAGAACCGCATGATCTCGATGTCGATGGAGGACTCGATCTACCAGGTCGAGGTCCCGATGGAGGACGTCGTCGAGATCAAGAACGGGCAGCGCAAGCTGGTCACCCGCGTCCGGATCCCCTCGTACGTGCTCGTCCGCATGGACCTCAACGAGGACTCGTGGTCGGTCGTCCGCCACACCCCCGGTGTCACCGGCTTCGTCGGCAACGCCCACAACCCGACGCCGCTCCGCTTCGACGAGGCGTTCGGCATGCTGAAGTCGCTCGTGCAGGTCGCCGAGGCCGCACCGACCAAGGGTGGCGCGAAGTCCGGCGGTGCCGCACAGGCGCAGCCGCAGGCCGAGGTCGACTTCGAGATCGGCGAGACGATCACCATCAAGGAAGGCTCGTTCGCGGGCCTGCCGGGTTCGATCTCCGAGATCAAGCCGGAGAGCGGCAAGCTCACCGTCCTCGTCTCGCTGTTCGAGCGCGAGACCCCGGTCGAGCTCAGCTTCGACCAGGTCACCAAGCTGTAGTAAGCTACTGAGGTTTGGCCCCGCGTGCTGTGGCATGCGGGGCTTCACCGCGGTCCGGATCCGCCGGGCCAGCGGGAGAGTGCACGGATCCCCGTGCGTTCGATTCCAGGAGGAAGCACAACATGGCACCGAAGAAGAAGGTCACGGGCCTCATCAAGCTGCAGATCAACGCGGGCGCCGCCAACCCGGCCCCGCCGATCGGTCCTGCGCTCGGTCAGCACGGCGTGAACATCATGGAGTTCTGCAAGGCGTACAACGCCGCGACCGAGTCGCAGCGCGGGAACGTCGTGCCGGTCGAGATCACCGTCTACGAGGACCGTTCGTTCACGTTCGTCCTCAAGACCCCGCCGGCCGCAGAGCTGATCAAGAAGGCCGCGGGTGTGCAGAAGGGGTCCTCGACCCCGCACACGGTCAAGGTCGCGAAGATCTCGATGGACCAGGTCCGTCAGATCGCCGAGACCAAGCAGGCCGACCTGAACGCCAACGACATCGAGCAGGCCGCGAAGATCATCGCCGGCACCGCTCGTTCGATGGGCATCACGGTCGAGGCGTAAGCCTCAGCGCCCCACACACCCCGACCCCTTTCCGTGGGAGAGCCTCGCCGGCTCGTCAACCACGTAGCTCCTGAGGAGAACACCATGGCGAAGAAGTCCAAGGCCTACCAGGCCGCGGCCGCGAAGATCGAGGCCGACAAGTTCTACACCCCGACCGAGGCAGTCGCCCTCGCGAAGGAGACCGGCTCGGCGAAGACCGACTCCACGGTCGAGGTCGCGCTGAAGCTCGGCGTCGACCCGCGCAAGGCCGACCAGATGGTCCGCGGCACGGTCATCCTGCCGCACGGCACGGGCAAGACCGCCCGCGTCATCGTCTTCGCCGTGGGCGCTGCGGCCGAGGCCGCCATCGCCGCCGGTGCCGACGAGGTCGGTGGCGACGAGCTCATCGCGAAGGTGGCCGAGGGCTACACCGCGTTCGACTCCGCCGTCGCGACGCCGGAGCTCATGGGCAAGGTCGGTCGTCTCGGCAAGGTGCTCGGCCCGCGTGGCCTCATGCCCAACCCGAAGACCGGCACCGTGACCCCGAACGTGGCGCAGGCCGTCAACGACATCAAGGGCGGCAAGATCGAGTTCCGCGTCGACAAGCACGCCAACGTGCACTTCGTCGTCGGCAAGGCCTCGTTCACGCCGGAGCAGCTCGACGAGAACATCTCGGCCGCGCTCGAGGAGATCGTCCGCCTCAAGCCGTCCGCGTCGAAGGGCCGCTACATCATGAAGGGCGCCGTCTCGACGACGTTCGGACCGGGCATCCCGCTCGACGTCAACGCCATCTGATCGACTGATCAGGCCAAGAGGACCCGCACCGATCGGTGCGGGTCCTCCTGCGTTCCCGGGGGTCCGACCGGATACCGTGGCCTCGTGCGGACCCTCGTGAACTCCCTCCGGCTCGTCGCCGTGATCGCGGTCGTCGCTGCGGTCCTCGCGCAGTGGCTCGTGACCTCCCGGACGCCGGACTACCTGTTCTGGAACTTCTTCGGCTACTTCACGATCCAGTCGAACCTCATCGTCGCGGTGGCTTTCGCGCTGACCCTGGTGGCAGCAGCGCGACGGCAGCGCAGCAACCTGCTGCTCACCGGGTTCCGGGGTGCGGCGACGGTGTACATCGCCACGACGGGCGTCGTCTACAACACGCTGCTCGTCGGGGCCTCGGTGTCGAACACGGTGCCGTGGTCGAACGACGTGCTGCACAAGGTGATCCCGCTGTACGCCGTGCTCGACTGGCTGGTGTTCTCCGACCGGGCGCGGCTGCTCCTCCGGCACGTCTGGTGGTTCCTGGTCTACCCGGCGGTCTGGCTCGTCGTGGTGCTCGTCCGCGGCGCGACCGACGGGTGGGTCCCGTACCCGTTCCTGGACCCTGCGCAGGGCTACGGCGTCGTGGCGCTGTACTGCCTCGGCGTCGCGGTGTTCATCGGGCTCATGGGGATCCTCGTGGTGGGGATGAGCCGGCTGCGTCTGCTGCGGGTCTAGACCCGGAACGTCCGGAGCTTGTCGAGCACGAGGTCCGCGAGCTGGACGAGCCCGCGGATCTGGTCGTCGTCGCGGTCGACCCACCGGCACTCGGGTTCGTCGGCGACGGGCACGAAGTCGTCGTGGCGCTCCCACACGAACAGGGTGCGGTCGGCCCCCAGGACGTACTGCTGCCACCAGACCTGGCGCAGGTAGTGCCGGGGGATGCTCCGCCAGCCCTTGCCCGTGGTCTTGATCTCGGCGAGCACGAGTCGGTCCGACGCGTCGTGGCCGACGCCGTCGGGGGTCGCCAGGTGCGCGCGGTTCGTGCTCGCGTGGAAGAGGTGGGCCGACGGCTCGATGCCGTGCGTGGCCGCGACCCAGGCGGCGATCACGGGCTCACGGTCCTTGCCGTGCTCGGTCCAGGCGTTGCCCGAGAACCGGGAGCCGTACCGCTTCTCGGCGACGACGGTCTCGACCGCGCGCAGCGACGCGAGCCGTGCGACGTCGGTCGCGGTGATGCCCATCGCGCGGGCGCGGAGCCACGCCACCCGGTCGGACGAGTGCGCGACGATCCGCTCGGTGTGCCCGCGGAGCGCGGTGAACGCGTCGTGGCCACCGGGCGCGGACCGCGGGCCCGCGGCAGGACGACCGACGGGAGCAGCGTCGCGTGCAGCCGACCGCACGGCGGACGTGGCCGGCGCGGCGGAGGCGGGGAGGGCCTCCAGACCGGGGTCCAGGTCGCCCCACAGGGTGGGCTGCACGATCGTCACCGGACGATTGTCACCCCGCGGGCCGACACGGCGCGAACCGACGCGCGCGGCGTCCGCCCTCAGGAGACGAGCTGACGGCCCTCGGCGGGGGCGACGAGCTCGTCGACGCCGGCGGGGGAGAGCGCGTAGTCGAGGGCGAGCACGGCTGCGCCCTGCAGGGCGGCGACGGAGCCCGCACGGGACTGCGCGATCACGAGGTGCTCGGTGGCGAGGGGCATCGAGCGGGCGTAGACGACCTCGCGGACACCGGCGAGCAGGTGCTCCCCGGCACGGGTGATGGAGCCGCCGAGCGTGATCACGGACGGGTTGACGAGCGAGACACAGGTCGCGAGGACCTCGCCGATGTCCCGGCCGGCCTGTCGGACGGCCCCGATCGCGTCGAGTTCCGACCGGTTCACCAGGTCGATGACGTCGCCGCTGGTGTGCACGTCGTGGCCCTTCGCCCGCAGGGCGCGGGCGATTGCCGGGCCGGAGGCGACGGCCTCGAGGCAGCCGGTGTTGCCGCAGTGGCACGGCACGTCGCCCGCGCGGGACACGCGCACGTGACCGATGTCGCCCGCCGTGCCCTGCGCGCCCCGGCGGAGCTGCCCGTCGGAGACGATGCCCGAGCCGATGCCGGTCGCGACCTTCACGAACAACAGGTGGTCCAGGTCCGGCCAGCCGTACGCCCGTTCGCCGAGCGCGGCGATGTTCACGTCGTTGTCGACCAGCACGTGCGCGGCGACGTGGCCGCGCAACCAGCCGGGGACGTCGAAGCCGTCCCAGCCTGGCATGATCGGCGGGTTCGCCGGGCGCCCGGTGGAGAACTCGACCGGGCCGGGGACGCCGATGCCGATCGCGACGACGTCGTCGCGCCGCCGACCGACCTCGTCGAGCAGTTCGTCGACGGTCTCGACCAGCCACGTGAGGGTGGGGACCGGGCCGGCGGCGATGTCGATCGCGGCCTCCCGCGTCGCGAGCGGGGCCCCGACGAGGTCGGTCACGGCGACCCGCCCGTGCGAGGCACCGAGGTCGGCGGCCACGACGAGGCGTGCGCGCGGGACGAGGGCGACCTGGGCGGGGGGACGGCCGCCGGTCGACGCGGCGGTCTCGACGGGGCCCACGAGCCCCACGTCGACGAGGGCGTCCAGGCGCACGGCGATCGTCGAGCGTGCGAGTCCCGTCAGGGCGGCGAGCTCCGCCCGGGTCCGCGGCACACCGTCGCGGAGGATCTGGAAGAGTTCGCTCGCTCCGACCGGCGGCGACGCTGCCGTCCGGGTGAAGTCGATCATGTCGGGAGTGAAGCACACATCGAACGCGCCACGCAACGAAGACTGTCGAGGACTTCGCAACTTCTGCTTGACCGCCGACAGAAGCGGCCATAGTGTGACGCTCGATCACTGACGATCCACCATCTCGACGAGGAGAACCCCTGGTGACACAACCCCTGTCGGTCCAGCTCTACACGGTGCGGGACGCCCTCTCGGCGGACCTGCCGGGCACGCTCCAGCGCATCGCGTCGATCGGCTACACGAACGTCGAGGCCTTCGGCTTCGTCGACCGCGCCGAGGAACTGCGCGACGCCCTGGCGGCCGCTGGCCTGCAGGCACCGAGCGGCCACGCCCGTCTGCTGGACGCCGGGGAGCAGGACCTCGAGCGCATCCTCCACGCCAGCGTCACGGTCGGGCTGGGGACGCTCATCGACCCGCACATCGACGAGGCCCGCTGGACGACCCGCGAGGACGTCGAGGCCGTCGCCCGCGAACTCAGCGCACTGGCTCCCCGCGCCGCCGACCACGGACTCGTGCTCGGCTACCACAACCACGCGTTCGAGTTCTCGAACCGCATCGACGGCGTGAGCGCCTACGAGGTCTTCGCCGACGCGCTGTCCGACGACGTCGTCCTCGAGCTCGACACCTACTGGGTGACGGTCGGTGGCGACGACCCGGTCGCGATCCTCGGCAAGTACGGCGACAAGGTGCAGTTCCTGCACGTCAAGGACGGCGACGGCTCGCACGACGACGAGAAGCAGGTCGCGGTGGGCAACGGCGTCATGCCGATCCGCGACATCGTCGCCGCGGCGCCGGACGCCCAGCACGTCGTCGAGCTCGACGGCCACGAGGGCGACGTGTTCCAGGCCGTCGCCGACTCGTACACGTTCCTGCAGGGGGTCCGCGCATGACCGACACGACGACCGCGGCGGGCGCGCAGCAGTCCGACGACGCCGCGCGCCGCACCGGCCCGGTCGGGGTCGGCGTCATCGGGGCCGGGGTCATCTCCGACCAGTACCTGTCGAACCTCACGGTCTTCCCCGACGTCGAGGTCCGGTTCATCGCCGACATCGACGAGGCACGTGCCGCCGCCCAGGCCGAGAAGTGGGGCGTCGCCGGATCGGGATCGGTGGAGGAGCTCCTCGCCGACGACGACGTCGAGATCGTCGTGAACCTGACCATCCCGGCCGCGCACGTCGAGGTCGCCCTCCGCGCCCTCGCCGCGGGCAAGCACGTCTGGGGCGAGAAGCCCTACGCGCTCGACCGTTCCAGCGCGGCCGAGCTCCGGGACGCGGCGCGCGCCGCCGGCAGGACCGTCAGCGTCGCGCCGGACACGTTCCTCGGCGCCGGACTGCAGACCGCCCTCCGGACGATCCGCGACGGTCGGATCGGCACGCCGCTGAACGGTCTGACGCTCTTCCAGAGCCCCGGCCCGGAGTCGTGGCACCCGAGCCCCGAGTTCCTGTTCGCGGACGGCGCCGGCCCGCTGTTCGACATCGGCCCGTACTACATCACCACCCTGGTGCAGGCGTTCGGACCCGTCGCGAAGGTCACCGCCACCGCCTCGAAGTCCCGTGCCACCCGCACGATCGGCTCGGGTCCGAAGGCCGGGACGGAGTTCCCCGTCGACGTGCCGACGAACCACTCGGCGCTGATCCAGTTCGAGGACGGCGGGAGCGCGCAGAGCGTGTTCTCGTTCGAGTCCGACCGTGGCCGCACCGGCTTCGTCGAGATCGCGGGGGAGACGGGGACCGTCGTGTTCCCGGACCCGAACGACTTCGACGGCGACACCGAGCTGTACGTGCTCGGCGCCGACGAGCCCGAGACGATCCCCGCCGTCGGGTCCACCTACTCGCGGGGGACGGGCGTGGTCGACCTGGCCCGCTCCCTCCGTGCGGGTGAGGAGAACCGGGTCCCCGGCGACCTCGCCTTCCACGTCCTCGACGTGATGGTCTCCATCGCCGAGGCGGCAGAACGTGGTGAGACGGTGCTCGTGGAGAGCACCGTCGCACCCTCCCCGACCCTCCCCGAGGGCTGGGACCCCGCGGAGTCGACCCTGTCCTGACCGGACGCGCCGGCGTCCGTCCGCGGACGACGGCACACCCGGGCAGGGCATCGGGACGACCCCGCACGCCGGTGACGGCGACGTCGACCGGCACGCACACAGCAGCACCCGACATGTACACCCCTTCGCACCATCTCAACGACGAGAAAGTAGAGAGTCATGCGCACTGCCATCCGCGCACTGGCCATCACCGCGGCCGCGGCACTCACCGTGACCGGCCTGGCGGCCTGCTCCTCCGGGTCGTCCGGTTCCTCCGGCGACTCGAAGACGCTCACGTACTGGGCGTCCAACCAGGGCACGTCCCTGCAGAACGACAAGGAGGTGCTCACCCCCGTCCTCGAGAAGTTCACCAAGGAGACCGGGATCAAGGTGGACCTCCAGGTCATCGGCTGGAACGACCTGCAGACGAAGATCACCACCGCCGTCACCTCGGGCCAGGGCCCGGACGTGGTCAACATCGGCAACACCTGGGCGACGTCGCTCCAGGCCACCGGCGCCTTCCAGGAGTTCGGTGACTCGGAGATGGAGGCGATCGGCGGTGCCGACAAGTTCGGCAAGGTCGCGCTGTCCACCGGTGGTGCTCCGGGCAAGACCGTCACGAGCGTCCCGCTCTACGGCCTCGCCTACGGCCTGTACTACAACAAGCAGATGTTCAAGGACGCCGGCCTCGAGGCACCCACCACGTGGGAGGAGCTGACCGCCGACGCGAAGAAGCTCACCACCGACGGCAAGTACGGCTTCACCATCGCCGGTGGCTCGTACACCGAGAACGCGCACTTCGCCTTCATCAACTCGGCGCAGAACGGCGGCGAGTGGTTCGACGAGGACGGCAACCCGACCTTCACCCAGAAGGCGAACGTCGACGGCATCAAGCGCTACCTCGACCTGATGCAGTCCGACAAGGCGGTCAACACCTCGAACGCGCAGTACGACAACGGCACGCAGGCGGTGTCGGACTTCGCGAACAAGAAGGCCGCGATGATGCTGACGCAGAACAACGCCAACGCCACGATCACGTCGAACGGCATGTCCGCCGACGACTTCGGCGTGGTGCCCTTCCCGGCACCCGAGGGCGCGAAGGACATCGCCTCCTTCCCCGCCGGCATCAACCTGTCGATCTTCAAGAACACGAAGAACAAGGACGGTGCGCTGAAGTTCGTCAAGTACATGACGAGCGAGGACACCCAGACGACGCTCGACAAGCCGTACTCGGCCCTGCCGGTGCTCGCCTCGGCTGCCGACTCGGTCTCCGACGAGCAGACGAAGACGTTCCTCGACATCTACAACAACAAGGCGAAGCCGCTCCCGCTGGTGCCCGCCGAGGACCAGTTCGAGTCGACCGTCGGCAAGGCGATGAACGACATGTTCGCCAAGATCGCCACCGGCGGCACGGTGTCCGACAGCGACATCAAGACGGCCCTGCAGACCGCGCAGGACCAGGTCTCGCAGTCGGTCGGCTAGTCGGCCGGGAGGCCCGGGGTGCGTCCGCAGGACGCGCCCCGGGCCTCGCCCCTCCACACCCGGCCCCGCGCCGGGGGTGAGCGCATCGGCTCACGCACGCCGCGCCTCCCGTCCGCTGCCACGGACCCGCGCGAAGCACCGATCCCCCTCCTGCCGGAAGGCCCCCACCCATGACCACCTCGGTCCTGCCCGACTCCGAGCGCATCGACCTGACCCACACGAAGGCACCGACCCTGTCGGGGCCGCAGCCGGGCCGGAAGCCGAAGCGCCACTGGCTGCCGTACGCGCTCGTCGCGCCGGCGGTCCTCTTCGAGCTGCTCATCCACATCGTGCCGATGCTCACCGGCATCTGGATCTCGTTCGTCCAGCTCACCAAGTACTTCATCGCGAACTGGGGAGCCGCGCCCTTCGCCGGGCTGCGGAACTACTCGGTCGCCATCGACTTCGACCAGGCCATCGGCAAGGGCGTCCTCAACTCGTTCCTCATCACCTGCGGCTACACGGTCATCGTCGTCGCGCTGGCGTGGACCTTCGGCATGGCTGCGGCGGTCGCGCTGCAGAAGCCCTTCAAGGGCCGCGGGCTCTTCCGCACGCTCTTCCTCGTGCCGTACGCGCTGCCGATGTACGCCGGCATCATCACCTGGAAGTTCATGTTCCAGCGGGACTCGGGTGCCGTGAACCACGTCCTCGTCGACCAGCTCGGACTCTTCGGTGGGCAGGGACCGTTCTGGCTGATCGGCTCGAACGCGTTCGTCTCGGTCGTCGTCGTCGCGATCTGGAAGACCTGGCCGTTCGCGTTCCTCATGCTCATGGCGGGCCTGCAGTCGGTGCCGAACGACGTGTACGAGGCCGCGTCGGTGGACGGTGCGAAGCCCTTCCGCCAGTGGCGCTCCATCACGCTGCCGATGGTCCGCCCGGTCAACGTGACGCTCGTGCTCGTGATGTTCCTCTGGACGTTCAACGACTTCAACACGCCGTACGTGCTGTTCGGCTCGACCGCGCAGCCGCCGGCCGCCGACCTGCTCAGCTTCCACATCTACAACGCGTCGTTCATCACCTGGAACTTCGGTTCCGGCGCCGCGATGAGCGTGCTGCTCCTCATCTTCCTGCTCATCGTCACGGGCATCTACCTGGCCGTGACCAACCGGAGGTCCGTCCGTGCGTGAAACAATGGGCGCCAAGTCCTTCAAGGTCGTCACGATCGTCCTGTTGACGTTGTTCACGGTCGTCCCGCTCTACGTGATGATCACCACGGCGATGAAGCCGCTCGGCGACGTGCAGGACAACTTCACGTGGATCCCGACCAACATCACCCTCCAGCCGTTCATCGACATGTGGTCGACGGTGCCGCTGGCGAAGTACTTCGTGAACTCGCTCGTGGTCTGCACGATCGCGACGCTGTTCTCGCTGATCATCGCCACGTTCGCCGCGTACGGTGTCTCGCGCTGGAACTTCAAGGGCAAGAGCACCTTCACCACGGCGGTGCTCTCCACCCAGATGTTCCCGGGCGTGCTGTTCCTGCTGCCGCTGTTCCTCATCTTCACGAACCTCGGCAACGCGCTCGGCATCCAGCTCGTCGGGTCGTGGCTCGGCCTGATCATCACCTACCTGACGTTCACGCTGCCGTTCTCGATCTGGATGCTGTCCGGGTACTTCGAGACGATCCCGCGGGAGCTCGACGAGGCCGCGATGGTCGACGGCTCCGGCCCGATGGGCGCGCTGTTCCGGGTCATCCTGCCCTCGGCGCGACCCGGGCTCGTCGCGGTCGGCATCTACTCGTTCATGACCGCGTGGGGCGAGGTCCTCTTCGCCTCGGTGATGACGAACGGCGACGGGCAGCTGCTCGCGAACGGTCTGCAGCAGTACTCCACGCAGACGAACGTGTACTGGAACCAGATCATGGCGGCGTCGCTCGTCGTCTCGATCCCGGTCGTGGTGGCGTTCCTCATCGTGCAGCGCCAGTTCGTGGCCGGTCTGACCGCGGGTGCGGTGAAGTAGGCGCTCCCGGCCGGCCCGGCCGGGCTCGGCTGGCCCGGCTGGCCCGGCCCGGCTGGCCTACCCGGGCCGAGTCTCATCGGTGCGTGGTCCGATGCGACAGGATGGACAGATGACGGGGACGCGAGGACGGCAGCTGCTGCCGGGGCAGAGCAGCCGGGTGCACGTGTACGACGTCGAGACCCGGACGTCGAGGCTCGTGTTCTCGTCGGACCGGGTGCTCGTCGAGGCGCCGAACGTGCGCGACGACGGCACGCTCGTGCTGAACGGGGACGGGGACCTCTGGCTCCTGACCCCGCCGGCGACGGGCAGCGACACGGTGCTCGATGAGACCGCTCTCGTCCGCGTGCCGATGCCGGGCGTGGACGAGATCAACAACGACCACGTGCTCGACCCCGGTGGCGACTCCGTGGTGGTGAGCGCCCGCGATGGCGAGCTGTACCGGGTCCCGCTGCCCGAGGGCGGGTCGGCGGCCCGCATCACCGACACCGCCGCGGTGCTGCCGATCGTCCGGAAGTACTACCTGCACGGCATCGCCCCCGACGGCTCGGCCCTCGCGGCGATCGTGGGGGAGCGCACGCCGGAGGGGGTCTGGACGACCGACGTCGCCCTCGTCGACGCAGCGTCCGGCGACACGACCTTCCTCACGCGGGACCCCCACCCGGACGACGGGTGCGCGATCACGCCGAACGGTGCCACCGTCCTGTTCAACACCGAGCGCTTCACACCGGGCACCGCGCAGCTCGCGTCGCTCCGGCTCGGGGCCCGCGACGGCGCAGCGGGCGACGGCGCAGCGGGCGACGGCGCTGCGGGCGACGGCGGTGTGGGCGACGGCGGTGCGGGCGGTCCCGTGCAGATCACCGCCGACGACCGCGTGAACTGGTTCCCGCACCTGTCCCCGGACGGCGCGCACCTGCTCTACCTGTCGTACGGCCCCGGCGTGCAGGGGCACCCCGCCGACCACCGGGTCGAGCTGCGGTTGCTGCCCGGGGTCCTGGCCCGGGGCGCGCGGATCGCCGTCGTGCCCGAGACCCTCGTCGCGCTCGACGGCGGCCAGGGGACGGTCAACGTCCCGCCGTGGTCGCCCGACTCGCGCTGGTTCGCGTACTGCGACTACCCCGTCACCTGAGCGCGTCGAGCCGCTCCGCGGGAGTCTGCGCGTGGACCCGCACCGCACGACGCAACGTCGGCGACTGCTCGCAGCGGTGTCGCCGTGCGGGCAGCCGCCGACGTTGCGTTCCGCGGAAGGGGCGGGCGGGGGCCGGAGGGGCGGGTCAGCCGGCGTCGCCGTAGGTGCGACGGAGGTGCTCCGCGTACCCACCGGGGGTCCGGCCGGCGAAGCGTCCGCTCGTGACCACCGGGAGCTCGGTCGTCGCCCGGACGTCGAGCCCGAGTGCCCGTGCCCGGTCCACCAGTCGGACGTCCTCGTGCTCGGGCACGGGGTCGAAGCCGCCCAACGCGGTGTCGGCGTCCGCCCGCACGCCGAGGTTCGCGCCGTGCACGTGCCCGATGGTCGCTCCGGGCGGGTGTGCCGCCCGCCAGCGGTCGAGCACCGCGGGGTCGAGGTCGTCCGGGTCGGGGACGACCGCGCCGACGAGCAGGTGCGCTCCGGCGAGCAGGGCGTCCACCTGCTGCACGAGCCAGTCCGGGTGGACGCGCGAGTCGGCGTCGGTGTGCGCGAACCAGTGCCGGCCGGGCGGGGTCGCCCGGGCGAGGGTCCTCGCGTGCGCGGTGCCGAGTGCCCGTGCGCGACCCACGCCGACGCGCGCCGAGGTCCTGACGTGCAGGCGACCCGTCCGCCACACGGGGTCCGCCTGCCGCGCCGTCTCGACGATGTCGGCCGTGCCGTCCGTGCAGCCGTCGAGGACGAGCGTCACGGCGGCCCGGGTCGACGGGTGCGCGTCGTGGAGTGACGTGACGGCGGTCGCCAGTGCGTCGAGGGCGGAGCGGACGGAGGTCTCCTCGTCGTGCACCGGGACGACGACGTCGATGCGGGTGGCGCTCACCGGACGAGCCCCTCGGCCCGGGCGACCGAGGTGACGGCGGGTCCCGGCAGCACACTGAGCACGAAGTCCTCCTCGACGTGCCGGACGAGTGCGGGCCGCGGCCAGCGGGTGGCCAGCCGCGCGTCCACGGTGTCGCCGTCGGTCACCGCGTCGTCGTCCGGGTGGCGCCAGTGGCAGGCGACGAGCACGCCGTCGTCGTCGAGCGTCTCGAGCACCCGGTCGAGGGTGCGGTCGAGGTCGTCCGGCGACAGGTAGTAGCCGACCTCCGAGAGCACCACCAGGTCCCACCGGCCGTCCGGCCACTCGGCGGGGAACGCGGCGGTCTCGAACCGGGCGCCCGGTGCCCGTCGCTCCGCCCGCTCGATCGCGGCGGCAGCGACGTCCGTGCCGAGGACCGCGTCCGCGCGCTCGGTGAGGGCCGCGGTGAGCACGCCGGTCGCGCAGCCGAGCTCGAGCGCCGACCGGAAGCGGGGGCGGGGGAGTGCGGCCAGGGTGACGGCGCGCTTCCGTTGCTCGTACCAGGAGCCGTCGAAGTCCCACCCCTCGGGCTTCCGCGCGTAGTGCGCGTCGAAGGAGTCCCCGGAGCGCGACCGCACCGGCGCGAACAGCCACTCCTCGACCCGCAGGTGGTGCGCCGCGTGACGGTCGTCGACGATCGCCTCGTCCCCGGGTGCTGCCGACAACGGCAGCGTCTGCGACGGGTAGGCGGCCAGCGCCCGGGCCTTCCGGTCACGGACGTCCGCGTCGAGGGTGAGCGTGCGGGCCCGGTCCCACGGTGCGGTCGGAGCAGCCGGGTCGTCCCAGTGCCAGGCCCACACCGGGTACGCGAGCAGGTCGGTGCCCGGCGTCGCGTCGACCACCTGCTCCGCGACCTCGCCGGCGATCCGGTGGTCGCGGTGTCCGTCCCCGCGCCAGGGCGCGACGACGAGCGTCGGACGCGGCGCCCCGGCGAGACGGTGCTCGAGTGCGGCGCGCAGCACGTCGACGTGTTCCCGCACCGCGCCGTCGGGCACGTCGAGCTCGGTCGCGCCGGCCGTCGGGTGCAGCACGCGCAGCGCGGCCCGGAACTCGGCGGCGCGACGGGGCGCGAGCTCGGCGGGTGTCACCGTGGGGGAGTCCGGGTGCGAGCGCTCGCCGCGGGTGACGAGCAGCACGTGGACGGGGATGCCGGCGTCCGCGGCCGTCGCGATCAGGCCACCGGCGCCGAGGGTCTCGTCGTCGGGGTGCGGCGCGACGACGACCACCGAGCCGACACCGCGCAGGTCGACCGGCACCGCGGGCACCGAGCGGAGGAACGCCGTCCACGCCGCGGGATCGGTCCCGGGTTCGCGGTGGTCGAAGCTCACCACGCGACACCGCCGCGTTCGGTGACGATGCGTCCGACCCGGGCGAGGTCGCGCTCCCCGTGGTCCTGCAGCACGTAGAGCCCGAGGTCGGCGACCCGTGCGGCGACCGCGGGGTCGCTCGTCAGCGGGGCGGGGCCGAGCGTCGCGACGACGCGCTGCGACACGGCGTCGACCGCGCGACGGACCCGCGACCGCGTGACCTGCGCCACGAGCGACCAGTCGGTGTCGTCGTCCGACCCGGCTGCGTCGATCCGGGCGGCGGCGGTCGCCAGGGCGTCCTCGGCGTCGGCGAGGTCGAGGACCGTCGCGCCGAGCGCTGCCCGGAGCAGTTCGGCGTCGGGTCGGGCCGCCGCGGCGGACCGCAGCAGCCGGGCGAGGCCGACGGCTCCGCCCCACCAGCAGGCCGCGACGCCGATGCCGCCCCAGGCGAAGCCCGGGCGGGTGAGGTACCAGCCGGGTGCGCCGACCGCGGTCGCCCGGACGCCGGTGCAGTCGACCGGGCCGCTCGGGACGTCGGGCATCCCGCGCGCGACCCAGGCATCGTCGTGCGCCGTGACACCGTCCTGTCGCAGGTCGACCGCGAACAGCTGCCGGTCGTCACCGACGTGCGCGGTGACGAGCGCGTGCGAGAGCGTCGACGCGAGCGAGCACCAGGGCTTCGTCCCGTCGAGCCGGACGGCGTCGGGACCGGCGGCGGGGTCAGGGGTCGCGGTGAGCGTCGTCCCCGGCGCCTCGGCCGCGAAGACGCCCCAGGTCGAGCCCTCCGGGGCAGCCGAACCGGCCTGGGCGAGGATGCCGAGCGCGTCGAGGTGCGGTTCGACGGTGCGGGCGAGCGCGACGTCGGCGGCGGCGACCGCGGCGAGGGCCGCGAACGCGCCGCCGGCGGATCCTGCGGACAGGGGCGGAGCGGTGTCGGCCAGCCACCGTGCGAAGGCGAGCCGGTCCTGCGGGGACGAGCCGGTCCTCCCGGCCGCCGCCTCGACGTCCGCGGTGTCGACGTCCGTCACGGACGGAGGCCAGGCCGGGGATCGCAGCATGGTGCCGACGCTACGGGCGACTCCCCGGGCGGCTGCTCGGGAAGCGTCGACGAGCCCCGGGACCGGTCGGACGATCCACAGGACGAGGAGGGCTGCCCCACAGACGGCTCATAGGAACCACACCGATCCTCGTTGACGTGACGATCTCCCAGCCCGCAGCAGCCCCCCGCCTCACCCGCGCCGACGGCACGCCGTTGCGCATCCTCGTCGTGGACGACGAGGCCAGCCTCACCGACCTGCTGTCGATGGCGCTGCGCTACGAGGGCTGGGACGTCAGGAGCGCGAACGGCGGTCAGCAGGCCCTCACCACGGCCCGTGAGTGGCAGCCCGACGCGATGGTGCTCGACGTGATGATGCCCGACCTCGACGGGTTGCAGGTGCTCGGTCGGCTCCGGCAGAACAACGACGACACCCCGGTGCTGTTCCTCACCGCGAAGGACTCCGTCGAGGACCGGGTCACCGGGTTGACCGCCGGCGGCGACGACTACGTGACCAAGCCGTTCTCCCTCGAGGAGGTCGTGGCGCGCCTCCGGGGGCTCATCCGTCGCTCGCAGATCTCGGTGTCGGAGGCCGGTGACTCCCGCATCGTCGTCGGCGACCTGGTGCTCGACGAGGAGTCGTACGAGGTGTCCCGCGCCGGTCGGTCCATCGAGCTCACGGCGACCGAGTTCGAGCTGCTCCGCTTCCTCATGCGCAACCCTCGGCGGGTGCTCTCCAAGGCGCAGATCCTGGACCGGGTGTGGTCGTACGACTTCGGCGGCAAGAGCTCCGTCGTGGAGATCTACATCTCCTACCTGCGCAAGAAGATCGACGCCGGCGAGACCCCGATGATCCACACGGTGCGCGGCGTCGGGTACGTCATCAAGCCGACCTCGTGACGCTCCGACGACGACTCGTCCTGAGCATCGTCGCGATCGTCGTCGCGCTCAGCACGGTGATCGGGGCGGGCAGCATCATCGCGCTGTTCTCGATCCAGCGGGCGGCGATCGACGAGCAGCTCTCGTTCGCGACGACGCGCGCCCAGCGGTCGGTCGAGCAGCAGGGACCGGGCGGCCCCGGGCTCGAGATCGGTCGACCGAGCGGGCAGTCGGCCGGCACGTTGACGGCCTACTTCCTGAACGGCAACGCCGTCGTCGGCAGCGTGCTCGACAACGCCGGCGACGTCGACCGGCTGGCGTCCTCCGCCGTGCGGCCGCTCGGGGACGTCACCGTCGACGGCTCGGCCCAGACCGTCGACCTGGGCACCGACCTCGGCCGCTACCGGGTCACCGCGGTGTCGCTCGGGTCCGCGGTCCTCGTCGTCGGCCTGCCGATGGCGCCCGTGTACGAGAGCGTCTGGAAGCTCTTCGGCGTGGTGCTCGTGGTCACCGCCCTCGCCCTGCTCGCAGCGACCGGGGTCGCCGCGGTCGTGGTGCGCCGCTCGCTCCGCCCGCTCGAGCGCGTGGCCGAGACCGCGTCGTCCGTCGCCCGGATGCCGCTCGAACGGAGCGACGCACTCGACGGCGTCCGCGTCCCCGACACCGACCCACGGACGGAGGTCGGCCGGGTCGGGACCGCCTTCAACCGCATGCTCGGACACATCGCGGGCGCCATGCAGGCCCGGGAGCGCTCGGAGCAGAAGGTCCGGCAGTTCGTCGCCGACGCCTCGCACGAGCTCCGCACCCCGCTCGCGTCGGTCCGCGGGTACGCCGAGCTGACCCGACGGATGGGCGCCGACCTGCCGCCGGACGTCGTGTACGCCATGAGCCGGATCGAGTCGGAGTCGGAGCGCATGACGAGCATGGTCGAGGACCTGCTCCTGCTCGCCCGCCTCGACGAGGGCCGCGAGGTCCAGTTCGCCGACGTCGACCTGACCGGTCTGGTGCTCGACGCGGTCAACGACGCCCACGCCGCGTCGCCGGACCACGTCATCGCGGTGGACGTGCCGGACGAACCGGTGGTCGTGCCCGGCGACGCCGCCCGACTCCACCAGGTGGTCGTGAACCTCGTGACGAACGCGCGGACGCACACCCCGGAGGGGACCCGCATCACGGTCGGACTCGCACCCGGCGCCGACGGCGTCGACCTGACCGTGCGCGACGACGGGCAGGGCATCGACCCGGAGTTCCTGCCGAAGCTCTTCGAACGGTTCGCCCGGGCGGACAGCTCACGGTCGCGGAGCGCCGGGTCGACGGGCCTCGGCCTGGCCATCGTCGACGCGGTCGTGCAGGCGCACGGCGGCAGCGTGGCGGTCACGAGCCGACCCGGCGACACGGTGTTCACGGTGCACCTGCCGGCCACGCGGCCGGCGGTCGCGTCCGGCACGGTGACGCCGACCGCTTGACGGACTGGAGGAACGGGGCGGCGCCGCCCCGCGCCTCCCGTCCGGCGCTTGGTCACCGTCGGATCCTGTGGTACCTTCATCGAAGCCAAAGACCGCCGGTCGTCTGTGCGCTCGCGCACAGACCGAAGGTCCTCACTCGTGGGGCAGCCAGCGCAGGTGTTCAGATCCACTCCTCCCGTTCGTGGGGGAGCAGCTCCGAGCCTCTGCGCCGGAGCTTTTTTCGTGTGGTGACCAGGGGCTAGCCGGCAAGAACCCCAAGGAGAACCATGGCGAACAAGGAAGCTGCGGTCGCCGAGCTCACGGAAGCATTCCAGAGCTCGAACGCCGTTCTGCTCACCGAGTACCGCGGTCTCACGGTGGCGCAGCTCAAGGAGCTCCGCAACTCGATCCGTGAGCACGCCACGTACGCCGTGGTGAAGAACACGCTGACCAAGATCGCGGCGAACAACTCCGGCATCACCTCGTTCGACGACGAGCTCGCCGGTCCGTCCGCTCTCGCCTTCGTCCACGGTGACACCGTCGCCGTCGCGAAGTCGCTGCGTGCATTCGCCAAGGCGAACCCTCAGCTCGTGGTCAAGGGCGGTTACTTCGACGGTAACCCGCTCACCGCGACCGAGGTGGACAAGCTCGCTGACCTCGAGTCCCGCGAAGTGCTGCTCGGCAAGCTCGCCGGCGCCTTCAAGGCCTCGCTGTTCGGTGCTGCGTACCTGTTCCAGGCACCCCTCTCGCAGGCCGTCCGCACCGTGGACGCCCTCCGCGAGAAGCAGGAGTCCGCGGCCTGACCAGGCACGCGTTCATCAACCACACGTACTAGCTAGTAGTAGGAGAAAATCATGGCGAAGCTTTCGCAGGACGAGCTCATCGAGGCCTTCAAGGAGCTCACGCTCATCGAGCTCTCGGACTTCGTGAAGAAGTTCGAGGAGGTCTTCGAGGTCACCGCTGCTGCCCCCGTCGCGGTCGCCGCGGCCGGTGGCGCTGCTGCCCCCGCCGAGGAGGTCGAGGAGAAGACCGAGTTCGACGTCGTGCTCAAGTCGGCCGGTGACAAGAAGATCCAGGTCATCAAGGAGGTCCGTGGCCTCACGTCGCTCGGCCTGGGCGAGGCCAAGGCGCTCGTCGAGACCGCCGACGCCAAGATCCTCGAGGGTGTCAACAAGGAGACGGCCGACAAGGCGAAGGAGGCCCTCGAGGCCGCCGGCGCCACGATCGAGCTCGCGTAAGTACTGCGTACTGCTCTTCGCGAAGGCCGCTGCCCCTCGGGGCGGCGGCCTTCGTCGTGCGCGGGGCGCTGCCGGCCCGGCGGTCCGGCGGTCCGGCGGTCCGGCGGTCCGGCGGTCCGCTTCGCGAGACTCGGCCTCGCGGACACATTCGTGGTTCACCTGCCGCGAAGTTGTCCGCGGGACCGAGTCTCGTCTCACAGCACCAGCCCGTGCGCCCGGAGGAGGCCCTGGAAACGATCCAGTCGTTCCAGGTGCCACCACGTCACGCGGATGACGGTCCGCACCTCGCTCCGCTGCCGGAGTCGGTCCTCCCGGCGCTTCTCCGCCCAGGCGACCTCACCCGGGTCCCTGCCCGCGAGCATCGTCGGGTCGGTGTACTTCACCTTCCCGTCGAACTCGATGACCATCCCGCTGTCCGGGAGCCAGAAGTCGACGCGGTCGACGACGTGGTCGTGGCGGAACTCGTGCTGCGGTACCACCCGGTCGATGCCGCTCTCGACCAGCCGGGCGGCCGTGTAGGACTCACCGACGGTCTCGTGCCGAGCGTCGAGCGCCCGCAGCACGGTCTGCGCTCGTCGAGATCCGCGCGCAGGGCCGGCCGGGAGTGCCGTGGCGAGCTCGGACGGCGTCAGCGCACCGGCGCGCACCGCCCCGTCGATCGCCACGGCAGCCACGTGCACGGGCAGCGAGGTCGCGACCGTCGATGCCGTGGTCACCAGGTCCGTGACCGGGACGCCGTCGAGGCGAGCCGGGGCCAGGCGCACCTGCGTGCCACCGGACGCGTGGAGGACGAGGCCGGCCCGGTGGACGGTGCGCTCGGCCCCCGGTACCGTCACGTGGACGCGCTCGGGTGCCGGGCCGACCAGGGGCCAGCCGTGCACGAGTGCGGCGGACACGTGCGAGAACGCAGCTCCGGTGGGTACGGCCGGCGCGACCGCCCAGATGCGGACGAGGTGCCGGTCGGCTTCATCGAGCTCGACCCAGGACGTGCGAGGCAGGTACGTGCCGGCGCGGAGCCGGACGAGGAGGCCAGCGCGGTGCTGCCGGCGGAGGGTCCGCGCGCGTGAGTCGTCACCGTCGGCGCGCAGCAGGGTGGGTCGTTCTCGGTGGTGTCGCACACCTCCACTGTCGGGCTCCCACTGCGGAACAAGCGGCGCGGGAGGCGATCTGTGGGTCCTGCTGCGTTCGTGGCGACGTGTGGATGCAGCGTGAGACTCGCTCCTGCGGACACGTTCGTGGGTGATCGGGTGCGAAAGTGTCCGCGGAGCCGAGTCTCGGGGCGCGGGCGCGGGCGCGGGCGGGCGCGGGCGCAGGCCGGCGCGGGCGCGGGCGCGTCAGCGCAGGGTGCTGCGGCGGCGGCCGTAGGCCAGGTAGAGCACCGCGCCGGCGAGCATCCACAGGCCGAACGCGATCCAGGTGCCGGCGCCGAGGAAGACCGCGAGGAGCACGCAGCAGAGCGTGCCGAGGACCGGGACGACCGGGAACAGCGGGACCCGGTACGACCGCTCGAGCTCCGGGCGGGTGCGTCGGAGCACGATCACGGAGACGTTGACGAGGGCGAAGGCCACCAGGGTGCCGATGCTCGTCGCGTCGGCCAGCTCGCCGAGGGGGACGAGCGCTGCGCCGACGGCGACGACCACACCCACGATGAGCGTGTTCGGCACGGGGGTGCCCGTCCGGGGCGAGACCCGACCGAACACCGGCGGCACCATGCCGTCGCGCGCCATGGTCAGCAGGATGCGGGTCTGGCCGTAGAGCACCGTGAGCACCACGCTCGCGATGGCGATCACCGCACCGATCGAGAAGACGAGCGCGACGACCGGCTGCCCGGTGACGTCGACCACGATGCGGACGAGCGAGGCCTCGTCGGACGAGAACGACGTCCACGGGCGGGCACCGATCGCGGCGATCGCGACCAGGATGTACAGCGTCGTGACGATCACGATGGACCCGATGATCGCGCGGGGCAGGTCGCGGCGGGGGTCCTTCGCCTCCTCGCCGGCGGTCGATGCGGCGTCGAAGCCGATGTACGAGAAGAACAACCGCGACGCGGCGGCGGTCACACCGGCGGCCCCCATCGGCGCGAGGGGCGCGAAGTTCTGGGACGAGAAGGCCGTGAACGCGACGACCACGAAGAACACGAGCAGGGCGATCTTCACCACGACCATGAGCGTGTTCACCCAGGCGCTCTCGCGGGCACCGGGCAGCAGCACGGCCATCGCGAGGAGGACGAGCACCGCCGCCGGCAGGTTCACCACACCACCGTCGCCGGGGGGAGCGGCGATCGCGGCCGGCAGGTGCAGCCCGAAGACGCGCAGGGTTTCGTCGACGTACTCGCTGGCGCCGACCGCGACCGCGGCGACCGAGACCGCGTACTCGAGCACGAGGCACCAGCCGCAGACCCACGCGATGCCCTCGCCCATCGTGGCGTAGGTGTACGAGTAGCTCGACCCCGAGGTCGGCACGGCGCCGGCCATCTCGGCGTACGACAGCGCGGAGAGCAGTGCGGCCACGCCCGCGAGCACGAACGAGATCCAGACGGCCGGACCGGCGAGCGGCACGGCCGTCCCGAGCACGACGAGGATGCCGGTGCCGAGCGTCGCCCCGACGCTGATCATCGTCAGGTGCCAGACGCCGAGCGAGCGGCGGAGCGGCTCGCCGTCGACGCCCGCCGCGGCCTCGGCCTGCAGCTGCTCGATCGGCTTCCGGCGAGCGAGCTGGTGACGGAGGGACGTGGGGCGGGAGGGCGCGGACGTCATGGGACCTCGTGATCGGCGCGGGGAAGGGGACGGACGATGGTCGCACGGCCCCTGAACGGGGTCAAATACGCCCACGGCGGAGCCCGCCGCCCGTGTCCGCCGCCGGGGATACGTTGGTGCCATGAGCATGGGCCACGGGATGCGCGGGGGTGGGCCCCGCGGTGGCGGGCGGATCTCGAGCGGCGACGCCGCCGCGCAGCGGGCCGCCAACGCCGAGGCGCCACGGATCCCGCACCTGCTCCGGCGCATCGCGGGGCTGTTCGTGCCGCACCGCCGCGCGATCGTGGTGACCGTCGTGCTCGTGCTCGTCGGTGCGGCACTCTCGGTGATCCCGCCGCTCCTCACCCAGCAGGCGTTCGACCGGGGGCTCTTCCCGCCCTCGGGTCGCCCGGACCTGCCCGTGCTCCTCGAGCTCGTCGGCGCGATGATCGCGCTCTGGATCGCGAGCGCCGGCGTCGGGATCTGGCAGACGTACCTGACGGCGACGGTGGGCAACGAGGTCATGGGCGCCATGCGCATGCGGTTGTTCGAGCACCTGCAGCGGATGGAGCTCGCGTTCTTCACGAGGACGAAGACGGGCGTGATCCAGTCGCGCCTGCAGAACGACGTCGGCGGCGTCGCGAGCGTCCTCAACAACACGATCTCGTCGGTGCTCGGCAACACCGTCACGGTCATCGCGGCGGTCGTGGCGATGCTGCTGCTCAGCTGGCAGATGACCCTGGTGGCGGTCGTGCTCCTGCCGCTGCTCGTCATCGCCCAGCGCCGGGTCGGCCAGGTCCGCGCCCGGATCGCCGCGCAGACGCAGGAGTCGCTGTCGGACATGACCGCGATCACCCAGGAGGCCCTGAGCGTCTCCGGCATCCTGCTCGCCAAGAGCTTCACCCAGCAGCGCAGCGAGACCCGGCGCTACGGGGACGAGAACCGCAACCAGATCCAGCTGCAGGTCCGGCAGCAGATGTCCGGGCAGTGGTTCTTCGCCATCGTCCAGGTCTTCCTGTCGATCATCCCCGCGGTCATTTACGTGGTCGCGGCCCTCCTGATCGTCGGCGACGTCCCGATCACGGCCGGCACGATCGTCGCGTTCACCACGGTGCAGTCGCGCCTGCTCTTCCCGACCGTCGGACTGCTCCGCGTCGTGCTCGACCTGCAGACGTCCGGCGCGCTGTTCGCGCGGATCTTCGAGTACTTCGACCTGCGCCCGGCGATCACCGACGCCCCCGACGCGCAGCGTGTCGACGCGTCGCGCGTGGGGCACGTCGCGTTCGAGGACGTCTCCTTCACCTACCCGGACGGCGAACCGGACAAGCCGACGCTCCGCGGGGTCTCGTTCGAGCTCGAGCCCGGGCAGTTCGCCGCGTTCGTCGGGCCGTCGGGTGCGGGGAAGACGACCATCTCGTACCTGGTGCCACGACTGTACGAGGCGTCCTCGGGCACCGTGCGCTTCGCCGGAGCCGACGTGCGCGACCTGGAGCACGAGGACCTGATGCGCCACGCCGGCATCGTGAGCCAGGAGACGTACCTGTTCCACGCCTCCATCGGCGACAACCTGCGGTACGCGAAGCCGGACGCGACCGACGAGGAGCTCGAGCGCGCCGCACGCGCGGCGAACATCCACGAGACCATCGCCTCGTTCCCGGACGGGTACGACACCGTCGTGGGGGAGCGGGGCTACCGACTGTCCGGCGGCGAGAAGCAGCGCATCGCCATCGCCCGCGTGCTGCTGAAGGACCCACCCGTCCTGGTGCTCGACGAGGCCACGAGCGCGCTCGACTCGATCTCCGAGCACGTCGTGCAGACCGCGCTCGACACCGCGGCAGCCGGGCGCACCACCATCGCCATCGCGCACCGGTTGTCCACGATCCGCGAGGCCGACGTCATCTTCGTGCTCGACCACGGGCGGATCGTCGAGCGGGGCGACCACGACGAACTGCTCGCGCGCGGCGGTGTCTACGCCTCGCTGTTCCACCAGCAGGACCAGACGTCGACATCGTTCGTCGCAACCCAGCCGACGGCCGAGCCGGCCACCTAGACTCGGCCGCGTGCGTTACGCGAACTCCGTCGTCGACCTGGTCGGTGACACCCCGCTCGTCCGATTGAACCGTGTCACCGAGGGGATCCGGGCGACCGTCCTGGTGAAGGTGGAGTACCTCAACCCGGGCGGCTCGTCGAAGGACCGCATCGCCACGCGGATCATCGACGCGGCCGAGGCCTCCGGCGAGCTGCGACCCGGCGGCACCATCGTCGAGCCGACCTCCGGCAACACCGGTGTCGGCCTCGCGCTCGTCGCCCAGCAGCGCGGGTACCGCTGTGTCTTCGTGCTGCCGGACAAGGTCGGCGAGGACAAGCGCAACGTGCTCACGGCCTACGGCGCCGAGATCGTCGTGACGCCGACGGCGGTCCCGCCGGAGCACCCCGAGTCCTACTACTCGGTGTCCGACCGCCTGGTGCGGGAGATCCCCGGCGCCTACAAGCCGAACCAGTACGCGAACCCGAACGGTCCCCGGAGCCACTACGAGACGACCGGTCCGGAGATCTGGCGCGACACCGACGGTCGGCTCACGCACTTCGTCGCCGGCGTCGGCACCGGTGGCACCATCTCGGGCACCGGCCGCTTCCTGAAGGAGGCCTCCGACGGACGCGTCCGGATCGTCGGCGCCGACCCCGAGGGCTCCGTCTACTCGGGCGGCACCGGTCGGCCGTACCTGGTCGAGGGCGTCGGCGAGGACTTCTGGCCCGGCGCGTACGACGCCGGCGTCCCCGACGAGATCCTCGCCGTCACCGACGCCGAGTCCTTCGCGATGACCCGACGGCTGGCGCGCGAGGAAGGGCTGCTCGTCGGCGGGTCGAGCGGCATGGCCGTCGTCGCGGCGCTGCGGGCCGCACGCGACCTGACCGAGGACGACGTGGTCGTGGTGCTGCTGCCCGACGGCGGCCGTGGCTACCTCGGCAAGATCTTCAACGATCGGTGGATGCGCTCCTACGGCTTCGCCGAGACCGACGACGCCCGCACGGTCGGCTCCGTCGTCGCCGGCAAGGACGGCCGACTGCCCGACCTCGTGCACGCACACCCGTCCGACACCGTGCGCGACGTGGTGGAGATCATGTCCACGTACGGCGTCTCGCAGATGCCCGTGCTGAGCGCCGAACCGCCCGTCGTGATCGGCGAGGTCGTCGGTGCGGTCGCCGAGAAGGACCTGCTCGAGCAGGTCTTCACGGGCACCGCCGCGATGACCGACGCGGTGAGCGGCTTCGTCGG
This sequence comes from Curtobacterium sp. 179-B 9B NHS, assembly GCF_045370965.1. NCBI lineage: Bacteria > Bacillati > Actinomycetota > Actinomycetes > Micrococcales > Microbacteriaceae > Curtobacterium > Curtobacterium sp. 179-B 9B NHS. The sequence continues at coordinate 160,824 of NZ_JBIQDQ010000002.1, forward strand.
TGACCCACTGCCCCTCATCGGCATCGGTGAATCGCTGTCCGCAGCCCGCCGGGCGCTCGAGACGGTCGACGCGCTGCTCGTCGTCGACGACGGCAAGCCCGTCACCGTCCTGACCCGGCACGACCTGCTCACGTCGCTCTCCGAGTGACCCCGGGCGCTCGCCCACACCGAGCGCCCGCCAGCACCGACACCGAGCGCCCGCCCGCACCGACCCCACCCCGACCCCACGAGGAACCCCAGCGCATGACCGAGTTCGCCACCCGCGCCGTCCACGCCGGCCAGGACCCCGACGCCACGACCGGTGCCGTCATCCCGCCCATCCACGTCACGAGCACCTACGTGCAGGACGGCGTCGGGAACATGCGGAACGGCTACGAGTACTCCCGCGGCGGCAACCCCACGCGCGACGCGCTGCAGACCCTGCTCGCCGACCTCGACGGCGGCGTCGCGGCGTACTCGTTCGCATCGGGCCTGGCGGCCGAGGACGCCCTGCTCCGCGCGTACCTCGAGCCCGGCGCCCGCGTCGTGATGGGCAACGACGTGTACGGCGGGACGCACCGTCTGGTGAACCGCCTGCACGTGCCGTGGGGCGTGGAGCTCGTGGTCGTCGACATGAGCGACGTCGACCGGGTCCGTGCAGCGCTCGAGGGCGCCCCGGCGAAGACGGTGCTGTGGGTGGAGACCCCGACCAACCCGCTCATGAAGATCGCGGACATCGCGCTCCTCTCCGAGGTCGGTCACGCCGCAGGCGCCCTGGTCGTCGTCGACAACACGTTCGCGTCGCCGTACCTGCAGCAGCCGCTGTCGCTCGGCGCCGACGCCGTGTCGTACTCGACCACGAAGTACCTCGGCGGGCACTCCGACGTCGTCGGCGGCGCGGTCGTCCTGCGGGACCGCGAGTTCGCGGACCAGGTCGGTTTCCTGCAGTTCGGCGCGGGCGCGATCGCGTCGCCGTTCGACGCCTTCCTGACGACCCGGGGGATCAAGACGCTGCCGGTCCGTATGGAGCGGCACTCGTCGAACGCGCAGGCCGTGGCGGAGGCGCTCGTCTCGGCGCCCGGCGTCGAGCGGGTGTACTACCCCGGTCTCGCCGACCACCCCGGACACGAGGTCGCCGCGAAGCAGATGCGCGGCTTCGGCGGCATGCTCTCCGTCGCCCTGTCCGGCGGACCCGAGGCGGCGAAGCGCTTCGTCGAGTCCACCGAGGTCTTCACGCTCGCGGAGTCCCTGGGCGGCGTCGAGTCGCTCATCGGGTACCCGAGCGAGATGACGCACGCGTCGGTCAAGGGCACCGAGCTCGCCGTCCCGGAGAACGTCGTCCGCCTGTCGGTCGGCATCGAGGACCAGGGCGACCTGGTCGCGGACGTGCTGCAGGCACTGTCCCGGTGACCGCGGCCTGCTGACGCAGACGTGACGGACGGGAGGCTCCCCACCGGACCGGTGGGGAGCCTCCCGTCCGTCATCAGGACCTGACGGATCGTCGGTGCGCGCCCCTAGGCTGGCCCGGTGAGCAGTGTGGCGACGAGGTCGGGGATCCTCAGCGGGCGCTACGCGCTCGCGACCCTGGGGATGGTCGCCATCGTCGGGGTGGCAGCGTTCCAGAACCTCGCGATGACGACGGTGATGCCGGAGATCAGCCGCGACCTCGACGGGCAGACGCTCTACGCGCTCGCGTTCGCGGCCCCGCTCGCCGCCGGCGTGCCCGGGATGGTGCTCGCGGGGACCTGGACGGACCGCGCGGGCGGCCGCGTCGTCGCCTGGGTGTCGGCGCTCTTCTTCGCCGTCGGGACGGCCGTCGTGATGACCGCGCCGACGATGGAGGTCTTCCTGGCCGGTCGCCTGGTCGAGGGCTTCGGAGCCGGTGCGATCGACGTCGTGCTCTACGTGCTCGTCGCCCGCATCTTCCCCGCCGAGCTGCACGGTCCGGTCTTCGCCGGGTTCGCCGCGGCCTGGGTCGTCCCGGCACTCGTCGGCCCGGCGCTCGCCGGGGTCGTGACGGAGGTGTGGGGGTGGCACTGGGTCTTCGCCGGCGCCCTCGTCATCGCGGTCGTCGCGTTCGCCCTCCTCGTCCCGACGCTGGCACGCCTGCACGCGCCGCCGGTCGAGCGCCGACCCCCGTGGCAGGCGGGGCGCATCGCGTGGTCGGTCGCGGCGGCGCTCGCGATCCTGCTGCTCAACGTCGCGCCGGACCTCGGTCCGTGGGCACGGGTCGTGGCCGTCGTCATCGGCGTCGTCGGCGCCTGGGCGGCGCTGCGGCCCCTCCTGCCGGCCGGGACCTTCCGGGCGGCCGCGGGCCTGCCGTCCGTGGTGCTGTTGCGCGGCCTGGTCGCGGCGGCGTTCTTCGGCAGCGAGGCCTACGTGCCCTTCCTGCTGCAGGCACGGCACGGCCTCAGCGCCTCGGCGGCGGGGCTCGCGCTCACCGTGGCCGCCCTGAGCTGGGCCGGGGCGAGCTGGCTGCACGGTCGGCTCGGGGAGCAGCGGCTCACCGCGGCGCGGACCTTCGGCGCCGGACTCACGCTCGTCCTCGTCAGCCTGCTCGTCGCGCTCGCCGTCGCGGTGTGGGGGTTGCCGTGGTGGCTGCTCGTGGCCGGGTGGTTCGTCGGCGGCGCGGGCATGGGCGCGATGTACCCGCGGCTGTCGATGCTGACGCTCCGCTTCTCGGGCGAGGGCGACGACGGGTTCGCGAGCTCGGCCCTGACGATCGCCGACGCCTCGGGCAGCGTGGTCGGCCTCGCCGTCACGGGCCTGCTCTTCGTCGGCAGCGGGGGAGCCGACGGCGACTGGTCGTTCCCGCTCGTCTTCGTCGCGATGACCGCGATCGCACTCGTCGGGATCGTCGCGGTCCGGCGCCTCGGTCCCGTGCCCGCACCGCCGACCCCCGGCGCCGAGTGACCCGTCCCGCGGTAGCGTGGGGCACCGGATCGAGCGGAGGTCACCGGGTGCGCACCGTCGTCGTCGCCGTCCTCGTGGCGGCGTCCCTCGCCCTGACCGGGTGCCAGGGGCCGACGACCGCTGCGCCGACCCCGGTCCGCAGCACCGACCTCACCAGCTCCGACGGCGGGTTCGCCGACGACGCCGTGGTCGGCGCGGTGCTCGCGCCCGGGGACGACGCGCTCGCCGCGGACCTCGAGCGCGGGCTCGACCGTGCCGGGTTCTCGCCGGACGTCCGGGTGGTGCCGTCCTCCGGTGCCGCGGCCGAGCAGGCCCGTGCCGTCGACACGCTCGTCCGCGCGGGAGCGAAGGCGCTGCTCGTGCACGCCGTCGACGCCGACGCGCTCGCGGAGGCGGTGCAGACGGCGCACGACGCCGGTGTGGTCGTGGTGTCGGTCGGCGCGTCGGTCCCGGCGAGCGGGACCGGCGGTGACGGTGTCTCCGCCGACCACCGCGTGCCGGCGGCAGCGGATGCCGGGACGACCGCCCGGGCGGCGGTCGAGGTCGTCCGGTCGCTGCAGCGCGGCGAGCAGCCGGACACGGGGGACCGCCGCGGGCGCAGCGGCGCCGGGGACTGACGTCGGGACCCGGGCCGGCGGACCGTCGCGATCAGCGTGACCGGGCGAGGGGCCGGGCTCGGGAGCGGGGCCGTGTGCCGGCTCGGCTCAGTGCCACCAGGCCGGGAACGACAGGGTGATCGTCTCGACCAGGGACCTCCGGGAGCGTCGGGGTCCGGCCAGCCACGCCTCGATCGCGCCGACGAAGCCCTGCGCCACGAACCCGGCTGCGACGTCGTCGAGCAGGGGCGGGCGTGACGCGGGGTCGAGTTCGCGGATGTGCTGCGCGCTCGACACCGTGAAGTGCTGCACCAGCAGGCGGTGGAGGGAGGCGTCCTCGGTGTCCGGCAACCCGCGGGCGTAGATGTCGCGGTGGGCCACGACGTGCTCGACGACGGCGTCGATGCCCCGGCGCGTGATGGCGGCGAGCTCGTCCTCGCCGGCCCCACGGGCAGAGGCGGCCCGGCGGGCCTCGACGTCCTCCTCGCGGATGCGGTCGAGCTCGGGCGTCAGCACGTCGGCCAGGAGCGATCCGGGGGAGACGGCGTGCGAGTAGAACGTGGCGCGGTTGATGCCGGCTGCGCGCGTGACGTCGGCGACCGTGATGGCGGAGACCGGGCGGTCGGCTGCGAGTCGGAGGACCGCCTCGCGCAGTGCTGCCGTGGTGTGCACGATCCGGGCGTCGACCACGACACCACCCCCTCTTCGTTCCGTCCGCACGAGGCGGCTGTCGAGCAGTCCGACGTTACCGCACGGCGACCGCGCGGACTGGACGAGGAGCGCAGTGTGACGGGCGCGTTGCGGTCGGGGCGTCGCGAGAGCGCTCACGCAGCCCGTAGGATGGTTCCGGGGCCGAATCGATTCGAGTCGATCCGCCCCGGTCCTGCTCGGTCGGTCCTGACGTCCACCACGTCGACGGCGACCGGCCCCGATCCCGTCTCTCCTGCACCCGACCCCCTGTGAAGGACCGCTCGTGACCGCGCCCGCAACCACCGGTTCGCTCCGCGTCGTGCTGCACCCCGGTGACTCGCTCACCCGGCGGCAGCGCCTCGTCTACGTCTTCGTGCTCGGCGCGCTCACCGCGCTCGGGCCGTTCACCATCGACCTGTACCTGCCGGCGTTCCCGTCGCTCGAGCGCGAGTTCGGCATCAGCGAGGGTGCGGTGCAGCTCACGCTCACCGCGACCACGCTCGGGTTCGCGGTCGGGCAGCTGCTCGTCGGGCCCTGGAGCGACAAGGTCGGCCGGCGTCTGCCGCTCATCATCGCCACCTCGGTGCACGTCGCGGCGTCGGTCGGCGCAGCGCTCGCGCCGAACGTCGAGGTGCTCGCGCTCTTCCGCGTCCTGCAGGGCATGGGGGCCGCGGCCGGCGGTGTCGTCGCGATGGCCACCGTGCGCGACCTGTTCGGCGGCAAGCCCCTCGTCCGGATGCTCTCGCGCCTGGCGATGGTGAACGGCCTCGCACCGATCCTCGCGCCGCTGATCGGCTCGCAGATGCTGCAGTTCGTCAGCTGGCGCGGCGTCTTCGTGTTCCTCGCGTGCTACGGCGCGGCCGTCGTCATCGCGTCGTCCCTGCTCATCGTCGAGACCCTGCCGCCGGCTCGGCGGAAGGAGGCCGGCCACTCGACGATCGGGCAGCGCTACAAGGCCCTGCTCTCCGACCGGATCTTCGTCGGCGTCGCGCTCATCGGGGCGATGGTCTTCAGCGGGCTCTTCTCGTACCTGTCGGCGTCGCCGTTCCTGTTCCAGACGGTCTACGGCCTCGACGCGCAGCAGTACGGCCTGCTCTTCGCCGTGAACTCGATCGGCGTCGTCGTCGGCGTGCAGGTGTCCTCGCGCCTGGCGCAGCGGGTCGGCCCGCAGTGGATCCTCGCCTGCTCGACGGCGACGCTGTTCGTGTCCGCCGTCGCGATCGTCGTGCTCGACCAGCTCGGTGCGGGCCTGGTCGGGGTCCTCGTACCGCTGTGGTTCTTCATCGCGGCCTGCGGGTTCACGTTCCCGCTCGTCCAGGTGATCGGTCTCGCCGCGCACGGGAAGGAGGCCGGCACCGCCGCGTCGCTCCTCGGCGCACTGAACTTCGGGGTCGCCGGGCTCGTCTCGCCGATCGTCGGGTGGCTCGGCATCACCGCGGCGACACCCATGGCGAGCGTGATGGCATGCACGGCGGCGGTCGCCGTCGTCGTGCTCTGGGTGGTCGTCCGGCCGCGGACCGTGCCGGCGCTCTCGCACTGACACGTCGCACAGCCGGACGTCGTCACGACGAGCGGACCGGAGGGTCGACGCGTCCGTAGGCTGCGGACATGACCGACGCGGTGGAGCAGGCACGGGCAGCGGCAGCAGCGGCGCAGGCGGCGGCCGAGGAGGCACGGCGGCTGGCGGACGAGGCGGCTCGTCGGGCCGAGGAGCTCGCGGCGGCGCTCAGCCGCGCGGCCGACGCGAGCGCGGTACCGGAGGCGACCGGGGCGCCCGACGCGAGCACGGCCGCACGCGGGACGACGCCGGGGACGGCCACCGAGCCTCCCGGCCGCGCGCCGCTCGACGCGACCACCACGCCGGAGGCGACGATCGCGTCGACCACACCGCCGAGCGCACCGCAGTCCGGCCCCCTCGGGCCGGAGGCCGTCGACGCGATCCGCACCGGGTACGCCGTCGAGGGCACCGCCCTGGAGCTCGGTGCCCTCGTCAACGGCCGCCCGCTGCCCGACGTCCAGGTCCGGATCCCGCTCGGCATGCTCAACCGGCACGGCCTCGTGGCCGGTGCCACCGGCACGGGCAAGACCCGCACGCTCCAGTTGCTCGCGGAGCAGATCGCCGCGAACGGCGTCCCGGTGTTCGCGGCCGACGTCAAGGGCGACCTGTCCGGACTCGCCGTGGCCGGGCAGCCGGACGAGAAGCTCCTCGCCCGCACCGAGGCGATCGGTCAGGACTGGCGCGGCGTCGCGAGTGCGGTGGAGTTCTACTCCCTCGGCGGGCAGGGCACCGGTGTGCCGATCCGGGCGACCGTCTCCGGGTTCGGCCCGCTCCTGCTGGCCAAGGTGCTCGGCCTCAACGCGACGCAGGAGTCCTCGCTCGGGCTGGTGTTCCACCACGCCGAACGCGCCGGACTGCCGCTCGTCGACCTGTCGGACCTGCGCGCCGTGCTGACCCACCTGGTGAGCGACCAGGGCAAGGCGGAGCTCGCGGAGCTCGGCGGGTTGTCGAAGCAGACCGCCGGTGTGATCCTGCGCGAGCTGGTGACCTTCGCCGACCAGGGTGCGGACCGCTTCTTCGGGGCACCCGAGATCGACACCCGTGCGTTCCTGCGCACCGCCCCGGACGGCCGCGGGATCGTGAGCCTGCTCGAGGTGCCGGGCGTGCAGGACCGGCCCGAGGTGTTCTCGACGTTCCTGATGTGGCTGCTCGCCGACCTGTTCAACGAACTCCCCGAGGTCGGCGACACCGACCGGCCGGCGCTCGTGTTCTTCTTCGACGAGGCACACCTGCTCTTCTCGGGGTCGTCGAAGGACTTCCGCGAGCAGGTCGTCCGCTCCGTGCGGCTCATCCGTTCGAAGGGTGTCGGCATCGTGTTCGTCACGCAGACGCCGAAGGACCTGCCCGACGACGTGCTCGCACAGCTCGGCTCGCGGGTGCAGCACCAGCTCCGTGCCCACACGCCGGACGACGCGAAGGCACTGCGGGCGACCGTGTCGACGTACCCGACGAGTGACTACGACCTGGGGGAGGTCCTGACCTCGCTGGCGACCGGCGAGGCGGTCGTGACGGTGATGAACGAGGACGGCGCACCCACGCCGGTGGCGTGGACCCGTCTGCGCGCGCCGCAGGGATCGATGGACGCGCTGCCGTCGGACGTCCTGGAGGCGCTGGTCGCCTCGTCCCCGCTCCTCGCCCGGTACGGCACCACCGTCGACCCCGAGTCGGCGCGTGAGCTCCTGGCCGCCCGCATGGAGTCCGCCGCCGCGGACGCCGCCGCAGCGCAGGCGCAGGCGGACGCCGAGCAGGAGGCTGCCCGCGCCGCCACCGCGGCGGCGAAGGAGGCGGCCGCGCAGGCTGCGCGGGACGAGCGCGAGCAGAAGGCCGCACAGGCGGAGTACGAGCGGACGCAACGCGAGTTCGAACGCGCGGAGCGGGCAGCGGCGGGTCGCCGGTCGCGATCGACGTCGACACGGACGTCGCGCTCGGCCGGGCGCACTGCGGACGACCCGCTCGGCGGACTGCTCGGGAACGGCCTCGGGCAGACCATCGCGAAGGAGGTCGTCCGGGGCATCTTCTCGACGCTCCGCCGCCGCCGCTGAACTGCTGCCGGCGCGGTGCCGCGCGTCGCCCCGGCCGGTCTCAGCGGGTCAGGAGGCCGACGGTCTCGACGGCGAGCAGGCCGGCGACGATGCACGCGGTCGCCGCGCCCACCGCGAGCACGCCCCCGCGGCGCTCGTACCAGGTGCGGCTCGTGGGCCAGCGGCGGGTGGCCTCGCGGACGTGGACCGGTCGGCGCTCGTGCTCGACCGGCACGCCCAGCACCTCGACCACGCGGTCGAGGGCGTCGTCGCCCCAGACGTCGCCGCGCAGCCGGAAGAGGTGCGTGCCGTCGGCGTCGAACGCGAGGAGCTCACGCGTGGTGCGGTCGGGCGACGCGCCGTACGTCGGGGTGACGACCAGCCGGTCGATCCGCTCGCGGGCGATGCGACGGTTCGGGGTGAGGACCGCGTTCAGGGCGACGACGTCGGCGTCGATGCCGAGGAAGGCCTGACCGAGTCGGACGAAGAGGACCACGACCAGCACGGCGACGGCGACGACGAGCCCGGCGACGAGGACCCACCAGCGCTCCGGCAGCGAGGCCCAGACGAGCGCGACGGCGAGGGGGACGGCGGAGCAGACCACGCTGAGGACGGTCGACCGGACGAGGGAGCGCCGCGGGCGGAGGACCACGTCGTGGACCGGCGTCCGCAGACGCCCGGCAGCTGACACCGTCGCTTCCCCCACCTGGGTCTCCTCACCCCTCGGGCGCACGGGCAGGCCGATCTGCCACCCCGCGGGCGACGCCCCTGCCGCCCGCTGCACCGTGTCCGACCCGTCCCGGGGTCGTCCGTCTGCACAGGATAGGGCGAAGCGGGGGCGGAGGACAGCCCGTTCCACCCCCGTTGGGCGTTTCCCGGCCAGGACGGGCCGAGCGGGGTGCGATCGTGTCCCGCGAGTGGGGGACTCCACGGGCCGCAGCCGGGGCCGCGCCGGTCGGGAGCCGTGCCGGTCGGGAGCCGTGCCGACGGGGACGTGCGCCACCCGGGAACGACGAAGGGCGCGTCCTGCTGGACGCGCCCTTCGGTACTGCTGGCGGAGAATGGGGGATTCGAACCCCCGAGGGCTTGCACCCAACACGCTTTCCAAGCGTGCGCCATAGGCCACTAGGCGAATTCTCCTCGTGCCACCTCGCGGTGACGACACCCCATGGTACAGGTTCGCGGGGGTGGTCACGACCACGTCCGTCCACGGCCCCGTCGGCTCCCAGAGCGCACGGTGTGCCCGCGACTAGCCTGGAGGGGTGTCGACCCGCATCTACATCACGTCAGCAGAAGGACACACGGGCAAGAGCACCGTCGCGCTCGGTGTCCTCGAGACCCTCGCACGCTCCGTCGGACGCGTCGGCGTGTTCCGACCTGTCGCACGGTCGGTGGCCGAGCCGGACTACGTGCTCGAGCTCCTGCTGCAGCACAGCGCGGTGGGGCTCTCCTACGACGAGGCCGTCGGCGTGACGTACGACGACGTGCACGCCGACCCGGACGCCGCCCTCGGCACGATCCTGAACCGGTTCGCCCAGGTCGAGCGGCAGTGCGACGCCGTCGTGGTGCTCGGGTCCGACTACACCGACGTCGGCAGCCCGACCGAGCTGTCGTTCAACGCCAAGGTCGCGGCGAACCTCGGCGCGCCCGTGCTGCTCGTGCTCGGCGGTCGGGACTCCTCGGAGCGTGGCGTCCGCACGCCCGAGGCGATGGCGCAGGTCGCGGACGTCACCACGAGCGAACTCCGGGCGGCGCACGCCCAGCTGCTCGGCGTCGTCGTGAACCGTGCGGACCCGGACGCCCTGGCCGCGATCGTCCAGAGCGTGGAGCACGCCGTGCGCGACGACCACCCGGACACCCCCGTGTGGGCCATCCCGGAGGACCGGGTGCTCGTGGCGCCGACGGTGCGCGCCCTGCTCGAGGCGACGGGCGCCACGCTCGTCCGCGGTGACGAGGCGCTGCTCGACCGGGAGGCCCTCGGCACGGTGGTCGCCGGCATGAGCATGGAGAACGTGCTGCCGCGGCTCATCGAGGGCGGGATCGTCGTCGTGCCGGGGGACCGCAGTGACGTGCTCCTCGCGACCGTGCTCGCGAACCAGTCCGAGACCTTCCCGAGCCTGGCGGGCGTGATCCTCAACGGCGGGTTCGAGACCTCGCCGCAGATCACCCGGCTGCTCGAGGGCCTGTCGAGCTCGCTGCCGATCGCCCGGAACGACCTCGGCACGTACGACACCGCGCTCCGCATCACCCACACCCGGGGGCGCCTCGCCGCGGACTCACCCCGCAAGGCCGACCTGGCACTGGCGCTCTTCGAGCAGCACGTCGACGCCGACGCACTGCGCGACCGCCTGCAGCTCACCCCGTCCGGGGTCGTCACGCCGCTCATGTTCGAGCACGGGCTGCTCGACCGCGCGCGTGGGTACGGCAAGCGGATCGTGCTGCCCGAGGGCGACGACGACCGCATCCTGCACGCGGCGTCGACGCTGCTCGCGCGACAGGTGTGCGAGCTCACGATCCTCGGCGAGCCGACGTCGATCCGGGCACGCGCCACCGAGCTCGGCCTCGACCTCGACGGTGCGCAGCTCGTCAGCCCGTTCGACCCCGAGCTGCGCGAGCGCTTCGCCGAGGAGTACACGCGGCTCCGAGCGCACAAGGGCATGTCGATGGAGCTCGCGCGCGACACCGTCACCGACGTGTCCTACTTCGGCACGCTCATGGTGCAGCTCGGACTCGCCGACGGCATGGTGTCCGGGGCGAAGCACACCACCGCGCACACCATCCGACCGTCCTTCGAAATCATCAAGACCCGGCCGGACACCTCGATCGTCTCGAGCGTGTTCCTCATGGCGCTCGCCGACCGCGTGCTCGTCTACGGTGACTGCGCGGTCATCCCCGACCCGAGCAGCGAGCAGCTCGCCGACATCGCGATCTCGTCGGCGGAGACGGCCACGCAGTTCGGCATCGACCCGCGCGTCGCGATGCTGAGCTACTCGACCGGCGACAGCGGCACCGGTGCGGACGTCGACAAGGTGCGCGCCGGGACGGCCTTCGTCCGGGAGCGCCGCCCGGACCTGCTCGTCGAGGGACCCATCCAGTACGACGCCGCCGCCGATCCGACGGTCGCCCGCACGAAGATGCCGGACTCGCCCGTGGCGGGCCGGGCGACGGTGTTCATCTTCCCCGACCTCAACACCGGCAACAACACCTACAAGGCCGTGCAGCGCTCGGCTGGTGCGGTCGCGATCGGACCCGTCCTCCAGGGCCTGCGCAAGCCGATCAACGACCTGTCCCGCGGTGCGCTCGTCAGCGACATCGTGAACACGGTCGCCATCACGGCCATCCAGGCCGGCACCGCGACCGACGCGGCCTGACCGACCATCGCCGACCGCGACCAGCCCACCCGCCCGCACCGCGCCTCCAGACCGTCCCGAGAAAGGCACCCCACCGTGACCGCAGCCCTCGTCGTCAACTCCGGATCGAGTTCGTTCAAGTACCAGCTCATCGAGCTCGAGGGCGAGCGCACGCTCGCCTCCGGGCTCGTCGAGCGCATCGGGGAGTCGTCGGGGGCGTGGAAGCACACCAACGCGCTGACGGGGGAGTCGTCGTCGAACGACGCGGCGTCCGTGCCCGACCACGCGGCCGGCTTCCAGGCGATGATCGACGCCTTCGCCAAGGTCGGGCCGTCGTTCGACGAGCACCCGCCGGCGGTCGTCGGACACCGCGTCGTGCACGGGGGGACCACCTTCGACGCGGCCAGCGTCGTCACCGACGAGGTCGAGCAGCAGATCGAGGACCTGAACAGCCTCGCGCCGCTGCACAACCCCGCGAACCTCGAGGGCATCCGCGCGGCGAAGCAGGTGTTCTCGGACGTGCCGCACGTCGCCGTCTTCGACACCGCGTTCCACCAGACCATGCCGCCGCACGCCTACACGTACGCGATCCCGGCCGACCTCGCCGAGCGGTACCGGATCCGCCGGTACGGCATGCACGGGACGAGCCACAAGTACGTGTCCGAGCAGACCGCGGAGTTCCTCGGCCGCCCGCTGGCCGCGCTGAAGACGATCGTGCTGCACCTCGGCAACGGGGCGTCGGTCGCGGCGATCGACGGCGGGCGGTCGATCGAGACGTCGATGGGGCTCACGCCGCTCGAGGGCCTCGTGATGGGCACACGCTCCGGCGACCTCGACCCGGCGGTGCTCATCCACCTGCACCGCGAGGCCGGCATGTCCTTCGACGACCTCGACACGATGCTCAACAAGCAGTCCGGGCTGCTCGGCCTCACCGGCAACGGCGACATGCGCGACGTGCAGGACGCGGCGCTCGGTGGCGACGACGAGGCCGAGGCGGCGCTCGCCGTGTACCGGCACCGGATCCGCCGCTACGTCGGGGCCTACACGGCGCAGCTCGGCGGGCTGGACGCCGTCGTGTTCACCGCCGGGGTGGGGGAGAACAACGCGCTGCTGCGGCGGCGCGTGCTCGCCGGGCTCGAGCACCTGGGCATCGAGGTCGACGCCGACCGGAACGAGCTGCACTCGAAGGAGGCCCGGCTGATCTCGACCGACGCGTCGCGGGTCGCGGTGCTCGTCGTGCCGACGAACGAGGAGCTCGAGATCGCCCGGCAGTCGGCGGCGGTCGCGCTGTAGGGCCGTCGGGCTGGTGGCGCGGCGGGGCGCCTGGTGCGGCGTGCCGCGGTGCCTGGGCCTGCGCCTGGTGCTGCGCCGTCGTCGAGGCGCCGCCAGCCACTCGAGACGCCGCCACTTCGTCGAGACGCCGCCACTTCCGACGGCGTCTCGCTCGGTGGACGGCGTCTCGCGCTGACGCCGGCGTCTCGAGCTGACGCCAGCGTCCCGCCCGCGTCAGCTCAGGGCGTGGAGGGCGGCCGGGATCGGGGTGTTGCCGCTCGTCACCTCGAACTGCACCCCGACGGCGGTGTCGTCGAGCAGTGCGTGCAGGACGAGGGCGGCGACGTCCGCACGGGGGATCGACCCGCGGGGGACCGTCCGGCCGACGTGCACCGTGCCCTGCGGCGGGGTGTCGAGCAGTGCTCCAGGCCGGATGATCGTCCAGGCCAGGTTCCGCATCCGGATGTTCGCATCGGCCTCCGACTTCGCCCGGAGGTACACCTGGAAGACGTCCGCCTCCGTCCGGGCAGGGACCACGGCACGCTCGCGGTCGTAGGCGTCGGCACCCATCGCCGACACCATCACGTACCGCTGGATCCCGATCCGCTCCGCCGCGTCCGCCAGGGTGATCGCCGCGTCGCGGTCGACGGATTCCTTGCGGTCGGCGCCGCTGTTCGGCCCGGCACCCGCGGCGAAGACCACGGCGTCGACGCCACGGAGGCGCAGCGCCAGCTCGTCGTCGTCCACCTGCTCCAGGTCGACGACCAGGGCCGTCGCGCCCTGCTGCTCGACGTCGGTCACGTGGGCAGGGTTGCGGATGATCGCGACGGCGTCGTGGCCCGCGTCGGTGATCAGGCGGGCGAGGAGCAGTGCGATCTGGCCGTGTCCTCCGGCGATGGCGATCTTCATGTGTCCGATACTGCCCGGAGCATCCGGTAGACTTCCGGAGGCTCCTCACGTGACGCCATCCAGGCCAACTCCCCCAGGGCGGAAACGCAGCAAGGGTAACCGGGCTCTGGCGGGTGCGTGAGGAGTCTTCTTCGTTCCGGGGCTGTGCCGTCCCGTGCGTGAGCAGTCTTCTTCGTTCTCCGGCGGACCCGCGATCGGGATCCGTTGTGCCGAGCGGACTCGCCGACGGAATCTCGCGCAACCTCGTGCGCGGTTCCTGTTCATGTGTAAAGATCACCTTCAGGAACCCCCAACCAGGGTTCCGACCCTCTCCCGTCTCACCAGCGGGGGAGTCCGAGGATCAGGTGGCAGGCGAGCCTGCCAGGAAACGGGACACGCATGCGCAGGCACGTGTCGCTCCGGGGTACCCCTGTGCCCGCAGGAGCGGTCAACTGGACACGATGGATCACCGGCGACGGGAACCGGGCTCGACGACGAGCTCCCGGTGACCGGAGCCTCCTCCTGCGCGGCGGTGTCGTCGCCACGGTGACGGCATTGCTCGCCGCCACCGTGGCGATCCAACCGGCTGCAGCGGCGCAGACGGACGTCGCCGAGGCCGAGGGCTTCCTGCTCAGCGGTTCCGGCATCGTCGACGTCGACGCGCTCGCCCAGCTCCGCGGTGCCTACTCCGCGAGCAGCGCGAGCACGGTCGGCGGGACGACGAACCAGCCGCTCGACCTCACCGCGCTGAACAGCTTGGGCGTCCGACTGTCGAACAACGTCGACCTGCTCGGCGCGAACGGCATCCTGACGCTCGGTGTCGACGGGCAGTTCGCGACGACCTCGCAGACGGGCGCCCGCGGTTCCTCCGGCCTCGTCGGCAACGACGGGGCGATCGGCGTCGGGAGCGGCACCGGGGCCGGTGCGTCGACGCTGAACCTGAACCCGCTGCTGACCCGGGTCCGCGCGGACTCGACCGTGCTGTCGAACGCGCAGCTGCAGGTGGGCGCGCTCGCCTCGACGATCAGCGCCACACGTGGTGCGACGGTGAGCACCGCGAGCGACTACCGCATCGCCGGCGCGAACCTGCAGCTCACCAGCCCCGCGGTGTCCCGACTCGCGACGACCCTGCGGGCGAACGTCGCGCCGCTGTCCGCCTCGGTGAACACCGCGCTGAGCGGAGCGGTGACGACCGACGCGGTCACGGGGGCGTTGGGATCGCTGCTCTCGCCGCTGGTGTCCGTTCGGAACACGAGCGTCCAGACGACCGCGAACCTCGATCTCGGGCCGACCATCGACGGGGTCCTCGCGCAGCCGATCACGGACGGTGCGGTGACCATCACCCCGTCGACCGGTTCGATCACCGTCGACCTCGACACGTTGACGCGGCTCAACGACCAGCCGGCGAACACCCCCGTGCTCACCGATGCGGCGGTCGCCGCGATCAACAGCAGCATCACGAACATCCTCGGGACACGGCTCCCTGCCACCCTGAGCACCGCCGTCACGAACGCGGTCGACGCCGCACGGGTGCGCGTCCAGGTCAGTGCCACGCTCCGCGCGGCCGGGGCGGTCAACCTGCCGATCAACGTGACCGTCGACTCGACCATCGGTGCGCTCGCCGTGTCGGGCGCGGCCACGCCGCAGGTCTCCGTGTCGACGGGAACGATCCTCGGGATCAACGTCGCCCCCGTGCTCGGGACGCTCGTCAGCGGCACCGTCGTCCCGGCCCTCCAGACCGCGGTGCGGCCGCTGGCGAACTCCGCCGCCCTCACCCAGCTCAGCACCACGCTCACCACCACCACGACCGCCGTCGCGACGGCGCTCTCGCCCGTCGTGCTCCTGCTCCGTCAGGTGGTCGACCTGACGGTGAACGCGCAGGACGACCCCCGCTTCCGCGACCCTCGCGGGTACGACCCAGGGGCGCAGAGCGTGACCGCCCTGCGCCTCACGGTGCTGCCGGGACTGAACGCCGCGACGGTCGACCTCGCCACCTCCACGGTGCGCGCCACGGCGTTCCTGGCCCCGACGATCACCGCACCCACGGCAGGGCAGCAGTTCAGCGTCCCGACCGACACCTCCACCCGCTCGGTGACGGTGCGCGGGACCGGTGAACCCGGTGCCGGCATCGCGCTCGCCGCGGGCGGTGGCCTGACCGCCCCCGCGACGGTCGCCCCCGACGGCACCTGGACCGCCACACTCGCGGACGTCCCGGTCGGGGACCGGACCGTCACCGCGACGCAGACGGTCGGCGGCGCCGCCGCGGGCACCGCGACGCAGGCCTTCTCGGTCGTCGCGCAGCGTCCGCTGGTCATCGACACGCCCACTGCCGGGCAGCAGTTCACCACGACCGGGACCATGACCCCGGTGACCCTCACCGGCACGTCCACCGCGAACGCGCGGATCGACGTGACGATCGGCGACGACGTCACGGCGAGCGGCACGGCGGACGGCAACGGCGTCTGGAGCGTCCCTGTCGACGCGGTCCCGGTCGGGCTGCAGACGGCCAGCGTGACGCAGACCGTCGGCGACACCACCTCGGCCGCGGTGACGCGGGACTTCGAGGTCGTCGCCGCTCGGACGCTGACCATCGACACTCCGGCCCCCGATGCGGTCCTGCCGCTCGTCGGGGACACCCGCGCCGTCGTGCTCACCGGTGCTGCCGAGGGCGGTGCCCGCGTCGACGTGACGCTCGGCGACGGTCTGACCGCCACCACCACGGCGAACACGAACGGCACCTGGACCGCCACGGTCGAGGACGTCCCCGCGGGCGACTACACGGCCACGGCGACCCAGACCGTCGACGGCACGACGAGCGCTCCGGTGACCCGTGACTTCTCGGTCACCGCCGTTCCCGGCATCACCATCGAGGAGCCGACCGACGGAGCCGTCCTGACGGTCGCCGACGCCACGTCGACCACCCCGGTCACGGTGACCGGCACCGCTGCGCCGAACGCGTCCGTCGCGGTCGACCTCGGCGGCTCCTTCACGGCGATCACCGAGGCGGACGACGACGGCGACTGGACCGCCACCTTCCCGGGGGTCCCGGTCGGTGAGCGCACGATCACCGCGACGCAGACGGTCGCCGGCACCACCTCGGCGCCCGTCACCTCGGCCTTCGAGATCGCCGTCGGTGCCCCGCTGACGATCGCGACCCCTGCGGACGGCGCCACCGTGCCCGTCCTCGACGCCGACTCGACCGCCGACCTCGACGTCACCGGGACCGCCGAGCCCCGGGCCCGGGTGTCGGTGTCGCTCGGCGGCGGCCTCACGGCCACGACGACGGCCGACGGAGACGGTGACTGGAGGACGACGGTCGAGGACGTGCCCGTCGGTCGGTACACCCTGACCGCGACGCAGACCGTGAACGGCACGACGTCGCCGGCCCAGCAGCGGATCGTCTCGGTCGTCCCCGCGGCAGCGCTGCAGGTGACCGCACCGGTGCAGGGCGCGACGACCGTGGTCGCGAACGACGACGACACGGTCGACGTCGACGTGACCGGGACGGCGCAGCCCGGTGCCGAGATCGACGTCGTGCTCGACGAGCGAGCACCCGTCACGACCACGGTGGACGACGACGGCACCTGGTCGGTGGCCCTGCCGGACGTCGGGACCGGCGGTCACACCGTGACGGTCACCCAGACCGTCGGTGGACAGACCTCGCCGGCGATCGAGCGGGACATCTCGATCGAGGTCGGCGACGACCTCGAGATCACCGCTCCCACCGAGGGGCAGGAGATCCCCGCCACGAGCACCGGCGACGCGTCGGTCGTGGTCCGCGGGACCGCGGAGCCGGGTGCGACCGTCTCCGTCAGCATCGACGGGGCAGCACCCGTCGCCGTCGTGACCGGCCCCGCGGGCAACTGGGTCCTCGACCCGGTGCAGCTCGGGACCGGCCAGCACACCGTCGAGGCCGTGCAGACCGTGAACGGCACGACCGGTCCCACCGAGACGCGGGACTTCACCGTCGTCCCGGGCACCGCCGTCACCATCGACAGCCCGGCCGCCGGCTCGCGCTTCGTCGTGGTCGACGGGGACGCCACCGCCACGGTGACGATCAGCGGTGTCGCCGAACCCGGCGCAGCCGTGACGGTGACGGTCGGTGACCTCGAGCTCTCGACCACCGCAGCCGACGACGACGGCACCTGGTCGGTCGACGCAGCCGGGCTCGCCCCCGGTGACTACACGATCGACGCGGCACAGTCGCTGAACGGCGCGAGCACGGACGCCCTGCCCGTGGGCTTCCTGGTCGACGCTGCGGCGCCCCTCACCATCACGGCTCCAGGCACGGCGGCGATGACGGTCGCCGGCGACGACGTGACCCGTGACGTGACGGTCACCGGCACCGGGCAGCCCGGCGCGACGATCGTCGCGACGATCGACGGCGAGGAGCCCGGAGCGACGACCACGGTCGCCGCCGACGGGAGCTGGTCCGTCACCTTCGAGGACGTCGGCGTCGGGACGCACCCGGTGTCGGTCACGCAGACGCTGCCCGGCGGGGTCTCCAGCCCGGCGACGTCCGACCCCGTGACCCGCGACGTCACGCTCGTCGCCGCGGACGACGTGCTCATCACGTCGCCCGAGGACGGCGCGGTCCTGCTCGTCCCGGACGAGGACACCACACGCGACGTGACGGTGTCCGGCACGGCAGAGCCGAACGCACCGGTGACGGTCCGTGTCGGCGACGCCGAGGCCTCCACGACCGCGGACGACGACGGCGACTGGACGGTCACCGTCGGCGGCGTCGGCGTGGGCGAGCAGACGGTCACGGCGACGCAGACGGTCGGCGGCACCACCGCCTCCAGTGCGGAGCAGACGCTCACGGTGCGCGCAGGCCGACCGCTCGCGCTCACCAGCCCCGACGACGGTGACGTCATCACGGTCGCCGACGCGACCGGTACGGCCGACGTCGTGGCGGCCGGTACGGCCGAGCCGGGCGCTCCGGTGACCGTCACGCTCTCCACCGGGGAACAGGCGACCGTCGAGGCGGACGACGACGGACGGTGGACCCACACGTTCACCGACGTGCCGACCGGTGACCACACCGTCCGGGCGACGCAGGTCGTCGGCGGGATCACCTCGGCACCCGTCAGCGCCGGAGTGTCGGTGCGCGCCGGGGCGCCGCTGACCGTCACCACGCCGGCCGGCGCCACGGCCGTCACGGTCGCGGACGACGACGCCACCACCGACGTGGACTTCGCCGGCACCGGCGCGCCGGGGGCGACGGTCACCGTCGACCTCGGTGACGGCGGCACCGCCGAGACGGTCGTCGGCGACGACGGCACCTGGGCGACCACCGTCGAGGACGTCCCGGTGGGGTCCTGGACGGCGGCGGTCACGCAGTCGGTGAACGGCACCACGAGCGCCCCCGTCACGCGACCGGTCTCGGTCGTCGCCGCGGCGGAGCTCGTCGTCCGGCAGCCGGAGGGCACCGTCACCGTCGCGGACGTCGCCGCCACGACGACCGTCACGGTCGCCGGTGACGCCGAGCCCGGCGCCACCGTGACGGTGACCGTCGACGACCGAGACCCGGTCGACGTGACGGTGGGCGACGACGGCACGTGGAGCGTCGACGTCGACGACGTCGCGGTCGGCGAGCACGTCGTGTCGGCGACGCAGACCGTCGCCGGCTCGACCTCGACCACGCCGGTCGAGCGTCCCTTCGAGGTCGTCGCGGCAGCGCCGGTCGTCATCACCGACCCCGCGGACGGGGACGAGGTGCGGGTCGCCGACGAGGACGCCACGACGACGGTCACGGTGCGCGGCACCGCGGAGCCCGGCGCCACCGTGGTGGTCGACCTCGGCGGCGGGCGTGATGCCACGACCGAGGCCGACGAGGACGGCGACTGGGCGGTCGACGTCCCCGGGGTCCCCGCGGGCACCACGACCGTCAGCGTCACCCAGCAGGTCGGCGGCACCACGTCGCAGCCGGTCACGGTGGCCATCGAGGTCGTGGTCGCGGCACCGCTGACGATCGCCACCCCGGCCGACGGATCCACCGTCACGGTCGCACAGGACGACTCCCTCGCGACGATCGTCGCGAACGGGGCGGCCGAGCCCGGTGCCGAGGTCCGCGTGACCCTGGACGACGGCGACGAGCAGACCGTGACGGCGACCGACGCCGGCACCTGGAGCGTCCGGTTCGACGGCGTCGCGACGGGCGAGCACACCGTCCGGGCGACGCAGACGGTCGACGGGTCCACCTCGGGTCAGGTCGCGAACACCTTCACGGTCGAGGCCGGTGCGCCCCTGACGGTCACCACGCCGACCGACGACCAGGTCGTCACGGTGCCGGCGTCCGACCCGACGCTCGACCTGCCCGTGGCGGGCACCGGCGAGCCCGGTGGCACGGTCACCGTGGTGGTCGACGACGGCGACCCGATCGAGGTGCCCGTCCGTGACGACGGCACCTGGGACACGGTCGTACCGGGCGTCGGTCCCGGCGACCACACGGTGACCGTCGGCCAGGAGGTCGGTGGCACCACCTCCGACCCCGTCGTGGTGGACGTGACCGTGGACGTCGCCGACGAGGACGCCGTCGTCATCACGACGCCGGCGGCCGGCAGCACCGTCCGGATCGTCGGTGACACCACGCCGGTCCGGGTCGTGGGCACGGCAGCGCCCGGCGCAACGGTGTCGGTCACGATCGACGACGGCACCGCCGTCGCGACCACGGCCGACGACGAGGGCGACTGGACGGTCACCGTGCCGGACGTCGCGCTCGGCGGCCACACCGCCTCCGCCACGCAGACCGTGGACGGCCGGACCACTGCAGCACCCGACGTCGCCTTCACCGTCGCCGCCGTGGCCCCGCTGCAGGTGACCGCCCCCGTGGACGGCCAGGTGTTCCCGACGGACCAGGACACGGTCTCCGTGCCGGTCAGCGGGACCGCCGAGCCGGGCGCCACCGTGACGGTCGACATCGACGGCACCACGGTGTCGACGACGGCCGGTGCCGACGGCTCCTGGACGGTGACCGTGCCGGACGTCCCGGTCGGCGACCACACCGTGTCGGCGACGCAGACGGTCGGCGGGGCCACCTCGGCCCCGGTGACCAGCGGCATCAGCGTGGTCGCCGCGCAGGAGGACGACGTCGTCATCACGGACCCGACCCCGGGTCGCCTCTTCGAGGCCCCCGGGCTCGACAGCACGACCACCGTGCCCGTCTCCGGGACTGCCGCAGCCGACGCCGCGGTCGAGGTCCGGCTCTCGACCGGGCAGGTCCGGACGACGACGGCCGGCGGCGACGGTCGCTGGAGCGTCACCTTCGAGGAGGTCCCGGCCGGTGACTGGACGCTGCAGGCGACGCAGACCGTGGACGGGGGCACCTCCGACTCGCAGGTCGTGCCGATCGTCGTCCGGGTCGCGGACCCCCTGACGGTCACCTCGCCCCTGCCCGGGGCCCGGCAGACGGCCGGTGCCGACGGCACCGCCACCTGGCAGGTCACCGGGACGGCGGACCCGGGTGCGACCGTCACGGTCCGCAGCGACGCGGGAGACCCCGTCGTGACGACTGCGGCTGCCGACGGCTCCTGGTCGGTGTCCGTGGAGCTCGGGGTCGGCTCGCACACCTTCACGGTGACCCAGACCGTCGAGGGTGCCACGTCCGCCGCCCAGACCGTGCCCGTGGTGGTGGTCGCCGCCCAGCCGGGTGAGCCGGGGCAGCCGGGTGAGCCGGGGCAGCCCGGTGAGCCCGGTGAGCCCGGGCAGCCGGGGGAGCCTGGGGAGCCGGGGCAGCCCGGTGAGCCTGGAGAGCCGGGGCAGCCCGGTGAGCCTGGAGAGCCGGGTCAGCCTGGTCAGCCTGGTGAGCCTGGAGAGCCTGGGGAGCCGGGTCGGCCCGGTGAGCCGGGTGAGCCTGGGCAGCCCGGTGAACCTGGTGAGCCCGGAGAGCCTGGAGAGCCTGGTCAGCCTGGTGAGCCTGGTGAGCCCGGTGAGCCCGGTGAGCCCGGTGAGCCCGGTGAGCCTGGTCAGCCTGGTCAGCCCGGGGAGCCCGGTGAGCCCGGGGAGCCTGGTCAGCCCGGGGAGCCTGGAGAGCCTGGTCAGCCTGGTCAGCCCGGGGAGCCTGGAGAGCCGGGTCAGCCCGGTGAACCGGGCCAGCCGGGCCTGCCGGGTGGCTCCGGGAACGGAGCCGGCACCGGTACCGGAGTGATCGGTACCGGCAACGGATCGGGTCTCGCTGCCGGCAACGGATCGGGTCTCGCTGCCGGCAACGGTTCCCTCGGCAACGGATCCGGCAACGGCAACGGCACCGGCACCGGCACCGGCACCGGCACGGGATCCGGATCCGGCAACGGTTCCGGTCGCGACCTCGCCTTCACCGGCGCGGACGTCGCCCCGCTCGCGGGTGCCGCCGGCGGCCTGGTGGTCCTCGGGTTCCTGCTGCTCGGTCTCTCCCGACTGGCACGCCGCATCCGCCGCGGGCGCGCCTGACCGTCCGCCCACACCGACCGCACCGCGCCTCTCGTCCGTCGTCACGACGGCCGGGAGGCGCGGTGTCGTCCCGCCTCTCCTCGCCCCCTCCACCGGTGGTCGCCGAGGGCGTCGCGGTGTCGGCCGTCCCGGCTACCCTTGGTCCGTGGTCACCGCCCTGTATCGCCGTTACCGGCCCGAGAACTTCGCCGAGCTGATCGGTCAGTCGCAGGTCACCGACCCGCTGCGGACCGCCCTGCGGACGAACCGTGTGAACCACGCCTACCTGTTCAGCGGGCCGCGCGGGTGCGGCAAGACGACCTCGGCGCGCATCCTCGCCCGGTGCCTGAACTGCGAGCAGGGCCCGACGGACACACCGTGCGGCGTCTGCCCGAGCTGCGTGGAGCTCGCCCGGGGTGGCGGGGGATCGCTCGACGTCATCGAGATCGACGCAGCGAGCCACAACGGCGTCGACGACGCGCGCGACCTGCGCGACCGCGCCGTGTTCGCACCGGCGCGCGACCGCTACAAGATCTTCATCCTCGACGAAGCACACATGGTGACGCCGCAGGGCTTCAACGCCCTGCTCAAGCTGGTCGAGGAACCGCCGGAGCACGTGAAGTTCATCTTCGCGACCACCGAGCCGGAGAAGGTCATCGGCACCATCCGCTCCCGGACCCACCACTACCCGTTCCGGCTCGTCCCGCCGGCCACGATGCTCGAGTACGTCGAGCAGCTGTGCGAGCAGGAGTCGGTCTCCGTCGCACCGGGTGTCCTCCCGCTCGTCGTCCGTGCCGGTGGGGGGTCGGTGCGAGACACGCTGTCCCTGCTCGACCAGCTCATGGCCGGCAGCGAGGACGGCGCGATCGCCTACGAACGCGCGGTCGCCCTGCTCGGCTACACCGACGCTGCGTTGCTCGACGACGTCGTGGACGCGCTGGCGGTGGCCGACCCCGCCTCGGCCTTCGCCGCGGTCGACCGCGTGGTGCAGACCGGGCAGGACCCGCGTCGCTTCGTCGAGGACCTGCTCGAGCGGCTCCGCGACCTGATCGTCGTCGCGGCGACGAACGAGAGCGCCGCAGCCGTGCTGCGCGGGATCTCTCCCGAGGAACTCGACACCATGACCCGGCAGGCCGGCGTCTTCGGCGCGACGGCGCTGTCGCGGTCCGCCGACATCGCCAACCGCGCGCTCACCGAGATGACCGGTGCGACGTCCCCCCGACTGCACCTCGAGCTGATGACGGCGCGCATGCTCGTGCCCGAGGTCGACGACACCCAGCGCGGTGCACTCGCCCGCGTCGAGCGGCTGGAGCGTCGCGTCGGTGTCGGCGACGCCGGCGGACACCAGGCTCCCGCCGCGGTCGAACGACCGCAGGCTGCACAGCAGTCCTCCGCGGGCGCTCCGGTTCCGCGCACGGGAGCGGGCAGCGCCCCGGCGCAGGCCGGCTCCTCGCCGGCGACCCCGGCTGCGCAGCCCGCTGCGTCGACCGCGACCCCGACCCGAGCAGCGGCGCCGACCCGACCGGACCAGGAGCCCGCCGATCAGGCTCCGACGACCGCGCGTGACGCCGAGCCGCGGGACCCCGGCGCGACCGTGCGCGATGCCGCTGCCTCCTGGGCGGCCGTGGCGACGCCCCCGAGCCAAGGTCCGGCCGGCGGCCCGACCGATCGGTCTGCGGGCCGACCGGCGGAGCAGAGCGCGTCGAGTGCGACGACGACGGCACACCCGACCGAGCAGCACCAGCACGATCCGTCGGGCACCGCGAACGCGTCGTCCACCGGGCAGGGGACGGCCGTCGGCGACGAGGCGGTCGTCCGACCGGTCGCCGCCGTCGGCTTCCAGCAGCTCCGCGACGCCTGGCCCCAGGTCGTCGAGCACGTCCAGCGCGCTCGGCGTTCGGCCTGGTCCGTGGTGGTCACGGCCCAGGTGACGGCCCTGCGCGAGGACGTGCTGACGCTCACCTTCCCCAGCCAGCAGGACGTGGCGTCGTTCAAGGAGATGTCCGACCCCGCGACGAGCGTCAGCGAACTGCTCCGCTCGGCGATCATCGACGTCCTCGGCCTGCGGGTGAAGTTCGTCGCCCGTGGGCCGGGACAGCAGCGCTCGGCCGGTGCTCCCGCGTCGGAGCCGGGTCGGCAGACGTCGCAGCAGCAGCCGACGCGACCGCACGTGACGTCGGAGGACACCAGCCAGCAGCAGGCCGCGCGCCAGCAGTCCGCACCGCCGCAGCCAACGACTGCCGAAGGGCCGACGCAGCAGCAGCAGCCGAGCCAGCAGCAGCAGGCGAGCCAGCAGCAGCAGGCAAGCCCGCAGCAGGCGAGCCCGCAGCAGGCGAACCAACAGCAGGGCGTATCTCAGCAGCCGACCACACGGCAGCAGCCGGCCACGCCCAGCGCTCCGGTGACCGACTGGGCCGTCGCCACGATCCCGGCGACCGACCCGACCGCCGGCGCCGTGCCCGAGCACCTCGAGCCGGGCTGGTCGGCACCGTTCGGGACGACCGACACCGGGGAACCGGTCGTGCCCGTCGCACCGGTCTCCGACCCCGCCGCCGACGCGGCCCTCGCTGCACAGCTCCGTCCGGCCTCCGCGCTCGGCGGTGCCGGAACAGCGCCGGCCCGTGCTGCTGCACCGAGCGACCCGACACCCGACGCAGCGGGAGCGCCGGCACCGGCACCGGCCGCAGCCGCAGCGCCCGCACCAGCCGCAGCCGTAGCGCCCGCACCGGCAGCGCCCGCTGCGCCGGGTACCGCGGCCGCCGCACCCTCCGGTGGGCCGGACGTCCCGGTCGACGACTACCCGCTCGACGACGAGCCCTACGACGACGGTGCTCCCTTCCCCGATCCGGGAGCGCACGCGTCCTCGGGTGTTCCGAGCCAGCGACCGACGCGGGCACCAGCACCGCAGGCAGCACCGGCGCAAACCGGCTCAGCACAGGCCGCGCCCGAGCAGGCAGCACCCGAGCAGGCAGCACCTGCGCAGGCAGCACCGACCCAGGAGGCGGCTGCGCAGCCAACTCCGGCACGGACCGCTGCACCCCAGGTCCGTCGGACGCCGGTCGCTGGTCGGTACGGCGAGGCGGTCGTCCGTGAGATCCTCGGCGCGCAGTTCATCGAGGAGACCGCCCTGCACGAGGAAGGCGCCTGATGTACGACGGGATCGTCCAGGACCTGATCGACGAGTTCGGTCGGCTGCCGGGCATCGGCCCGAAGTCGGCACAGCGCATCGCGTTCCACATCCTGCAGACCGAGTCGTTCGACCCGGCGCGACTGTCCGAGCTCCTGGCCGAGGTCAAGGAGAAGGTGCGCTTCTGCGAGGTCTGCGGCAACGTCACCGAGAACGTGCGGTGCAGCATCTGCCGTGACCCCCGTCGGTCGCCGTCGGTGATCTGCGTCGTGGAGGAGGCGAAGGACGTCGCCGCCATCGAGCGCACCCGCGAGTTCCGTGGGCTCTACCACGTGCTCGGCGGAGCGATCAGCCCGATCGACGGTGTCGGTCCGGACGACCTGCGGATCCAGCAGCTGATGACGCGGCTGGCCGACGGCACCGTGGACGAGGTCATCATCGCCACCGACCCGAACCTCGAGGGCGAGGCGACGGCGACCTACCTCAGCCGACTGCTCGTCCCGATGGGCATCCGCACCACGCGACTCGCGTCCGGGCTGCCGGTGGGTGGTGACCTCGAGTACGCCGACGAGGTGACCCTCGGCCGCGCCTTCGAGGGCCGACGCGTGGTCGGTCACTGACGGACGTGCGCGCAGGATCGTTGCGTCGAGCCCGCCTCGCACGCAACATCCGCGGAACACCCTCTACGATTGACAGACCGCGCGACCGTCGCGGAACCGTCGTCCCCGGGAGTACCAGCCAGTGGCCCTGATCGTGCAGAAGTTCGGTGGATCGTCCGTCGCGGACGCCGAGAGCATCAAGCGCGTGGCGAAGCGGATCGTCCAGACGAAGAAGGCGGGCAACGACGTCGTCGTGGCCGTCTCGGCGATGGGCGACACCACCGACGAGCTCGTCGACCTCGCGCACTCCGTGACGCCGATCCCCGCCGGTCGTGAGCTCGACATGCTGCTCACCGCGGGGGAGCGCATCTCGATGGCGCTGCTCGCGATGGCGATCAAGAGCCTCGGGGTCGAGGCATCGTCGTACACGGGCAGCCAGGCCGGCATGCTCACGGACGCCCAGCACGGCAAGGCCCGCATCGTCGACGTCACCCCGAAGCGCGTGCGCGAGGCGCTCGACGCCGGGCACGTCGCGATCGTGGCCGGGTTCCAGGGGTTCAACCGCACGACGGGCGAGATCACCACGCTCGGTCGCGGTGGGTCGGACACCACCGCCGTCGCGCTCGCCGCCGCGCTCGACGCCGACGTCTGCGAGATCTACACCGACGTCGACGGCATCTTCACCGCGGACCCCCGCGTGGTGCCGAAGGCCAAGAAGGTCGACCGGATCACGAGCGAGGAGATGCTCGAGCTCGCCGCCTCCGGCGCCAAGGTCCTGTACATCCGTGCCGTCGAGTACGCCCGTCGGCACGGCGTCACCCTGCACGTCCGCTCCTCGTTCAGCAACGCCGAGGGCACCATCGTCTACAACCCTGCAGAGGGGGAAACCGTGGAAGAACCGATCATCACCGGCATCGCCGGAGACCTCTCCGAGGGGAAGATCACCGTCGTCGGCGTGCCCGACACCCCCGGCAAGGCCGCCGAGATCTTCACGATCGTGGCCCGCGCCGGCGCCAACATCGACATGATCGTGCAGAACGTGTCCGAGGCGGTCACGGGTCGCACGGACATCTCGTTCACGCTGCCGAAGGACCAGGGCCAGGGCGTCCTGACCGCGCTCGAGGTCGCCAAGGCCGACATCGGCTACTCGGGCATCCAGTACGACGACCAGATCGGCAAGCTCGCCCTGGTCGGTGCCGGCATGCGGACCAACGCCGGTGTCTCGGCGGCGCTCTTCCGCGCCCTGCACGAGGCGTCCATCAACATCGAGATGATCTCCACCTCGGAGATCCGCATCTCGGTCGTCACGCGCGCCGACACCCTGAACGAGGCCATGCGCGTCGTGCACCAGGCCTTCGGGCTGGACGCGGACCAGGAAGCCGTCGTCTACGCCGGCACCGGGCGCTGAGCCCCGCGCCGACACGACCCACGAGCAGGAGCACCACATGAGCACCACCGTCGCCGTCGTCGGCGCCACCGGCCAGGTCGGCGCCGTGATGCGTCGCCTCCTCGAGGAGCGCGCGTTCCCGGCCGACCACGTCCGGTTCTTCGCGAGTGCCCGGTCCGCCGGTTCGACGCTGTCGTTCCGGGGCGAGGAGATCGTCGTCGAGGACTCCGAGACCGCCGATCCGTCGGGCATCGACATCGCGCTGTTCTCGGCCGGTGCCACGGCGTCACGCGCCCTCGCGCCGAAGTTCGCGGCGGCGGGTGCGGTGGTCGTCGACAACTCGAGTGCCTGGCGGATGGACCCCGAGGTGCCGTTGGTCGTGAGCGAGGTCAACCCGCACGCCATCGACGACGCCCCGAAGGGCATCGTCGCCAACCCGAACTGCACGACGATGGCGATCATGCCGGTCCTCAAGGTGCTGGACACCGAAGCCGGGCTGCGCCGTCTCGTCGCGACCACCTACCAGGCCGTGTCCGGGTCGGGCCTCGCCGGAGTCGAGGAGCTCCTCGGCCAGGCGCGCGCGGCGCTCGAGCAGGACACCGCGGCGCTCACCCACGACGGCTCGGCGGTGACCTTCCCGGAGCCGGTCAAGTACGTCCGACCGATCGCCTTCGACGTCGTCCCGCTCGCGGGCAGCATCGTCGAGGACGGCATGGGGGAGACCGACGAGGAGCAGAAGCTCCGCAACGAGAGCCGCAAGATCCTCGAGCTGCCCGACCTGCTCGTCGCCGGGACCTGCGTGCGCGTCCCCGTGTTCACCGGGCACTCGATCTCCGTGCACGCCGAGTTCGCGCAGCCGCTCTCGCCCGAGCGGGCGACGGAGCTCCTCGCCACGGCCCCGGGCGTCGAGCTCGCGGACGTCCCGACTCCGCTGCAGGCAGCCGGTCAGGACCCGTCCTTCGTCGGCCGCATCCGCGCGGACCAGTCCGCGCCCGACGGCCACGGCCTGGTCCTCTTCGTCAGCAACGACAACCTGCGGAAGGGCGCTGCGCTCAACGCGGTGCAGATCGCCGAGACGATCCTCGAACGGCGCGCGGTCGCCGCCTAGCGAGCACCGTCGCCGACGCGACACGTGACGGACGGGAGGCCCGTGGCGACACCGCCACGGGCCTCCCGTCCGTCGTCCCGACCGTCAGGAACGGGACCGAGCGCGACGTCGTCGGTGCAGCAGCGCGCCGGTCCCGGCGGTGAGGAGCGCGAGCGCGACGGCGAGGGGTCCGGTCACCTCGGTGCCGGTCCAGGCGAGGCGCCCCTGCGGCGCGGCGTCGACGGTCCGGGCGGTCGTCGCCGGTCCTGGCGACGGTCCGTCCGCGCCGGGCTCGCCGGTCTGGTCGGCCTCACCGGGGGTCCCGGTGCCGCCCGTGCCTCCGGCACCGTCCCCCGGGGACGGTGCGTCACCCGGATCGGTGCCCTCGCCGTCACCGGGGTCGGGGTCCGGACCGTCGCCGGCGCCGGTCCCTGCGGACACGACGACCTCGACGGGGACCGGCGGCGCGAGCTGCCCGGCGGGGGTCGAGGCGAACAGTTCGAGGGTGTACGTGCCCTCGGTGAGCGCATCGATCGGCGAACAGGACCAGTGTCCGGCGTCGTCCGCACCTCGATCGGCGGCATCGGTCTCACAGACCACCGTCCCGTCACGGACGACGACGACGTGCGCGCCGGGCGTGGCGGTGCCCGAGAGGGCGGAACCGGGTGCCAGGTCGGTGTGGTCGAGCGTCGGTGCGACGACGGGGCCCTCGGTGACGAGTTCGATGTCGGACCCCGCGGTGCCGAGCGCCAGGAGCGCGCCGTCCGCCTGCAGGCCGAGCTCGAGGCCGTTCGCCGGTGAGGACGGGTCGTCGGCGGTGAACCGGACGACGTGGGGCGCGGGGCTCGTGGTGCGGACCTGGAGGCAGCCGGAGGGGACGGCGGCGTCGGCCAGCACGGCGAAGGGCAGCCCGGGGCCGTTGAGGGCGGACAGGCACATCGACCCGACGACGAGCGGACCGGTGGTGCCGGGCGCGGGGTAGTGCGCGGTGTCGGCGGCGACCGGGCGGGTGTCGAGCACGGGCTGGCCGTCGCGGTCGGCGACGGCGACGAAGCCGGTGGTGCCGACGACGTGGAAGGTGCCCTCCAGCGTCGCAGCGGGCGCAGCCCGTGGCTCGGGCTGCGGCGAGGGGAGCGTGTCGGCCATGGCGGCAGGGCCGAGCAGGAGCGGGGCGATCGCGGCCGCGGGCAGGAGCGGGAGCGCGAGACGGGCGCGCAGGGGGTGGTTCACGGTGGGGCCTCCGGGAGGGGACGGTCGATCGGGACCGTGAAATGGTGCCACATTCGGAATGTCGTACTTCACTAGCAAGTGCGATGGGTACGACCAGCGCCCCGCACCCGGACGATGCCCCCGGGCGACCCAGCGGCAGTGGGTAGGATCGTCGTGTGGCAGTGAAGCAGGTGGACCCGATCGACGTCGTCCTGATCGGGGGAGGGATCATGAGCGCCACGCTCGGCGCCATCATCCACCGCCTCGAACCCACGTGGAAGATCCGCGTGTACGAGCGGCTCGGCTCGGTCGCGCAGGAGTCCTCGAACCCGTGGAACAACGCCGGGACCGGTCACTCCGCGCTGTGCGAGCTGAACTACACGCCGGAGATGCCGGACGGACACGTCGACATCGCCAAGGCCGTGACCGTCAACGAGCAGTTCCAGGTCTCGCGGCAGTTCTGGGCGCACCTGGTCGAGACCGGCGCGCTCCCGCAGCCGTCCAACTTCATCAACCCGACCCCGCACATCTCCTTCGTGTGGGGCGAGGACAACGTCGAGTACATGCGCAAGCGGTACGAGGCGCTCAAGGGCCACCCGCTCTTCGCGGGCATCGAGTACTCGGACGACCCGGCGCAGATCCGCAGGTGGGCGCCCGCGCTCATCCCGGGGCGCAAGAAGGACCAGCCGGTCGCTGCGACGTACTCGGCCGCCGGCTCGGACGTCGACTTCGGTTCGTTGACGCAGCAGCTCTTCGACGAGCTCGAGATCGCCGGTGTCGAGTTCGAGCCGTCGCACCAGGTGCAGAAGATCACGCGGTCGAAGGTCTCCGAGGGGTGGGCGCTCGACGTCCGCAACGAGATCGGTCGGTCGACGCAGCGCATCGCGGCGAAGTTCGTCTTCGTCGGCGCCGGCGGCGGGGCCCTGCGCCTGCTGCAGAAGTCGGGCATCCCGGAGATCCGCGGGTACGGCGGGTTCCCCGTGTCCGGCGAGTTCCTGCGCACCGACGACCCCGAGGTCGTGCAGAAGCACGCGGCGAAGGTGTACGGCAAGGCGAGCGTCGGCGCTCCGCCGATGTCGGTGCCGCACCTCGACACCCGGATCGTCGAGGGCAGGGCGTCGCTGATGTTCGGCCCCTACGCCGGGTTCAGCCCGAAGTTCCTCAAGCAGGGCTCGCTGCTCGACCTGTTCCGGTCGATCCGACCGCACAACCTGCGACCGATGCTGAGCGTGGCGTTCTCGAACTTCGACCTGGTCCGCTACCTGGTCGGGCAGCTCCTGGCGTCGAAGCAGACGAAGTTCGACGCCCTCCGCGACTTCATGCCGACCGCCGAACCGGAGAACTGGCACCGCATCACGGCCGGGCAGCGCGTGCAGGTCATCAAGCCGGACCCGGAGAAGGGCGGGGTGCTGCAGTTCGGCACCGAGGTCATCACCTCGGCCGACGGCTCGATCGCCGGCCTGCTCGGCGCGAGCCCCGGTGCGTCCACCGCGGTGCCGATCATGCTGACGATGCTGCAGCGGTGCTTCCCGGACCGGTGGGACGCCTGGGCCCCGATGGTGCGGACGATGGTGCCCACGTACGGCAAGGACCTCGGCGCCGACCCGCAGCTCGCCGACGAGACCCTCGAGCACACCGCGAAGGTCCTCGGTCTGCACCACTGAGCCCCGCCGCTCGGGCGACTTGCCCCTGGTTCGAACGTGTGTTCGAATGAGGGCATGCGGTGGAGCGGGCAGTCGATCGGAGCGGAGCGCGGTGACGCCCTGCCGGGGCTCGAGTCGAACAGCGGGTTGGTGCGCAGCGTCACCACGCCGGAGTTCGCCGGGGTCACCTTCCACGAGGTCCTGGCGAAGAGTGCCCTGAACCGTGTGCCGGCTGCCGACGGCAGCGGCACCTACGGGTGGACGATCAACCCGTACCGCGGCTGCAGTCACGCGTGCGTCTACTGCTTCGCGCGGCCCACGCACACGTACCTGGAGTTCGACGGGGGCGCCGACTTCGACCAGCAGATCGTCGTGAAGACCAACGTCGCGGACGTCCTGCGCCGTGAGCTCCGGAAGCCGACGTGGGACCGGCACCCCGTCGCGCTCGGCACCAACACCGACCCGTACCAGCGTGCCGAGGGGCGCTACCGGTTGATGCCCGGGGTCATCCGCGCGCTGGCCGAGTCGGGCACCCCGTTCAGCATCCTGACGAAGGGGACGCTGCTGCGGCGTGACCTGCCCACGTTGGTCGAGGCGGCACGGAGCGTCCCGGTCGACCTGGCGATGTCGATCGCCGTGTACGACGACGAGCTGCAGCAGCAGGTCGAGCCCGGGACCCCGACGACCGCCGCCCGGCTGGCGACCGTCCGGGCGATCCGCGACGCGGGGCTCGAGTGCTCGGTGTTCCTCATGCCGGTGCTCCCGTTCATCACGGACACGCGCGCGCACCTCGACGAAGCGATCGGTCGCGCGGCCGAGGCCGGTGCCTCGAGCGTCATGTACTCCGCACTGCACCTGCGTCCTGGCGTGAAGCCGTGGTGGGCGGCCTGGCTGCAGCGGACCCGTCCAGACCTCGTCGCGCGCTACCGCTCGATGTACCTCGACAACACCTACGCGCCCGCGGACTACCGCCGGTGGCTCGCGGACCGGGTGCGTCCGATCCTGGCCGCATACGGTCTCGGACTCGGCAGAATGGACCCGGCGACCGGTTCGATGGGGTTCAGCGACCGGCAGGCGCACCTCGTACCCGGCGAGCGGGCCGCGGCGGCGACCGCTCCGCGTGCACCGCGTCCGGGGTCGGGCGACACCGGACCGCGCGCCCTCGTCGGGTCGGTCATCACGAACGGGGGCATCACGAACGGGTACCGCGTCCCGGTGTCGCTCGACGAGCAGTCCCGCCCGACCTCGTCGCCGCTCAAGCGTGCCGACCCCGACTTCGACCGACGCGGTGCCGGGACGACCGTGATCGGAGGCCCGTCCGGACCGACCCTGTTCTGAGGAGCGTCCACCTTCCGCGTTCGGGGGACACCCTGTGTCGGTGATCGGCGGTAGCATCGAGCGGGTCGCCGGATCGTGCTCGTTTCGGGGTACACGACCGGCCCCCGGGACGGTCGCGTCACACGGCGACCGGACGACTCTCGGAAGGACCATCGACCCGTGCTCGGCATCCCCACGCACCTCGCTCCGCGAGTGAACGCGTGGTCGACCGTGCGCGCCTTCCACGCAGCGGCGATCGGATCGGTCGTCGCCGCCGCCGTGACCCTGCTGCTGTACCGACTGGCCGAGCCCGACGTGCGGGTCGCCGGGGCCGTGCTCGCGCTCCTCCCCATGCTCGCGATGATCGGCGTGCACGTGCAGTTCGGCACCTGGCGCTCGGCCGTGGCCTTCCTCGTCACCGGCGGGGTCTGCACGTGGT
Source organism: Curtobacterium sp. 179-B 9B NHS (assembly GCF_045370965.1). NCBI lineage: Bacteria > Bacillati > Actinomycetota > Actinomycetes > Micrococcales > Microbacteriaceae > Curtobacterium > Curtobacterium sp. 179-B 9B NHS. Next base: position 193,308 of record NZ_JBIQDQ010000002.1, read on the forward strand.
GGTTCACCACGATCGTGCAGCGCGAGGTGCCCGCCGGCTGGGTGACGAGCTACCTGGTGTCGCTCGCGGTGATCCCGCTCGTGCTCGTGGGCGGGGCCGGTGCGGTCGCGAGTCGCGTCGTCGTCTGGTCGTTCGGCGGGTTCCTGGTCGGTCGGCTCGCGACCGGGATCGCGGTGCTGCAGGCGGACGGGCCGCCCCGACCGCTCCTCCTCGCCTGGGTCACCCTGGGCTTCGTGGTCGCCCTCGTGCTCTTCACCAGCCGGAACACCGCGCGGTCCGAGCGCGTCCAGCCCGAGCTGCTCCGGTCCGCTCGCGAGGAGCACGTGTCCGCCTACCGGGCCGGGGTCGAGGCCGAGGCCGCGGCGATCCTGCACGACACGGTGCTCAACCACCTCGGTGCCATCGCGCTCGCTCCCGACGGCCCCATGGACCCGCAGCTGGCGCGCACGGTCGAAGCCGACGTCGCGATGCTGACCGGGAAGCAGTGGCTCGCGTCGTCCGACCCGACGTCCGAGCCGGACCCGGCCCTCGCCGGTGCCGCGTTCGACGCGATGGTGGACGAGCACCGGGCGGAGGGGCTCGCGGTCGCGGTCACCGGTGATCCGGCTGCCCTGGCGCGGCTCGACCCGTCGGCGGCGACGGCACTGCTCCGGGCCGTCGGGCAGTGCCTGGCGAACGTCCGCAAGCACGCGGGGACCGACGAGGCCGAGGTCAGCGTCTTCGACGACGGCTCGTCGTGCACGGTGATGGTGGTCGACGACGGCCGCGGGTTCGACGAGCAGGAGACCGGCAGCGACCGGATGGGGCTGCGCGGCTCGGTCCGGGAACGCATCGGCCGGGTCGGCGGTGACGTCCAGGTGTGGTCGTCGCCGGGATCCGGGACGAGCGTCATGATGACCGTGCCCTACACGAGCGAGGACGCGGCCCGCGTCGACGGAGCACACACCGGCGGCGCGCACACCGGTGGCGCACGGACCGGCGGCGCGGCGTCGTACGCCGTCACGGGTGAGTCCGACCGCGGAGCCGCCCGGTGAGTCGCGTCGACGCGGTGCGGGCCGCCGTCCGGGGCGCTCGGACCGCACAGCAGTGGGACCCGCTCGGCGCGATGGGTTCCCGCCCCCTCGCCGTCCTGCTCGGTGCGGCCGGCGTGCTGTGGGCGCTGCTCGTGTCGGTGTTCGACCGCGACGTGGTCGGCAGCCCGACGCTCAGCGCCCTCACGGTGCTGCTCCTGGGCGCGTCGGGCGCGGTCGTGATCGCGTCGTCGTCGCCCTTCCGGGCGCCGTTCCCGCGCTGGGCGTACGTGCTCCACGTCGTGCTGCTCGGCGCAGCGTCGGCCGCGAGCGTCGCGGCGCAGTGGGGGCCGGACCGCAACGCGCTCAACGACTTCATGTGCCTGCTCACCGCCACCGGGATCGTGACGGTCGCGCCCTACCGGCCGTGGCGGGACCTGGCGGTCGGCGGGCTCGTCCTGGCGGCGGTCGACGCAGCCGCGTGGGGTGCCGCCGCCGCGGTGTTCCCGCACCAGGTGCCGGTGACCGTCGCCGCCTTCCTCGCCGCCGCGCCGACGCTGGTCCTCACCGCGGCGTCCGTCGTGTTCGCGTGGACCTTCGGCGGCCTGGCGGAGCGCGTGCAGATCCGCGCGGGTTCGTACTCGGTGGCGCGCGCCGAGCGGGACGGCATCGCCGCGCGCGTGCAGCAGGACCGCTCCGTCATCCTCGCGCGCGACGTCGCCCCGTTCTTCGCCGAACTCCGGACGCGTGAGGTGATCACCGACGCCGACCGCGCACGCGCCCGTTCCATCGCGGACGGCATCCGGCAGGCCATGGTCGCGGACGCCGACCGGACGTGGCTCGAGTACGCGGTCGCCGTCGAGGGCGGGTCCGCCGAGTCGGTGGACGACCCGGACGGCCTCATCGCGACGCTCGACACCGACCAGCGGACCGTGGTCCGGACGTTCCTCCGTGCGGCGCTCGGCGCAGCGACGGTGGACCCCGCGCGGTTCCGTGCCACGGTCCGCCGTTCGCGCGAGCCCGGTGCTCCACCCGACCGCGTCGAGGTCCGCACGGAGCTCGCGGTCGACGACTCGGACGTCGGCATCCACCGCACGTTCGACCCCTACTTCGCGGTGCTCCGCGTGACCTTCCCCGACCTCGACGTCGCCGTCCGACCATCGTCCCTCGCACTAAGGTTCTCCTATGACCAGCACTGACCCGAACCGGACCACGGAGGGCGTGCCACCGCTCCCGCAGCCCGGAACCCGACGCGTGCGGCTGGCGATCCTCGACGACCACGAGGTGCTGCTCGACAGCCTGTCGAGCTGGATCGCCGTGAACGCCTTCGACTTCGACCTCGCCCTCACCGCCCACACGTGGCTCGAGATGGTGCACAGCGAGAACTTCCCGACGGACCTCGTCTTCCTCGACTTCCAGCTCAAGGAGCCGGTGTCGATCGAGGCCCGCGTGCGCACCTGTCGTGCTGCCGGGGCGAAGGTCATCGTGCTCTCGAGCGTCGACAGCCGCGAGTCCCGCGACCGTGCCCTGGCTGCCGGTGCGGCCGCGTTCCTGTCGAAGTCGCTGCCGATGCGCGAGGTCATGGACGTCGCGCGCGAGGTCATGGGTGTCTCGCGGGAGACCCCGGCGCAGCGCGACTGGCGCCCGCTGCCGACCGGCGCGAGCGCGCACCAGCGCCCGAAGCTCAGCGCGGGCGAGGAAGAGGCACTGCGCCTGTACGTGTCCGGCTACTCGACGAACGAGGTCGCCGCGCAGATGAACGTGCAGTACGAGACCGCCAAGACCTACCTCCGCCGCGTCCGCGAGAAGTACAGCAAGGTCGGCCGTCCCGCGTCGAAGAAGTCGGACCTCATCCGTCGTGCCGCCGAGGACGGGTTCCTCGCGTAGTGGCGAAGCTCTACTTCCGGTACGGCGCGATGAACAGCGGCAAGAGCACCGGGCTGCTGCAGGCCGCGTACAACTACGAGGAACGCGGGCAACGCGTGCTGCTGGCGAAGCCGTCGGTGGACACCAAGGGCGACCGTGAGATCGTGTCCCGACTCGGCGTCACACGCTCCGTGGACGTCGTCTTCGCGCCCCACGACGACGTCCGGCACGCGGTCGCCGACGCCGGTGCCACCGACCCCGAGTCGGACCGGCTCGACGGCATGGTGCGTCCGGTGAGCTGCGTGCTCGTCGACGAGGCGCAGTTCCTCACCCCGCGCCAGGTCGACGACCTGCTCCGCGTCGCCGTGCTCGACGAGGTCCCCGTGCTCGCCTACGGCATCCGCACGGACTTCCGCACCGAGGCGTTCCCCGGCAGCGCGCGACTGCTCGAGGTCGCGCACTCGCTCGAGGAGCTCAAGACCATCTGCCGGTGCGGTCGCAAGGCCGTGTTCAACGCGCGCAAGGTCGACGGCCGCTTCGTCTTCGACGGGTCCCAGGTCGCGATCGACGGGGTCGACGTCACCTACGAGTCGCTCTGCGCGAACTGCTACCTCAGCGAGTCGGGCGGGCGGCTCGACGGCGAGCTCGCCCACTGATCCGACCCACGTCCGCCAGATGGGCCACCGACGGACGGGAGGCACGGTGCGGCGCGGCCACGCGCCTCCAGGGCGGCCCGCGGCGCGGAATGCGCGCACGCCGGCGACGGTTGTCGTCCCCATGAGCGACGCCACCGTGCACCTGTCCGTCCTCGACCTGGCCACCCGCGAGTACGGCCAGTCGAACACCGAGGCCCTGCAGGGGTCGATCGACATGGCCGTGCACGCCGAGCAGCTCGGCTACGAGCGTGTCTGGGTCGCCGAGCACCACGGCATGCCGGGCATCACCTCGTCCGCGCCCGCCGTGCTGCTCAGTGCCGTCGGCGCCGCGACGTCACGCATCCGGATCGGTTCCGGCGGGGTGATGCTCCCGAACCACGCGCCGCTCGTGATCGCCGAGCAGTTCGGCACGTTGCGCGCACTGTACGGCGACCGCGTCGACCTCGGCATCGGGCGCGCCCCGGGGACCGACGGCGCGACGGCGATGGCGCTGCGCCGCACCGACCGGCTCGACGTCGACGACTTCCCCCAGCAGCTCGCCGACCTGATCGGGTTCTTCACCGGCATGGACGCGTCGAACCCGCTGTCGCGGATCCGCGCGGTCCCGGGCTACGGCGACGTGCCGGAGTTCTGGCTGCTCGGCTCCTCGGGCTACAGCGCCCAGGTCGCCGGCGCGCTCGGGGTGTCGTTCGCCTTCGCGCACCACTTCGCGTCGGACAACACGGAGGCGGCGCTCGCGCTGTACCGCGACTCGTTCCGCCCGTCGCGCTTCCGGCAGACCCCGAACGCCCTCATCGGTGTGCAGGTCGTCACCGACGAGGACCCTGCGATCGTCGAGGAGCAGAGCGCTCCGGGGATGATCTCGTTCATCCGGATGCGACAGGGTGCCAAGCCCGAGCCGGTGTCCATGGACGAGGCCCGCGCGTACGAGTTCTCGGACCTCGAGCGCCGGTTCATCGCCGCGCGGACGGAGCGGCAGGCCTACGGCGACCGCGAGCACGTCGCCACGAAGATCAACGAGCTCGTCGCGTCCACCGGTGCCGACGGGGTGATCGTCGCGCCCGGTGCTGCCCAGGCGCGCTACCGGCACCAGGCGCTCGACGTGGTGGCGTCCCTGCAGGCCGAGGGCCGCCTGGTGCCGGCGGGGGCGACGGTCTAGCGGACGGACGCCCGCTGCGGCCGTCCGGCCGTGGGAGCCGTCAGGCCAGCAGCCCGAGGCGCGTCGCGGCGGTGATCGCGGCGACGCGCGTCCCGACGTCGAGCTTCCGGTAGACGTTGTAGACGTGCCGCTTCACCGTGCCGACGGCGAGCCCGAGTTCGGTGGCGATCTCGGCGTTGGACCGCGCATCTGCGACGAGACGGAGCACCTCGAGCTCGCGGTCGCTGAGCGGTGACCCGGCGCGGGCGTCGGTGACCAGGTCGACCGGGAACGTCACGGGACCTGCACCCCTGCGGGTCGCTCGGACGATCCGGCCGACGAGCTCCCGGCTCGGGGTGTCCTTCGTCACGAAGTCCACGGCTCCGGCGTCGAGCAGCGCGCGCCGGAGGACGGCGTCACGGTGCATCGTCAGGACGACGACGCTGATGTGCGGGTGTCGGCGGCGGACGGTGGCGATGGTGGTCCGCGCCGGTGGCCCGTCGAGCTCGACGTCGAGCAGGAGCACGTCGATCGCGGCCGCCTCGGGGGAGTCCAGCACGTCGGACGGGCGCTCCCCGTGCGCGACGACCCGGATCGTCGGGACCGCTGCCAGGATCGTGGCGAGCCCCTCGCGGAAGAGTCGGTGGTCGTCGACGATCGCGACGTGGGTGACGGCGGTCACATGGCTCCCCTCGGGACGGTCAGCCGGACGACGGTGCCCGAGCCCGGGGCGCTCTCGACGTCCAGTCGGGCGCCGAGCACACCGGCCCGCTCACGCATGGTGCGCTGCCCGAGGCGGCCCTCGGCGACGGCGTCGGGAGCGAACCCGGGGCCGTCGTCCCGCACCGTCACGACCACCGTCCCCGGCGACCACGCGAACTCGACGGACGCCGCGGAACCGGGCGCGTGCTTCCGTCGGTTGGTCAGCGCTTCGAGGAGGATCGTCAGCGCCTCCTCGGCCTTCCAGTTCGGCAGGGTGCCGGCGACGCCCGTCGTCGTGATCACCAGGCGGTCGTCCCCCGGGAACAGGTCGTCCACGTGCCGCCGCAGGGCGTCGTCCAGCCGGTCCTGGCCGACCCTGGCGTGCAGGGAGAGCGCGAGGTCCTGCACGTCGGTCAGTGCTCCTCGGAGCAGCCGCGCCGCGGACTCGAGCTGCGCGGTCCGCTCTGCCTCCGCGGGGTCGGTGAGCAGCACCAGGTCGAGGCGCTGCAGTCCCGCGAGCACCCCGTGTGCGACACGGTCGTGCAGGTCGCGGGCGATCTGCTCCCGCGAGTCGAGGTTCGTCGAGGTCACCCGTTGCCGGAGTGCCTCCGTGTACGCGATCGCCCCTGCGGGGAACCGACTCCAGACGCCCGCGTGCAGTGCCCGGGTGGCGCGGAGGACCTCGTCCGTGGTGCGTGCTCCGACCTCGTCGACGAAGACCGGCAGGTAGGCGTCGAACAGCATCTCGGCCGCCAGCATGGCCCCGGCGGGGTGCTGTGCACGCTCGGCGTGCAGGACGCCGGTCGCGAGGTGCTCGGGGTCGAGGTACCGGTCGCTCACGACGCTCGCGGCCCCGTCGCCGGTCGCGTAACGCTCGTGGGCCTCGCTGATCATGGACGTCACGTTGTCCAGGAGGCTCTGCGCGAGGACCGGGTCGTCGGCGAGCTCGGGGAAGTGCGCGCCGATCTCCGCGAGGACGGTGGCGAGCGGGGCGGGGATCGTCATGACGGTTGCGAGCGTAGCGGCCCCGGTCTCGTCGACGTGCTCGACGGCCGGGCGTTGTGTCGTCGGACACAGGCGGGGAGGAGCGTCCCGGGAAAGCAACAGGGCCCCGATCCGAGTGGATCAGGGCCCTGCTGTTCTACTGTCTCAACACAGTGTCGGGGTGACAGGATTTGAACCTGCGACCTCCTCGTCCCGAACGAGGCGCGCTACCAAGCTGCGCCACACCCCGCGGTGTGGTTGCTCCGAACCGGAGCGACCAGGAAAGTCTACCGGACGTTCGAGGGTGCTCACGACCATTCGCGGTACACCCGGGCGCGTCGCGGCCGCTCGGGTCAGGAGGTCTTCGCGGTGAGGGTCACGACCACGGCCTCGGGGCGGCAGGAGAACCGCACCGGAGCGTAGATCGACGTGCCGATGCCCGCCGAGACCTCGAGCCACGACCAGTGCCCACGGTGCTGCCACCGGTGCAGACCGCTGACGTACTGCCGGGGCAGGTCGGAGTTCGTGACGAGTGCACCGACCCCGGGCGCCTGCACCTGACCACCGTGCGTGTGCCCGGCGAAGACGATGTCCGCACCCTGGTCGACGAAGGCGTCGAGGACGCGCCGGTACGGGGCGTGGGTGATGCCGATCGCGACGGGGGAGGGGCCGTCCTCGTCCTCGGTCCACGGCACGGCGCTGCGCATCTCGTCGACGTTGGTCGGCAGCAGGTCGAGACGGTCCCAGTCGCGGTGGGCGTCCGAGGTGCCGAACAGTTCGAAGCGCGACCCGCGGAGCTCGATCGCGTGGGCCTGGTCGTTGACGTCGAGCCACCCGAGCGACTCGAAGAACGCGGTCTGCCGATCGATGTCGAGCTCGACCGGACGGCGACCGGTGGGGTGGCTGCTCGGGCCGGTGAAGTACTTGAACGGGTTCCGCGGCGAGGGGCCGTAGAAGTCGTTCGAGCCGTGCGCGAAGGCGCCCGGGACACCGCGGAACGGTTCGAGTGCGTACTCGACCGCGGTGTTGGCCGTGGGGTGCCCGAGGTTGTCGCCCGTGTTCACGACGAAGTCGGGCTCGACCAGGCTCAGGTCGCGGAGCCACTGCTGCTTGTCGGCCTGCCAGGGCGCCATGTGGATGTCGGAGAGGTGCAGGACGGTGACGTCCCGGGACCCCGGCGGCAGCACCGGGACCGTCTCCCAGCGGATGCCGAAGCGGCGACGTTCGACGAGGGAACCCCACGCCGCCGTCGCCGCTCCGACGGCCGCGCCCGCTGCGATCACTCCCAGCGCGGCGCGACCGCGACTCACTTGCAGTCCTTCGGTGCCTTGCCGTCCTTGTTGCCGAACAGCTGCAGGGTGACGGTCGCGTCCTTCCCGACCGCGGTGCCCTCGCCCGGGTCGACCGCCGCGACGGTGCACTTGTTGCCGTCGTCGCCCTTCGCGTACTCGCCGGACAGGGCGACCTTCGTGAAGCCGGACTCCTGCAGGACGTTGCGGGCATCCCCGACGCTCTTGCCGGTGACCTGGGGCACCGTCGTCTGGCTGCCGTCGGTCGTGTACACGGTCACGCTGGATCCGGTCGACAGGAGCGACCCCGGACCCGGAGAGGTCGACGAGACCGTGCCCGGCGTGCCACCGCCCGGCTGCGCGCCGCCGTCCACGTAGGTGAAGCCGGCCCCGGCGAGCGTCGCGCGGGCCGCGTCCGCGGTCTTGCCACGGACGTCCGGCACGTTGACGCTGTTCCCACGCAGCGCCGTCTGCGACGGCGTCGGGAACGGGTCGGCCGGGTGCAGCTGGTTGATCGGCATCATCGCCTGCTGCCACACGTGCGCACGCTGCGACGCGTACGAGCCGTAGCCACCCGGGCTGTAGTAGTGACGCAGGTTGTTCTTCGCGCCGTCGGTGTTGCCCTGCCAGTAGGCGGTCGCGACCTTCGAGCTCGCGCCGACGAGCCAGATCTGGTCGGCGTCGTCGGTGGTACCCGTCTTCGCGAACAGCTGCGTGCCGTCCGGGGTCTGGGCGCCCTGGGCTGTGCCGTACTGGATCGTGCCACGCATCGCGAACGCAGCGGTCGCGGCGACGCTCGGGTCGAGCACCTGCTTGCACTGCTTCGGCTGGCCGCCGAGCTCCTCGCCGGAGGCGTCGGTGACCTGGTCGATCGCGATCGGGGCGCAGTAGGTCCCGCCGTTGGCGATGGTCGCGTAGGCCGAAGCCATCGTCAGCGGGGCGATGTTGTTGGTCCCGAGGATGGACGACGGGTACGCGTTCAGCTCCGTCTTCTCGTCGGCGGAGTGCACACCGAGGTCCTGAGCCGTCTGCCGGATGTCGCACAGGTCGAGCTTCGCGGCCATCGACGCGAACGCGGCGTTCACGGACAGGGCGGTCGCACGGGCGACGGTGAACTGGCCCCGCTCACCCGCCGAGTCGTTCTTCGGAGCCCACGGGGACGTGATCGTCGAGCCGCACTGCGTCCACTGGGACGTGTTGTGCGGGGTGCCGTTGACGCTCTCGTTCAGGCCGTGCCCGGCCTTGAGCCAGTCGAGCAGCGTGAACACCTTGTAGGTCGAGCCGACCTGGAAGCCGATCGAACCGCCGTACTCCTTGTCGACGCTGTAGTTGATCGACGTCGCCGTCGGCGGGGACTGCAGGGACTGGTCGTAGTCCTTGTTCTGCGCCATCGTGAGGATGCGGCCCGTCGATGCCTCGACCGAGTTGAGCGCGCTGCCGAGCTGCAGCCGCGACTCGGTGTTCGGGTCGTAGGTGTTCAGCAGGTCCTTCTGCTGCCCGTTCAGGTTGATGTCGAGCGACGTCTGGATCTTGTACCCGCCGTTGCGCCACGCCTGGTCGCGCTCCTTCTGGGTCCCGCCCAGCTGCGACATCTGCTTGACGACCTTGACCGCGTAGTCGCAGAAGAACTGCGCGCCGTTGCCGGCCGCCGACTGGCAGCCCTGGTTCGGCTCGGTCAGGTGCACGTAGTCCGCGGGGTTCGAGGCGATCGCCTGGTCGAACTCGTCCTTGGTCAGGTGCTTCTGCGCGTACATCGACTTGAGGATGACGTCGCGGCGAGCCTTGTTCGCCTCGTAGTTCTTCTCGTTCGCCAGGTTGCGCGTGTTCGGGGACTGCACGATCGCGAGGATCGAGGCCGCCTCGGCCGGCGTGAGGTCGGTCGCCGACTTGTTGAAGTAGTGCTGTGCGGCGGCCTGCACGCCGTACGTCTGGTCGCCGAAGTAGGCGATGTTGAGGTACCCGGTCAGGATCTCCTTGTGCGAGTACTTCTTCGCCAGGCCGATGGCGAGCTTCATCTCCTCGAGCTTGCGGGGGATGGTCTGCTCGACGGCGTCGTTGTACGCCTTCTGGCGCTCTTCCTCGGACGGGAGCTCGAGGGCCTGCTGCATCTTGATGTTGCGGACGAGCTGCATCGTCAGGGTCGAGCCACCGCCGGACTCGCCGAGGCCGCCGGCGATGCTGCCGACGCCGGCGCGGACGAGCGAGGTCATGTCGACGCCACCGTGGTCCCAGAAGCGCTTGTCCTCGCCGTCGATCGCGGCGTTCTTCAGCTGGTCGCTGATCTGGTCGTACTTGAGCTCCTCGCGGTTCTGGTCGTAGACCGTCGCGAGCTTGACCGGTTGCCCGTTCGCGTAGGCGTAGATCTCGTTGCGCTGCGGGAGGTCACCGATCTCGATGTACTCCGGCAGGGACTCGAACACGCCGATGGTCGAGGTCGTCGTGACGCCGGCGACGGCGATCGCCGGGGTGACCCCGATCGTGACCAGCAGACCAGCGAGCGCACTGAAACCGACGAAACCGACGAAGGCGCCGATCGCGGAGACGGGCTTGGTCCGCGAGGCAGACTTCTGGGCAGACATAGGATGCAGCCTAAACGACGCCCACGACTGAAAGGCTGGCAAGGAACCGCATGACTCAGTGGGAGTACTTCACCGCTCCGTTGTTCATCCACAACACGGCCGCGATCCTCAACAACTTCGGTTCCGAGGGGTGGGAGCTGGTCCAGGTCGTCAGCGGCCCCGAGGGCGGGCTCGTCGCCTACCTGAAGCGCCCGAAGGCCGGCGCGTGAGCACCGCCGACCGCCTGGCGGAACTCGGCCTGACGATCCCGGAGGTGGCTGCGCCCGTCGCCGCCTACGTGCCGGCCGTCCTCACCGGGCAGTACGTGTACACGGCCGGGCAGCTGCCCTTCGTCGACGGGGCGCTGTCGGTGACGGGCAAGGTCGGTGCCGCGGTCGACGCGGACACCGCCACCGCCCAGGCGCGCGTGGCCGCGCTCAACGCCCTCGCCGCGGTGCAGTCGGTCGCGGGCTCGCTGGACCGGGTCGCCCGGGTCGTCAAGGTGACGGTGTTCGTCGCGTCGGACCCGTCCTTCACCGGGCAGCCCGCGGTCGCCAACGGCGCGTCGACGCTCGTCGGCGAGGTGTTCGGGGACGCCGGCGTCCACGCGCGCAGCGCGGTGGGCGTGGCCGTGCTCCCGCTGGACGCACCGGTCGAGGTCGAGCTGGTGGTGGAGCTCACCGGCTGACGGACCGTCAGCGACGCAGCTGACGCGAGCCGCGCCTCCAGACCGGTCGGGAGGCGCGGCTCGCGTCGTTCCGGCTACATGAGCTCTGCGATGGTCGCCATGATCGTCGGGTCGGCGAGCGTCGTCGTGTCGCCGATGCGACGGCCCTCGGCCGCGTCGCGCAGCAGGCGACGCATGATCTTGCCCGAGCGGGTCTTCGGCAGCTCCGGGACCACGACGACCTGCCGGGGCTTCGCGATCGCACCGATGCGCTTGCCGACCCAGTCGCGGAGTTCCTTCGCGACCGCGTCGCGGTCGGCACCCTCGGCCGCCTCGGCGGTCAGGATGACGAACGCGACGACGGCCTGGCCGGTCGTCTCGTCCGCGGCACCGACGACGGCGGCCTCGGCGACGCCCTCGTGCCCGACCAGGGCCGACTCGATCTCGGCGGTGGAGAGCCGGTGGCCGGAGACGTTCATGACGTCGTCGACGCGACCCTGCACCCAGATGTCGCCCTGCCCGTCCAGCCGCGCGCCGTCGCCGGCGAAGTAGCGGCCGGGGAAGCGGCTCCAGTAGGTCTCGACGAAGCGGTCGGGGTCGTTCCAGATGCCACGGGCCATCGACGGCCACGGCTCCGTGATCGTCAGGTAGCCGCTCTCGCCGGGGTCGGTGCGGTGGCCCTCCTCGTCGACGATCTCGGCGACGATGCCCGGCAGCGGGGTCTGTGCGGCTCCGGGCTTCAGCTTCGTCACGCCGGGCAGCGCCGAGATCATGATCGCGCCGGTCTCGGTCTGCCACCAGGTGTCGACGATCGGCGTCCGGTCGTGGCCGATGACCTGCCGGTACCACTGCCACGCCTCGGGGTTGATCGGCTCCCCGACGCTGCCGAGCAGGCGGAGGGACTCGAGGCTCCGCGCCTCGGGGATCTGCCGGCCGGCCTTCATCGCGGCGCGGACGGCGGTCGGCGCGGTGTAGAGGACGGTGACGCCGTAGCTGTCGACGATGTCCCACCAGCGGCCGGGCTGCGGCTCGTCCGGGGTGCCCTCGTAGAGCACCTGCGTGACGCCGTTCGCGAGCGGGCCGTAGACGACGTAGGAGTGCCCGGTGATCCAGCCGATGTCGGCGGTGCACCAGTAGACGTCCTTCTCCGGGTGCATGTCGAAGACGTTCCGGTGCGTGTAGGCGGCCTGTGTCAGGTAGCCGCCGGAGGTGTGCACGATCCCCTTCGGCTTCCCGGTGGTGCCCGAGGTGTAGAGGACGAACAGGGGCGTCTCGGCGGGGAACGCCCGCGCCTCGTGCTCGGGGGCTGCCTTCGCGAGCTCGTCGTGCCACCACAGGTCGCGGTCGTTCCAGGCGATGTCGTTGCCGCCGCGCCTGACCACGAGCACGTGCTCGACGGAGTCGGTGCCCTCGCCGGCCAGTGCCTCGTCCACCGCGGGCTTCAGCGGGGAGACCGCGCCGCGCCGCCAGCCGCCGTCGGCGGTGACGACGAGCTTCGCGCCGGCGTCCTCGATGCGGGCGCGCAGGCTCTCGGCGCTGAAGCCGCCGAAGACGACCGAGTGGACGGCGCCGATCCGGGCGACGGCGAGCATCGTGACGACCGCCTCCGGGATCAGCGGCATGTAGACGACCACGCGGTCGCCCTGCGCGACGCCGAGGTCGGTGAGCATGTTCGCGGCGCGTTGCACCTCGGCGGTGAGTTCCGCGTAGGTGATCCGGCGCGTGTCGCCGGGTGCACCCTCGAAGTGGATCGCGACCCGGTCGCCGTTGCCCGCGCGGACGTGCCGGTCGAGACAGTTCTCGGCCACGTTGAGGGTGCCGTCGTCGAACCACTTCGCGAACGGCGCGCCCGACCAGTCGAGTGTCCGGGTGAACGGTGTGCGCCAGTCGAGCAGGGTCCGGGCCTGGTCCGCCCAGAACGCCTCGCGATCAGCGGCGGCCGCCTCGTGCAGGTCCTCCCGCGCGACGGCGTCCGCGACGAAGTCCGCCGGCGGAGCGAAGGTCGGGCCGTCCTCGTGGCGTTCGTCGGCCTGGGTCGGTGTGGACATCGGTGTCCTCTCGCATCGTTGCGGCTGGGGTGCAGTCGGAGACTACCCCCGGTGCGGGACCGTGCTGCGGGGCCCCGCGGACATTCCGGCCGAGGGGTTGCCGAGCACGGGTCGTCATGGGGTACAGTGGTTCCTGCCGGACTCGTTTCCGGTGGCACCGGGCCGGATTCCCCCCAATCCACCGATGTCAAGGCGGCACCGGTTCCCCCCAACAGGTGCCGCCTCTTCTTTTTCCCCGACGCCTGTTGCGCAGCGTGTCCGGGTGGCACGGCTCGATCGGCGTCCTGGTGCCGAAGAGTGGACAGACTTGTCCACGTCCTCGTTGCAGGGCCGCTCGCGACGGCGTCCGCTCGGAGGGTGCCCGGGCGACCGGCCGCCCGGCCCGGTGCCGTCGGTTCCGCACGGTCGCCTGCGGACACCGAACGGGGTACGGCTTTGCGTAACGGGGTACAACACGGCACCTCGAGGGTGTCGAGCGGGAGCCGTCCACACGACATACCGATTCCTGCCGTGGCCGCCGCCGACCGACCTAGCGTCGACCGCATGCACCGCCACCGAGCCGACGCCCCCGGGGCCGATCACGACGCCACCGGTCCCGGCGTCCCTGCTGAGCCGGGCGGCGTGCCGTTCCTGCCGGGCGCCGCGCGTGCTCGGCGGCGCCGGACCCTCGATCCGTCGGTGTTCGAGGAGCTCGCGGCCCTGGTCGCGGACGCGGAGACGACCGACGTGCTCGTCGTCGGCGGGCAGGGCACCTGGATCGACCGGGGTCGCGGCCTCGAACGCGTCCGCCCCGAGCTCCCGGAGCGGCGTGCGCGCGCGCTCGCCGCCGAGCTCGTCGCCCTCGGCGGCCGCCACGTCGACGAGACCACGCCGTGCGCCGACGTGCGGCACGGCGACGGGGTGCGCGTGCACGTCGTCCTCGCGCCGGTGTCCGTCGGCGGCACCGCGCTGTCCGTCCGGCTGCCGCGACCGGAGCGCCCGACGCTCGCCGGCCTGGAACGCCTCGGTGCCTTCCGGGTCGTGCCCCGGGCCGTGCTCGAGGACGCGGTCGCCCGGAGGCGCAACGTCCTGGTCACGGGCGCCACCGGCAGCGGGAAGACGACCGTGCTCGCGGCGATGCTCGGCGCGGTGCCGCACGACGAGCGGATCGTCACGGTCGAGGACACCGCGGAGCTCCGGGTCGAGCACCCGCACGTCGTCACGCTCGAGGCGAGACAGGCGACCGCCGAGGGCACCGGTGCGCTCGGGCTCGACCGGCTCGTGCGCGAGGCACTCCGGATGCGCCCGGACCGGTTGGTGGTGGGGGAGTGCCGGGGTGCCGAGGTCCGTGAGCTCCTCGGGGCCCTGAACACCGGGCACGACGGCGGGGCCGGCACCCTGCACGCGAACGGTCTCGCCGACGTCGGAGCGCGGCTCGAGGCCCTCGGGGCACTGGCCGGTCTCGGCCCGCAGGCGCTCGCGCGACAGGTCGTCAGCGCGGTCGACCTCGTCGTGCACGTCGAGCGGCGGTCGTCGTGGCGGGGGATCACGGCGGTCGGGACGTGCGGGATCGACCGCGACGGGCGGCTCGAGGTCCGCCCGGTCGGACGCGCCGGCCCGTGAGTCGCCGCCGCGGTCGGGTCGGTCCGGACGCTGCCGGAGCTGCGCGCGTGCTGGACCGGGTCGCGGTGCTCGTCGGTGCGGGGGTGCCACCACCGCGGGCCTGGGCCCTCGTGGGTGGCGTGCCCGAGGCCGACGCTCCCGCCTGGCAGGACGTCCGCCTCGTCCTGCAGGTGGCGGAGCGAACCGGGGCGCCCTCTGCCGGTGCCCTGCGCGCCCTGGCCGCGGCGATGCGCCGGACGGCCGCGTCCGACCGTGCCGTCCGGGTCGCCCTGTCGGGACCGCGCACGAGTGCTCGGGTCGTGCTGGCGCTGCCGCTCCTCGGGCTCGGACTCGGTTCGGTGTGGGGCGCGGACGCGTTCGTCGTGCTCCTCACCCGGCCGGTCGGGTGGATCTGCTGCGCAGCGGCGGCCGGACTCGTGCTCGTCGGGCAGCGCTGGACCCGACGGCTGGTCGACGCCGTGACGCCGGACGGGCACGTGCCGGGCGTCCTGCTCGACGCGTGGGCGGTGGCGCTGACCGGTGGTGGGTCGTGGCAGTCGGCGGAAGCAGCCGTGCGCGGAGCCCTCGGAGCAACCGCCGGTGACGGGGTCGAGGCGGCGCGGCTGCACGAGGTGCTGGTCCTGAGTCGTCGCGCCGGGGTGCCCGCCGCGGAGCTGCTGCGCGCCGCTGCCGAGGACGCCCGGGACGACGCCGCTGCGGCGGGCCTCGCTGCGGCGGAGCGACTGGCCGTCCGGCTCGTGCTGCCGCTCGGCGTGTGCGTCCTGCCGGCGTTCGTCCTGGTGGGCGTCGTGCCGGTCGTGGTCGGGGTCCTCTCCTCCACCGTCGGTGGTCTCCGCTGAACCGTCCACAGACCGACCCGCCGAGCGTCGGACGGTGCCCCCCGGTGGGCGAACGTGGGACCACCACAGAGAGAGAGGGGAACCCCATGACCGACTCGACACCTCCGCAGCCGACACGGGTACCGGCGCCGTCACCGGGACACGCGTCGGGCGTGGCCCGGGGGTGGGCCGCGAGCGTGCACGTCCCCGCTCGTCCCGGTGCCGGACGTCGTCGGTGCCGCCCCGGGGACGACCACGGGTCGGCCACCGCCGAGTACGCCGTCGTCATCCTTGCCGCGGTGGCGTTCGCCGGTGTGCTCGTCGCCGTGATGCGCTCGGGCGAGGTCCAGCAGATCCTGACCGACCTCGTCCGCGGGGCACTGGTCCCGTGACCGGGCTCCGTCCGCCCGTGTCCGACCGCGGCAGTGTGACCGTGGAGTTCGCCGTCGGGCTCCCGGTCGTCGCCCTCGTCCTGGTCTCCCTGGTCGCCGGCGTGGTCCTGGTCGACCGTGCCGGGCGGCTCGGGTCGGTCGCCGGCACGGCGGCACGGGCGCTCGGGCGCGACGACGAGCGGACGGCCGCCGCGGCACTCGCCGCCGTGCCCGGTGCCACCTCACGGGTCCGCCGCGAGGACGGTCTGGTGTGCGTGGACGTGCAGGGGCCCCCGGCCGGTCCCTTCGCGGTCCTGCCGCTCCGCGCGACCGGCTGCGCGGCGGGAGGGGGCGGATGACGCGGCCGTCGGGACCTGACCGGCGCGTGCGGCCGACCGGGACCGTCGCGGTCCGCAGGGCGCAGGACCGCGGTTCGGTGACCGTCGCCCTCGTCGCCGTGCTGGCGCTCGCCCTGCTCGTCGGCTCCGCGGCGCTCGCCGGTGCTCGGACGCGCGTGCTGCTCGAACGGACGCGCACCGCCGCCGACGCCGCAGCGCTCGCCGCCGCTGCGGTGCTCGTGCACCGTCTCCCCGGCGTCCCCTGCGCCGTCGCCGGACGCGTGGCACGCGCCAACGGTGCCGCACTGGATGCCTGCGCCACCGCGGGCGCCGCCGCCCGGGTCCGGACGGTGGCGGGCTCCGGACCGTTCGCCGTGAGCGCAGTGGCCGTCGCCGGGCCGCCACGCGGGCTGCCCGACCAGTGTGTGTATGGTGTGCACGTCGGCCCCCGGTCACCGTTGTCCCGGTCGACCCGGACACCGTTGCGGTCCTGGGCCGGCGCGCACCATCGATCAAGGAGTCACGTGCCAGGCACGAAGAAGCTCGTGATCGTCGAGAGCCCTGCGAAGGCGAAGACGATCGCGCAATACCTCGGCGACGGATACGAGGTCCAGGCGTCCGTCGGACACATCCGCGACCTCGTCGAGCCCAAGAACCTGCCGGCTGAGCTCAAGAAGGGCTCCCTCGGGAAGTTCTCGGTCGACGTCGACAACGGCTTCGAGCCCTACTACGTCGTCTCCGACGCGAAGAAGAAGACCGTCACCGAGTTGAAGCGCGCCCTGAAGGACGCCGACGAGCTCTTCCTCGCAACAGATGAGGACCGCGAGGGCGAGGCGATCGCGTGGCACCTCCTGCAGGTGCTCAAGCCGAAGGTGCCGGTCAAGCGCATGGTGTTCCACGAGATCACCAAGGAGGCCATCCAGCGTGCGAAGGAGGCCACCCGTGAGCTCGACACCGCCCTGGTCGACGCGCAGGAGACCCGCCGCATCCTCGACCGTCTCTACGGGTACGAGGTCTCGCCGGTGCTGTGGCGCAAGGTCGGCCCCGGGCTGTCCGCCGGTCGTGTGCAGTCGGCGGCGACGCGACTCGTCGTCGACCGGGAGCGCGAGCGCCTGGCGTTCGTGTCGGCGAACTACTGGGACCTGACGGCTCGGTTCGAGAAGGTCGGCGACACCGCCTTCACGGCGCGCCTCGCCCGACTGCAGGGCACCCGTGTCGCCTCGGGTCGCGACTTCGACGACCGCGGCGCGCTCAAGGGCGAGGCCGTCCGCCTGGACGAGGCCTCGGCCGCGGCGCTCACCACCGTGCTCGAGCGGGCCGGCGACGCCGTCGTCCGCAGCGTCGAGTCGAAGCCGTACACCCGTCGGCCCGCCGCACCGTTCACGACGTCGACCCTGCAGCAGGAGGCGGCTCGCAAGCTCCGCTTCTCCGCTCGGCAGACGATGAGCGTCGCGCAGTCGCTGTACGAGAACGGCCACATCACCTACATGCGTACGGACTCCTCGTCGCTGTCGCAGCAGGCGATCACCGCCGCGCGCAAGCAGGCCTCGGCGCTGTACGGGCCGGAGACGATCCCCGACAAGCCACGCAGCTACGCCGGCAAGAGCAAGAACGCGCAGGAGGCCCACGAGGCCATCCGCCCCGCCGGCGACACGTTCCGCACCCCGTCCGAGATGAACGGCGTGCTGCGGGGCAACGACTGGAAGCTCTACGACCTCATCTGGAAGCGGACGGTCGCCTCGCAGATGGCCGACGCCAAGGGTTCGACCGCGTCGGTCGTCCTCGGCATCACGTCGACCGACAGCGTCGCAGGGGTCGCCTCGACGGCGAACGGGACGGACGCCGAGTTCACCGCGTCGGGCACCGTGATCACCTTCCGCGGCTTCCTCAACGCCTACGAGGAAGGCCGCGACGAGGAGCGCCACGGCGGGGGCGAGAACGGCGATGCCAAGCTCCCACAGATGGCCGAGGGCGACCACCTCGGCGTCACCGAGGTCGAGGCCAAGGGCCACGACACGTCGGCTCCGCCGCGTTACACCGAGGCGAGCCTGGTGAAGACGCTCGAGGAACTCGGCATCGGTCGTCCGTCGACCTACGCCGCCATCATCTCGACGATCATGGACCGCGGGTACGTCACGCAGCGCGGGAGTGCCCTCGTCCCGAACTGGATCGCGTTCAGCGTGGTCCGGCTCCTCGAGGACCACTTCGGCGACCTCGTGCAGTACGACTTCACCGCCGGCATGGAAGAGGACCTCGACCGCATCGCGAGCGGCGACGCCGACCGCACCGACTGGCTCAAGGGCTTCTACTTCGGCGGCGATGACCACCGCGGGCTCCGGACCGTCATCGACAACCTGGGCGAGATCGACGCGCGCGACATCAACTCCGTCGAGCTCGCGCCGGGTCTGACCCTGCGGATCGGGCGGTACGGCCCCTACATCGAGGTGCCGAGCGACGACCCCGAGAAGCCCCGTCGCGTCAACGTGCCCGAGGACCTGGCGCCCGACGAGCTGACGACCGACAAGGCCCGCGAGCTCGTCGAGGCACCCGTCGTGGGCGACCGCGTGGTGGGCATCAACCCCGAGACGGGCAAGGAGGTCCTGGCGAAGGACGGTCGCTTCGGGCCGTACGTCACCGAGCGCACCCCGGAGCCCGAACCGACCGTCGACCCGTCGACGGGCGAGGTCACCGAGCCGGCCGCCGATGCAGCACCCGCAGCCGCGGACCAGGCGACCACCACCGCGAAGGGCGCGAAGGCCCCCGCGAAGAAGACGACGAAGAAGGCCGCGGCGCCGAAGGAACGCACCGCGTCGCTCTTCAAGTCGATGGACCCGCAGACCGTGGACCTCGAGACCGCGCTCAAGCTCCTCGACCTGCCCCGCGTCGTCGGCAAGGACCCGGAGTCCGGCGACGACATCACGGCGCAGAACGGTCGTTACGGCCCGTACATCAAGAAGGGCACGGACACCCGCACGCTGCCGAGCGAGGACGCGATCTTCGAGATCGACCTGCCCGGTGCGGTGGAGCTCTTCGCGCAGCCCAAGTACGGCGGCCGACGCGCTGCCACGGCCGCGCTCAAGGAGTTCGAGGCGGACCCCGTGTCCGGGAAGCCCATCAAGGTGAAGGACGGCCGCTTCGGTCCGTACGTCACCGACGGTGAGACGAACGCGACGATCCCGCGCGGCGAGGACGTCGAGACCGTCGACCACGCCCGTGCCGTGCAGCTGCTCGCGGACAAGCGTGCCAAGGGGCCGGTGAAGAAGAAGGCGCCGGCGCGGAAGACCGCGGCCAAGAAGAAGTGACCGGGCGCTTCATCACGCTCGAGGGCGGCGACGGCGCGGGCAAGACCACCCAGGCCGAGCTCCTCAGCAGATGGCTCGAGGAGCACGGTCGGACGGTCGTCCGCACGCGTGAACCCGGCGGCACGGAGCTCGGGCAGCGCATCCGCGAGATGGTGCTGCACGAGCGCGGGCACGTCTCGGCGCGCGCCGAGGCCCTCCTCTACGCCGCGGACCGGGCGCACCACGTCGAGACGGTCGTCCGCCCCGCGCTCGCCCGGGGGGAGGTCGTCCTGCAGGACCGGTACATCGACTCGTCGGTGGCGTACCAGGGCGTTGCACGGGGTCTGGGTGCCGAGCGCATCCGCTCGGTGTCCGACTGGGCGGCCGACGGCCTGCTCCCGGACCTGACGGTGCTGCTCGACCTCGACGTCACGGTCGGGCGGAGCCGGGTCGCGGCAGCTCGGGGCGACGTCTTCGACCGCCTGGAGTCCGAGGCGGCGTCGTTCCACGAGACCGTCCGACGGGCCTTCCTGGACGCTGCCGATGCGGAGCCGGAACGCTTCCTCGTCGTGGACGCCGGGCAGCCTGCCGACACGGTCCACCGCGCGGTCCGCGCCGCGGTCGGTGCCGTCGTCGGGATCGCGGACGAGGACGGTCCGGCGTGACGGTGGCTGCTGACAGGATGTCCTCGTGAGCGTGTGGGACGGCCTGACCGGACAGGACGACGCCGTCGCGGCCCTGCGCAGTGCGGCCGAGGCTCCCGACGGGACCGGTGGCATGACCCACTCGTGGTTGATCACCGGGCCGCCCGGGTCCGGCCGGTCGAACGTCGCCACCGCCTTCGCTGCCGCCCTCGTCGGTGCCGGAGCGGACGACGACCACGCCCTGCGGCAGATCACCGCGCGCACGCACCCCGACGTGTCGGTGCTCACCACACAACGCGTCATCATCACGATCGACGAGATCCGTCAGCTGGTGACGTCGTCGTACTACTCGCCCTCGGTCGGTCGGTACCGCGTGGTGATCATCGAGGACGCCGACCGCATGACGGAGCGCACCTCCAACCTGCTGCTCAAGGCACTCGAGGAGCCGCCGGAGCGGACGGTGTGGATCCTGTGCGCGCCGAGCGAGGCGGACCTGCTGCCGACGATCCGGTCCCGCGTGCGCTCGGTGCGGCTCCGGGTGCCCGACGTCGCGTCCGTCGCGGAGCTCATCGTGGCCCGGACCGGGGTCGACCGGGCCCTCGCGACCGATGCCGCGCGGCAGGCGCAGAGCCACATCGGGATGGCGCAGCGACTGGCGACGAGCGAGGACGCCCGCGCACGCCGACGCCGGACACTCGAGACCGTGCTCGGGGTGCGCTCGGTCGGCGACGCCGTGATGGCCGCCGCCGAGCTCCTGGCGGTCGCCGACGAGGACGCCAAGGCGATCACGCAGCAGCGGGACGGCGAGGAGCGTGACGCAGCCCTGCGATCGCTCGGCGTGGAGCCGGGCGGCACGGTGCCACCGGCACTGCGGTCGCAGCTGCGGGCGCTGGAGGAGGACCAGAAGCGCCGGGCGACCCGCAGCCTGCGCGACGGACTCGACCGGATCCTCGTCGACGTCTCGTCGCTGTACCGCGACCTGCTCCTGCTCGGCCTCGGTGCGCCGGCAGAGCCGGTGAACCTGTCGATGCGCGACCAGCTGGACCGGGCGCTCGAGGTGGTGCCGCCGTCCGCGGCGCTCGAGGTGCTCGACGCGGTGTCGCTCGCCCGCTCGCGGATCGCGGCGAACGTCGCGGCACTGCTCGCGCTCGAGGCGCTGCTCGTGACCGTGGCGCGCGCGACCCGCTGACCCGCGTCGGCCGCTGACCCGCTGACCTGCGCGACCCGCTGGCCCGCGCCACCCTGACCCGTGCGGCCCGCGCCACCCTGACCCGCGTGGCCCGGACCGCCGTGACACCGGACCCCTGGCGACCAGGGTCGCGGGGCGGGCGTGCGCCGTGCCTCCCGGCCGGTCAGCCTCCACCCACCGGACCCTGCGCGACCCCGCAGCCGATCGCCCCGACCACCGTGAGAAGATCGCGACATGCCCGAAGCCGCACCCGGACTGCGTGAGCGCAAGCGCCGCGCCACCCGTCTCGCGATCCAGCAGGCCGCCCTGCGGATCGCACTCGACTCCGGCTGGCCCGCCGTCACCGTCGACGAGATCGCCCGACGAGCGGACGTGTCCCCGCGGACGTTCTTCAACTACTTCCCGAGCAAGGAACAGGCGCTCCTCGGGGACGACCCGACGCTGCCGACGGGACCGGCGCTCGACACCTTCCGCGCCGGGGGACCGAGCGGCGAGCTCCTGTCCGACCTCGGCACCCTGCTCGTGCACGCGACGGGCGAGCTGGTGGAGGAACGCGGGCTGCTCGCGGAACGGCAGCAGGTGCTCCGCGCCGCTCCGGAGCTGTTCACGCGGCGGATGGCCTCGATGAAGGAGTTCCAGGCCGAGATCGAGGAGGCCGTGGCGGGGCGGCTCGCGGACACGGAGCCGGACCTGGCGTCGGACCCGGACGCGCTGCGGCGACGCGCCCGGCTCGCCTCGGTGGTGGCGCTGGCAGCGCTCCGACACGCCTGGTGGGAGTGGTCCGACGGGGCCACCGAGACGCAGCTGACCGAGGAGCTCCAGCGGTCGTTCGACGAGCTCGGCGCGCTCGTTTCGCGTTCGCTCGTCTGAACCTGTATAGTCATTGCTCGTGCCGCTCCGGGAACGGAGCGTCCGCCGCCTTAGCTCAGTCGGCAGAGCGATTCACTCGTAATGAATAGGTCGTCGGTTCGATTCCGACAGGCGGCTCGACACCGGAACCCCCGGTCGGACAGTGTCCGACCGGGGGTTCCGTCGTTGCCGAGCGGTCCGGCTAGGGCAGGTAGTAGGTCGGGTTCGGCAGCTTGATGCTCCGGTCCGACGACCCGCCGAGCAGGTCGCTGTACTGGTCGCCGAGGTTCGCGACCACGTCGTACCCGCCGCCGGCGGGGGACTCGATGTGCGCCCGGGTCTGCGCCTTGTACTCGACCGTCGTGCACTTCGCGGCGGCGCAGGTGACGTACGACGGCTGCTGGGAGCTGCCGGCGCCGGTCCACTTCGTGTAGTAGGTCCGGTTCCTGTCGGTGGTCGCGGCGAACTGCGGGTAGCCGACGGCGTGCAGGTTCGCGATGGTGGCGTCCTGCTGCGCCTCGTTCCGACCGGTCACGCCGATGACGGTGCAGCCCGCCTGCTGCGCTGCGGCGACGAGCGTCGGCATGCCCGGCGTCGCGGGGAAGCGCTGGTCCTGCACCCACTCGTCCTGCAGTGCTGGATCGAACACGAAGTGCATCGCGGCGACCTCCATGTCGTAGGTCCACAGCGTCGTGTCGTCGGCGTCCAGGACGATCGCCGGGTTGCGGTGCTGCTGCCGGGCGACGGAGCACTGCCGGGCGATCGCGGGGGCCTGCCGTGCCACGAGCCGGGCCGTCTCGCGGACGTAGGGGGAGTCGGTGCGGTTCGCGAGTCCGGTGCCGGGGTCGCCGTAGTAGGTGGCGATGGTCTTCTTGACGGAGTCGATGTTCGGGATGCCCTCGCCGCCCTGCGTGGCGCCGGAGGAGCCGTCGGCGGCCATCGTGAAGTGGGTCCTCGGGGCGAGGCGCGGTTCGCGCACGCCGGGCAGATCCGCCGAGGGCAGGGAGTACGTGGGGTTCGGCAGCTTCAGCGTGCGGTCGGCGTACCCGCCCTGCAGGTCGCTCCACTGGTCGCCGACGTTCAGTGCGATGTCGTAGCCGAGGTCCTGCTCGATGTGCTTCCGGGTGAGTGCCTTGTACTCGACGGTGGTGCACTTCGCGGCTGCGCAGGTGATCCAGGACGGCTGCTGGGACGCGCCGGTCCCGGTCCACTTGGTGAAGAAGTGGTCCTCGGAGAAGGCCGTGTAGCCGACCTTCGCCAGGTTCTGCACGGTCGCCGTCTTCTGGTCGTCGTTGCGGCCGGTCAGGCCGAACACGGTGAAGCCCATCGCCTGCGCGCGGTTCACGAAGCCGACCATGGACGGGGTCGCGGGGAAGCGTTGGTCCTGCACCCACTCGTCCTGGCGCGCGGGGTCGAAGACGAAGTGCATGTCCGCGACCTCCATGTCGTAGGTCCACAGCGTGGTGTCGTCGGCGTCGAGGACGATCGCCGGGCGCTGCCCGTGCCGGACGGCGCGGTCGTGGATGCGGCGGAGCTGGCGCGTCTCGCGGTCGACGATCGACCGCACCTCGCGGACGTAGGGGGAGTCGGTTCGGTTCGCGAGTCCGGTGCCGGGGTCGCCGTAGTAGGTGGCGATGGTCTTCTTGACGGAGTCGATGTTCGGGATGCCCTCGCCGCCCTCGGTGGCGCCGGAGGAGCCGTCCGCGGCCATCGTGAAGTGCGTCCTCGGGGCGAGCGAGGAGTCGGGGCCGTGAGCGGGCGGCGTCCAGCCGTGCGCGTCGGCCGGCGCCGCGGTGAGGACGGTGGACACGACGAGGAGTGCCGCGCTCGTGGCGACGGCGGTGCGGAGGGATCGGCGCATGGAGACCTGGTGACCTTCGAGTCGGGGACCGCCCCCGATCGGGGGACAGCAGCACGCTAGTTGTCGATCAGCCGAGTGGTCCATGTGGGTCCGTTCAGGTGCGCGCCGCGTCGACGCCCGGCGACCGGCTGGTAGACAGGTGGCATGACGGTTCGCTGGGGAGTCATCGGCACGGGCGGCATCGCCCACTCGTTCGTGGCGGACTGCACCGCCGCAGGGATCGACTTCGTCGCGGTGGGGAGCCGCACCCGCGAGTCCGCCGAGGCCTTCGCCGCCGAGCACGGCATCGCCCGCGCGCACGGCTCCTACGCGGACCTGGTCGCCGACCCGGACGTCGACGCCGTCTACGTCGCCACACCGCACTCGCGTCACGCCGAGGACGCCCTGCTCGCGATCGACGCCGGCAAGCACGTCCTGGTCGAGAAGGCGTTCACCATCACCGCGGCCGAGGCGCGTCGGGTGGTCGACGCCGCCCGCCGCGCCGACGTCGCCGTGACCGAGGCGATGTGGACCCGCTTCCTGCCGCAGATGCGGATGATCCGCGAGCTCGTGGCCGAGGGGCGCATCGGACGCCCGCGCCTGGTCGAGGCCACCCACCACCAGGCCCTGCCCAGCGATCCCCGCCACCGGCTGAACGACCCGGCGCTCGGCGGCGGCGCGATCCTCGACCTCGGCGTGTACCCGATCTCGTTCGCGGTGGACGTGCTCGGTGTGCCGACCGCGGTCACGGCCGCGGGCACGCTGAGCGACCAGGGCGTCGACACCCAGATGGGCCTGGTGCTCACCCACGAGGGCGGTGCCCAGTCGATGATCCACTTCAGCCTGGACCTGCGGAGCCCGAACACCGCGTCGATCATCGGCGAGGACGGGCGCATCGACCTCGACGACACCTGGTACACGCCCACCACGTGGCGGCTCCGTGACCGCGACGGCACGGTCCTCGAGGAGTTCGACTCGCGCGAGGAGCTCGCCGGCTACGCCCACGAGGCGCGTGCGTTCGAGGCGATGGTCACCTCCGGGACGCACGAGGGCGGCCCGATGGACCCCGAGGAGACGATCGCGATCACGGCCGTCATGGACGAGGCCCGCCGGCAGGTGGGCGTCCGCTACGCGGCCGACGACGACGGATCGGACGCGCCGTCGGCCGACTGACGTCCGCCGGCGGGTGCGCCGGTGACCGATCCGGTCTGGAGGCTCCTCCCGCGGTTCCGTAGGATCGGTCGCGATGTCCGACCAGCAGCCCACGTCGAAGTCCGTCCCGGCACGCCTCCGCGGCGCCGTCGGGTCCCTGCGCCGCTCCGCGGCTCGCCGACCGGTCCCGTGGATCGCCGGTGGTCTCGTCGGTGTCCTCCTGCTGGGCTCGGGCGCCTCGGTCGCCGTGGCTGCCGCGACGATGTCGTCCCGCCCGTCCGCGGCGCCCCGGTCGGCCGCCGCGACGACCGCGCCGTCGGACACGCCCCGGAGCTCCGCGACGCCGAGTGCGACGCCCACGGACGAGTCCCGCTCGGTGCCGGACGACGCCGCCGGCCCGTCGGCCCTGCGGACCTGCACGATCGACGCCGCGGCCTCGGCAGCCGGCCTCGGGTCCTTCGAGGGCTTCGTCATGGACGCGGAGTCCGGGGAGACGCTGTTCTCGCGGAACGGGGAGGAGGCGGCACAGACCGGCAGCGTGATGAAGACGCTGACGAGCGCCACGGCCCTCGCGGTCCTCGGCGGCGACCACCGCATCCCGACCACGGTGACGAAGGAGGCCGACGGCACCGTCGCGCTCGTCGGTCACGGCGATGCGACGCTCTCGGCCGGCAACGGCACGGTGTACCCGGGCGCGCCGACCCTCGCGCAGCTCGCACAGCAGGTGAAGGCGGCCCTCGGTGACGCCCCGGTGACGACGATCGTCGCCGACGACAGCTACTGGGACGACGCCGACGCGTGGGACCCGACCTGGCCGGAGAGCGAGCGCACCATCGGGTACCAGCCCCGGGTCACCGCGCTCATGGTCGACGGCGACCGGGCGAACCCGGCCGCTGCGACCTCGCCCCGCTCCACCGACCCGGTCGGTCGCGCCGGAGCAGCCTTCCGCACGGCACTGGCGAACGCGGGCGTCGCAGGAGCCGGGAACGCGCAGGTGGTGCAGCGCGCGACCACGAGCACGGACCAGATCGCCTCGGTCTCCTCGCAGCCGGTGTCGACGTTGATCGGGCAGATGATCCCGAACTCCGACAACACCCTGGCCGAGATGCTGGCGCGCGTCTCGTCGAAGGAGTCCGGTGCAGGCGGGTCGGCGGCGTCGCTGACCGGCGTCTACCAGGAGGCACTCGCCGGCTACGGCGTCGATCCCGCGGGCATCACGATCAAGGACGGCTCGGGGGAGAGCGCGGCGAACGCGGTGTCGCCGTCCTTCGTCGCCCACCTCATGGTCGCGGTCGCCGCGGGGGATAAGGGCCTCGGCGTGCTGTCCGGGGCGCTCCCCGTCGCCGGCGTGTCCGGCACCCTGTCGAGCCGGTTCACGGGGGAGAACGCGGTGGCGCGCGGCAAGGTGCACGCGAAGACCGGGTGGATCGACAGCGCGAACACGCTCGGCGGGTACATCGACGCGGCGGACGGCCGACGCCTCACCTTCGCGTTCTACGCGATCGGGTCTCCGCGTGCCGCGGCACTGCCGGCGCTCGACGCCGTCACCGCGGCGACGTACCGGTGCGGTGGGAGCCTGACCTCGTCCTGACGTCCACGCAGCCGCAGGGTGCCGGGTGCAGGATGGGTACATGGCCAGGGCACTGCTCGTCGTCGACGTCCAGAACGACTTCACGGAGGGCGGCGCGCTCGGTGTGACCGGGGGCGCGGCCGTCGCGGAGCGCATCAGCGCGTTCCTCCGTCGGCACGCGGACGAGTACGACCTCATCGTCGGCTCCCGCGACTGGCACCACGGCGACGACGACAACGGCGGACACTTCGCCGGACCCGAGGGGCCGGACTTCGTGGACACGTGGCCGGTGCACTGCGTCGGTGGCACGCCCGGTGCGGCGTACCACCCGGACCTCGACACGAGCGTCATCGACGTCGACGTGTTCAAGGGGCGGGGCCGGCCGGACTACTCGGCGTTCCAGGCGAGCACGGACGACGGCACCGCGCTGCCGGACCTCCTCGCCGACCGTCGGGTGACGACGGTGGACATCGTCGGCATCGCCACCGACCACTGCGTGCGCGCCACGGCGCTCGACGCGCGGGCCGCCGGGTACGACGTCGCCGTCTACGACGACCTCGTGGCCGGGGTGGACCCGGACCGCAGCGCACGGGCCCTGGACGAGATCAGCGCGGTCGGCGGGCACGTCGACCACAGCGACATGGACGAGGGGCTCGCGAACCCCGGAGGAGCAGTACTGTGACCGCACCCACCACCACGACCAGCGGACCCACCCCGGCCGGCCCGACCACCACCGTCTCGGACGACCACGTCACCGTCGCCGACGTCCCCACCGGACTCCTCATCGGCGGCTCCTGGCGCGCCGCGAGCGGCGGCGCGACCTTCCCCGTCCGCGACCCCAGCACGGGCGAGGTCCTCGCCGAGGTCGCCGACGCGACGCCCGAGGACGGCATCGCCGCCCTCGACGCCGCCGTGGCCGCGCAGGAGGCCTGGGCCTCGACCGCGCCGCGGCGACGGTCGGACATCCTCCGCCGGGCGTTCGACCTGGCCCACGAGCACGAGGACGACCTCGCCGCCCTGATGACGCTCGAGATGGGCAAGCCCCTCGCCGAGTCCCGGGGCGAGGTCGCCTACGGCAGCGAGTTCCTCCGGTGGTTCTCGGAGGAGGCCGTCCGCATCTCGGGTGACTACCGCACCAACCCGGAGGGCACCGGACGCGGCATCGTGCTCCGACGCCCCGTCGGTCCCGTCTACGCGATCACGCCGTGGAACTTCCCCCTCGCGATGGCGACGCGGAAGATCGGCCCGGCGCTCGCGGCCGGCTGCACGGTCGTGCTGAAGCCGGCGGACCTCACGCCGCTCACGACGCTCTTCCTGGTCGAGTTGTTCCGCCGCGCCGGGCTGCCCGACGGGGTGCTCAACGTGGTGCCCTCGCGCGATGCGAAGGCGCTGTCGGAGCCGATCATCGCCGACCGCCGACTGCGCAAGCTCACCTTCACCGGTTCGACGCCGGTCGGGTCGGCACTCCTCAAGCAGGCCGCCGACAACGTCCTCAAGACGAGCATGGAGCTCGGCGGCAACGCTCCGCTCCTCGTCTTCGACGACGCCGACCTCGACGAGGCGGTCACGGCGGCGATGCAGGCGAAGTTCCGCAACGTCGGCGAGGCCTGCACGGCGGCGAACCGCTTCTTCGTGCAGGAGGGCATCGCCGAGGCCTTCACCGCGGCGCTCACCGCGAAGGTCGACGGACTGCGGATCGGCCGGGGCACCGAGGACGGGACCACCATCGGTCCGCTCATCGACGACCGTGCCGTGGACAAGGCCGCCGGGCTCGTCGACGACGCCGTGCAGCGGGGTGCCCGACTCGTGACCGGCGGGGAGCGGGTCGACCGTCCGGGCACGTTCTACGCACCGACGGTGCTCGACGAGGTCCCGCCGGGGTCGGACATCCTCACCACAGAGATCTTCGGGCCGGTCGTGTCGATCACGCGCTTCGCCACCGAGGAGGAGGGCATCCGCCTCGCGAACGACACCGAGTACGGGCTCGTCGCGTACGCGTTCACGACCGACCTCCGGCGCGGTCAGCGGCTCGCCGAGCGTCTCGAGACGGGCATGCTCGGGCTGAACACGGGCGTCGTGTCGAACGCGGCGTTCCCGTTCGGCGGGGTCAAGTCCTCGGGGCTCGGCCGCGAGGGTTCGCACGAGGGCCTCGAGGAGTACCTGGAGTCGGTCTACGTCCTCACGCCGGACCCCTTCGCCGCCTGACCCCCCCCTCCGCACGACGCAACGTCGGCGGTTCCCCGCAGCGGTACAGCCCTGCGAGGAACCGCCGACGTTGCGTTCCGCGGGATCGACGTCAGACGAGCAGCTGGTGCTTCGCGAGGTCGCGGTAGAGCGGGGTGGACCGCACGAGCTCCGAGTGCGTGCCTGTACCGACGACACGGCCGTGCTCGAGCACGACGATGACGTCGGAGTCGACGACGGTCGACAGCCGGTGCGCGATGACGAGCAGCGTCCGGTCGGCCGCGACGGCGTCGATCGCGAGCCGCATCTTCTGCTCGTTCACCCCGTCGAGCGAGGACGTCGACTCGTCGAGCAGCAGGATCGGGGGCGCGGCGAGCAGCGCCCGGGCGATCGCGAGCCGTTGCCGCTCACCGCCGGACAGCATGACGCCGTCCTCACCGACCTGGGCGTCGAGCCCGCGGGGGTCGCGGTGCAGCACGTCGCCGAGGTTGACGGCCTCGAGCACCCGGACGCACTCGGCCTCGGACGCGTCGGGGGAGCCGAGCAGCAGGTTCGCCCGGATGGTGCCGGCGAGCACGGGGGCGTCCTGCTCGACGTACCCGATCTGCGCGCGGAGCTCGGCGCGGTCGAGCCCGCGGACGTCGACGCCGCCGAGCCGGATCACGCCCGAGGTCGGGTCGTAGAAGCGCTCGATGAGCGCGAGCGTCGTGGACTTGCCGGCCCCGGAGGGGCCGACCAGCGCCACCCGCGCGCCGCGGGGCACGCGGAACGACACGTCGTCCAGCACCACGTCCTCGGCGGAGGGCGCGGCGTCGGCCGCACCCGAGCCTCCCGACCGGTCCGTCGCGCCCCTCGCGCCCGACGCGCCGCCCGCGCCCGACGCGCCGTCCGCGCCCGACGCATCCGCAGCCCGCGCGTACCGGAACGTCACGTGCTCGAACGCGATCGCGTCGTCGGTCTCCGTCGCCGCGGCGACCCGGACGGCACCGTCGTCCTGGTCCTCCGTCGGCAGGTGCAGGATCTCCTCGATGCGGCCGAGGGCGCCGAGTGCCTGCGCGACCGCGACGGCTGCGCCGAGGGCCTGCCCGAGCGGCATGACCATCATGAAGAGCAGCAGGATGAAGGTGATCAGCGTGGCGATGGTGATCTGCCCCGCGGCGACCTGTGCACCCCCGACCCCGAGGACGGCGATGAACGCGACCTGCATCACGATGCTCGCGACCGGCACCACGAACGCCGACATCTTCGCGATGTCCAGGCCGCGGCGGTAGGCCTCGGTGGCGTGGCCGTCGACCTCGGCGACCTCGCGGCCGGTGGCCCCGGCGGCACGGATCGTGCGGACGGCACCGATGCCCCGCTCGACCGCCGCGGTCAGGTCGCCGACCTTCTCCTGGGCACGCTTCGACGCGAGGCGGATGCGTCGGCTGAGCCCGCCGACGACGACGATCGCGACGAGGACGATGACGACGGTGATGCCGAGGAGCACGGGGTCGATGACCGCCATCGCGATGATCGCGCCGACGAACGTCAGGGCGCCACCGATCGACTCGATGAGTCCCTGCGTGAGCACGGCGCGCAGGAGCGTCGTGTCGCTGCCGACGCGGGACACGAGGTCGCCGGTGCGGCGGGTGTCGAACTCCGAGATCGGCAGGTTGAGGATCCGCGCGATGAGCTTGCGGCGGGTGGAGAGCACCACGCCCTCGCCGGCGCGCTGGAGCAGGAAGTGCTGCACGCCGTTCAGCACGCCCGAGACGAGCACGAGGGCGACGAGCGCCCAGACCAGGATCGAGAGCGTCTCGCCGTGCTGCACGGCGGTGACGACCTGGTTGACGAGCAACGGCTGCGCGAGCGAGGCGCCGGCTCCGAGTACGCTCAGCACGATGATCAGGGCCATCGCGGGCTTGTTCTCGAACAGGTAGGTCAGCAGGCGGCCGAAGCTCGCCCGTGGGCCCTCGGACGGCTTGCGGCGTGCGGAGAAGAGGCTCATCGTTCCTGGTTCCTGCCGCCCGTGCGGGGTGTGCTGGCGGCCGTCGTCCATCTTCGCACCGTCCCGTGGGAGCGTGGTGCGCGGCGTCGTGTTGGTCGTCTCGCCGTTGAACGACATCCCCGCTGTCGGACGACGTCGGGGGTGTCGTCCCACAGCGGCAGCACGCGCAGGCGACATCGCGCGCGCGACCCTGGACGCGACGGACGGGAGGCGCGGTGCCGGACCGGCACCGCGCCTCCCGTCCGTCGGGTGGTCGCGTCAGGACGCGCCGGTCATGCCCGCACGTCTGCCGGAGCAGCGTCCGGCGAGCCGGCTGCGTCGGCCTCGTCGAGCCCCGCACCCTTCGTCTCACGGACGAAGAACAGCGCGACCACGGTCACCACGGCGGCGAGCGTCAGGTAGAGCCCGACCCAGACGATCGTGCCGTCCGGCTGCCACAGCGCCAGGGCGATCGTCGGAGCGAGCGACGCCCCGAGGATCGACGCCACGTTGTAGGCGATCGCCGACCCGGTGTAGCGGACGTTCGTCGGGAAGAGCTCCGGCAGCAGGGCCCCCATCGGACCGAACGTCAGGCCCATGAGCGAGAGCCCCACGACCAGGAACGTGACGACGGTGATCGGCCCGGTCGACGCGGCGAACCAGAACTGGAACGTCAGGCCGAACAGGGCGATGCCGATCGTGGTGGGGATCAGCGTGCGTCGGCGGCCGTACCTGTCGGCGAGCCACCCGGCGATCGGGGTGAAGACGCCGAAGAACACGACGCCGATCATGAGCAGCGTGAGGAACTCGCCCCGGCTGTACCCGAGGCCGACCTTCGGCACCAGCGGGCCGGCCTCGGCGGCGGTGGTGCCGTAGGACAGCGTGAACGTCGTCATGAAGTAGAAGAGCACGTAGGTCGCGACCATGCCGAAGGTGCCGACGATCAGGGCCTTCCACGAGGTGCGGAACACCCGTCCGAGCGGCACCTTGGCGACCGAGCCGGACTCCTGCACGCCGCGGAACACCGTGGACTCGACGAGCTTGAACCGGACGTAGAGGCCGACGATCACGAGGACGGCCGAGAGCAGGAACGGGATGCGCCAGCCCCACGCCTGGAAGTCGGCGTTCGGGGTGCCGTCCGCACCGGCGGGCATCGCGGCGTTGATCGCGATGAACAGGCCGTTCGCGAGCAGGAAGCCGATCGGGGCGCCGAGCTGCGGCATCGACCCGAACACACCGCGCTTGCCCTTCGGCGCGTTCTCGGTCGCGAGCAGCGCCGCGCCGGACCACTCGCCGCCGAGCCCGACGCCCTGGGCGAAGCGCATCACGGCGAGCAGGACCGGTGCCCAGATGCCGATCGACGCGAAGGTCGGCAGGCAGCCGATCAGGAACGTGGCGGTCCCCATCACGAGCAGCGACGCGACGAGGGTGGCCTTGCGACCGACACGGTCGCCGAAGTGGCCGAAGACGATCGACCCCACCGGGCGGGCGAAGAACGCCAGGGCGAACGTGACGAAGGACGACAGCTGCGAGGCCGTCGGGTCCTCGTTGGGGAAGAACAGCGTGGGGAAGACGAGGACGGCGGCGGTCGCGTAGACGTAGAAGTCGTAGAACTCGATGGAGGTTCCGACGAGGCTGGCGATGATCACGCGGGAGCGCGGGTTGCCGGTGGCCTTCGTGTCGGTCGTGGCGGCGGGTGCCGGGGCGGCGGTCATGTACGGGGACTCCGAGGGGAGCACTCACGAGGAGCGCGGCGGTGTACCGAGGCTGCGGACACCGGTCGGTCGCGCGGGGTGGCGCGGGCTCGGACCGGGTGCGTTCGGTGGGTGGTGGACCGCTCGTGACGGAACCCTCACCTTACGACACCCGTCGCGCAGCTGGAAATCGGCCGGGAGGCCCGTGGCAGCGTCCGCGCGTCGCGGAGCGTCCGTCAGCCGCCGCCACCGCCGTCAGCCGGCCACGACCGTCAGCCGGCCACCGCCGTCAGCTGGTCGCGCCGGTCTCCAGGTGCGCGGGCAGCTGGTGGCCCATGCGGTCGCGCTTGGTGTCGAGGTACCCGGCGTTCTGCGCGACGACGCCGACCACGAGCGGGACCAGCGACGACACCGCGATGCCGTGCTCCTCGAGCTGCCGACGCTTCTCGGGGTTGTTCGAGAGCAGTCGGACGCGGGCGATGCCGAGGTCGGTGAGGATGCCCGCCGCGCCGCCGTACTCGCGGGAGTCGGCCGGCAGTCCGAGCGCGAGGTTCGCGTCGAGCGTGTCGAGACCGTCCTCCTGCAGGCGGTAGGCCTTGAGCTTGTTGATCAGCCCGATACCGCGTCCCTCCTGCCCGCGCAGGTAGATCACGACCCCGCCCTCGGTGGCGATGGTGTCGAGCGCGGCGTCGAGCTGCGGCCCGCACTCGCACTTCAGCGACCCGAACGCCTCGCCGGTCAGGCACTCCGAGTGCACGCGGACCAGGGCGTCGTCCCCGGGGGCCGATCCGTCGGGCAGCGCGGCAATGATCGCGACGTGCTCGGCGCTCGTGACGAGGTCGCGGTAGGCCCGCATCTCGAACGTGCCGTGGGTGGTCGGGACGGTGGTCGCGACCTCGAACTGCACCGGGCTGCCCGGGGTGGGGGAGGTGAGGGCGTCGGTCATGGGGTGCTCCGGTCGTTCTGTGCCTGGTCGGCGGTCCTGGTCGTCGCGGCCGTCGACGTCGCGTCGTCGGCACGGGCGGTCCGGGCGCGGTGGGGTCGAGCGCGGACCAGGAGGTCGGGTCCCAGGCTGGTGGTCGATGTGATGTCCAACGGGTGGCGGTCGCCGATGCTTCCCACGCCGACGTCACCGATCGCGACGCGCGGGCCACCGAGCAGCACGGGCGCGAGGTACACGAGCAGCTCGTCGACGAGGCCCGCGGCGACGAGCGCCGAGGCCACGGTGGGACCGCCCTCGACGAGGACGCTGTGCACGCCGTGGTCGCGCAGGGTGCGCAGCGCGGCGGCGAGGTCGTGCCCCGGCAGGGCGAGCAGGCCGCGTGGGTGGCGTCGGACGGCCGCGTCGTCGGGCACCGCTCGGTCGCCGACGACGACGGGGAGCGGCTGGTCGGCGAGCAGTTCGCCGGCGTCGCCGCGTGCGGTGAGGCTCGGGTCGTCGGCGAGCACGGTGCCGGTGCCGACCAGGATCGCGTCGTGGGCGGCACGCTGCTCGTGCACGTGCTGTCGGGCTGCCGCGCCGGTGATCCACTTGCTCGTGCCGTCGGCGGCGGCCGCGCGACCGTCGAGGCTCGACGCCCACTTCACGGTCACCCACGGGCGCCCGGTGCGGACGGACAGCAGCCAGCGCTCGAGGAACGCCTCGGCCTCGTCGGCGAGGACGCCGCTGACGACCTCGACGCCGGACGTCCGCAGTCGCTCGGCCCCGCCGCTCGCCTGCTCACCCGGGTCGTCGACGGCGTAGACGACGCGGCCGACGCCGGCCTCGATCAGGG
Source organism: Curtobacterium sp. 179-B 9B NHS (assembly GCF_045370965.1). Taxonomy (NCBI): domain Bacteria; kingdom Bacillati; phylum Actinomycetota; class Actinomycetes; order Micrococcales; family Microbacteriaceae; genus Curtobacterium; species Curtobacterium sp. 179-B 9B NHS. The sequence goes on from NZ_JBIQDQ010000002.1 coordinate 227,499, forward strand.
CGAGCGCGCAGGGGCCGGTGCGACCGACGTGGTTGCACGGCTCGAGCGTCACGACGGCGGTGGCGCCCCGCAGCTGTTCGGCGGGCACCTTCGCCATCGCGTCGACCTCGGCGTGCGGGGTCCCCGCGCCCTTGTGCCAGCCCTCGGCGAGGACGTCCCCGGCGGGGGAGAGGAGCACGGCACCGACGCGGGCGTGGTCACCGACGACCGGTCCGAGCGCGGCGAGCTCGAGGGCGCGGCGCATCGCCCGGAGTTCCTCGGGGCGGGCGCGCGGGTCGGACGGCGACATCACGCTCCGACACTACCGACGAGGCGTCGATGACGCGTCACCTTGCTGTCCCCTGTCAGCGAACGACGCCGCGGGCCAGGGCAGGTCGGACGCAGGGACGCCGTCCGCGCGACGGAGGCCGGTCCACGCGGTCGTCGGCCCGCCGTCCCGGTCCGGGATCCGGGCGGTCCCGGTGCCGGTGAACGAGAAGCCGCCGGCGCGGGCCACCGAGGCGGAGCCGACGTTGCCCTCGTAGCACTCCCAGTACACGTCGGGCGCCCCCTGGGAGAACGCCCACGCGACGACGAGCTCCACCGCCGCGTGCATCAGCCCCTCGCCACGGGCCGTCGGTGCGAGCCAGAAGCCGAGGTCGCGGTGCTCGGTGCGGAACGACACCACACCCTCGAGCCACGTCGACCCCGGGCGCCGGATGCCCCACGTGTACTCGCGGTCGGACGCCCACCCCGGGCCGACCAGCGCGTCGACGAAGGTCTGCGCGTCGCGGTCCGTGTACGGCGTCGGGACGGTCGTCCACCGCACGACCGACGGGTCCTGGCAGCCCCGCGTGATGGCCGCGGTGTCGGACCGGGTCGGCACCGTGAGGTGCACCCGGTCCGACGACAGCGTCACGGGGAGCATCGTCAGCCGCGCGAGCGGGGCACGAAGCCGATGCGGTCGTACACGCGGGCGAGCGTGGCCTGCGCGATGGACTCGGCACGCTCGGCGCCGACGGCGAGCAGCCGGTCGAGCTCCGCAGGGTCGTCGAGCAGTTCGAGCGTCCGGGCGCGCACGGGCTCGAGCTCGGCGACGACGGCGTCGGCCACGGCACCCTTGAGGTCGCCGTAGCCCTTGCCGACGAACTGTTCCTCGAGCGACGCGACCGGGGTCCGCGTGAACGCCGACAGGATCGCGAGCAGGTTGGTCACGCCGGGCTTCTCCTGGCGGTCCGCCCGGATCTCGCGCTCGGTGTCGGTGACGGCGGAGCGGATCTTCTTCGCGGTGCGCTTCGGGTCGTCGAGCAGGCGGATGAGGCCGTTGTCCGACGCGGCGGACTTGCTCATCTTGCTCGTCGGGTCCTGCAGGTCGTAGATGCGTGCGGTCTCGGTGCCGATCTGCGCCTTCGGGACGACGAAGGTGTCGCCGAAGCGGGAGTTGAACCGGGTCGCCAGGTCCCGCGTCAGCTCGACGTGCTGTCGCTGGTCGTCGCCGACCGGCACCACGGCGGTGTCGTAGAGCAGGATGTCCGCCGCCATGAGGACCGGGTACGTGAAGAGCCCGACCGAGGCCGCCTCGGCGCCCTGCCGTGCCGACTTGTCCTTGAACTGGGTCATGCGGCTCGCCTCGCCGAACCCCGTCAGGGTGTTCAGCACCCAGGCGAGTTCGGCGTGCGCCGGCACGTGCGACTGCACGAACAGGGTCGACTTCGTCGGGTCGATGCCGGAGGCGATGTACTGCGCCGCGGTCGCCCGGGTGCTCGCGCGGAGCTCCGCGGGGTCCTGCGGGGACGTGATCGCGTGCATGTCGACCACGCAGTAGATGGCGTCGTGGTCGTCCTGCAGGTCGCGCCACTGCATGAGCGCCCCGACGTAGTTGCCGAGGTGGAGGGATCCGGCCGACGGCTGGATGCCCGAGAAGATGCGCGTCTTGGTCATGAGGGTGTTCCTGTACTGCGTGGAGGGGAGGGGGTCAGAGCTCGTAGTCGACGACCACGGGGGCGTGGTCGGACCATCGCTGGTCGTACGCCGCAGCGCGGTCGACCGTGCAGCTCGTGACCTTCGCGGCGAGGTCGGGGGTGGCCACCTGGTAGTCGATGCGCCATCCGGAGTCGTTGTCGAACGCCTGCCCGCGCCACGACCACCACGTGTAGGGACCGTCGACGTCGCCGGCCTGCTCACGGCCGACGTCGACCCAGCCGAGACCCGGCGCGGTGGACCCGTCGGCGCCCTCGACCTGCTCGCCCTCGGCGCCGAAGAACCGCGAGAAGTAGGCGCGCTCCCGCGGCAGGAAACCGGCGCGCTTGACGTTGCCCTTCCAGTTCTTGATGTCGCGCTGGTCGTGCCCGACGTTGAGGTCGCCGACGACGACCGCGAGCGGGTTGTGCTCGCGCAGCGCGGGGAGCCGCTCGGTCATCCCGTCGAGGAACTTCCACTTCTCGTCCTGCTTGGGGGTGTCGACCTCGCCCGAGTGGACGTAGCAGGACACCACCGTGACCGTGGTGCCGTCGAGCTCGTAGTCGGCCTCGATCCAGCGCCCGGCGGAGTCGAAGTCGGACGGGCCGAGCTCCACACGGTGGACGTGCGCGCGGTGCCGCGAGGCGATCGCCACCCCCGCGCGGCCCTTCGCCGTCGCGGGGTCGTGCACGATGTCCCACTCGTCGCCGAGCAGCCCCGCCAGGTCGTCGGTCGAGGCGCGGACCTCCTGCAGGGCGAGCACGTCGACGTCGCGGGTGGCGAGCCAGTCGCCCATGCCCTTCCGGAACGCGGCGCGGACGCCGTTCACGTTGACGGATGCGAGGCGCAGGCGTGTCATGCCGACCACCCTACCGACGCGGGCCGACGGCTCCGTCGCAGCCCGTCGCCGTGGGTCGCGACAGACGGACGGGAGGCACGGTGCCAGCTGGCACCGTGCCTCCCGTCCGTCACGTGGTCGCGTCGCGCGACCGACCTGCTCAGGCCGCGTCGTGGTCCGTCTGCAGGAACTCGACCAGGCTGTCGGCCGTCGTCTCGGCGTCGTCGCCGGTCACCGTGAGGGTGACCTCGTCGCCGTTCTCGATGCCCAGGCCGAGGAGCGCGAGGATGCTGCCCGCGTTGCCGGACTTGTCGCCCTTGGCGATCGTCACCTGGTGACCGGACGCGGTGACGGTCTGGACGAAGAGGGACGCGGGGCGGGCGTGCAGGCCGGACGCGCTGGCGACGGTGACGGTGCGGGTGGCTTCGGACATCGATGGACTCCTGTCGACGGGTGGTGCGCTCATGCTAGCGAGCGCGTGGTGGGCGGTCCCGGGGACCGGCGCCGGTCAGTCGCGACCGGGCCAGAGGACCTCGGTGCCGGCGGCCTCGACCTCGCGCACGAGGTCGGCGTTCACGCCGGGGTCGGTGATGATCGTGTCGATCGCGGCGAGCGGCGCGACGCGACCGAACTCCTCGCGGCCGAACTTGGTGTGGTCCGCGAGCAGGATGCTCCTGCGGGCGGACTTGATCATCGCGCTCTTCACGGCGGCCTCGGCCATGTTGTGGGTCGTCAGCCCGCGCTCGGGCGTGATGCCGTTGATGCTGATGAAGGCGACGTCGACGCTGACCATGCCGATGAGCTGGTGCGTCCACGTGCCGACGCCGGCGAGCGAGTCGCTGCGGATGTTGCCACCGAGCAGGTGCAGGTCGATGCCGGACCGGTTCGCGACGGCCATGGCGACCGGCAGCGAGTGGGTCACGACGGTGAGCCCGCGGTCGGTGGGGAGCATCTCGGCCAGGCAGATCGTCGAGGTCCCGGCGTCGATCATCACCGAGCCGTTCTCCGGCAGCTCGGCGAGGGCCGCCTCGGCGATGACCATCTTCTCGGCCTGGTTGATGCCGCCGCGGTCGCCGACGCCCGGGTGCAGGGTGATCCGCTCGACGGGGATCGCGCCACCGTGTGCACGACGGACGAGCCCACGGCGCTCCAGGCTGGTGAGGTCACGACGGATGGTCTCGGGCGTGACCTCGAGCAGCTCGGCGAGGTCCTTCACGTCGACCCGTCCCTGCGACCTGGCGCGCTCGACGATGCGCTGGTGGCGCTCTGGTGCGTACATGGACCTCGTCGTCTCGGTCGATCGGCCTGCTCGGAACAGAACGGGCATGCTCGGGCAGACCGGCGCCGGATCCGTCCGGATCGCTTCGTCCGCCAGACGCAAACGGGCATCTGTTTCTGCATTTTTATCCCCGGATGTGTTTGTTTGTCAACGCGGATCGGGGTAGTGTGCTGCCAAGCCGCACGGGCGTGGTCCGTTCGTGTCGCTGCGCACCGAACGAACCACCCCCACCGTGAGCGCGTGGAGATGAAGGAGTCTCGAATGTCCGAACTGCTCGGCACCGGCGTCGGCCGTGGCGTCGCCCACGGCCCCGTGCTCCGCATGGCGGACCCGCTCGGCGAACCCTCGAAGGACGCGCTGGCCGGCACGGCGGACGACGCGAAGCACGCCGTCGCCGAGGCGCTCGCGGCCGTGGCCGAGGACCTCAACAAGCGCGGACAGCTCGCCGGCGGCGACGCCCAGGCCGTGCTCGAGGCGCAGGCGCTCATGGCGCAGGACCCGACGCTCCTCGACGACGTGCACGCCCGCATCGACGGCGGCACCAATGCCGAGCGTGCGGTGTTCGAGGCATTCGGCCAGTTCCGTGACCTCCTCGTCGGCATGGGCGGCTACATGGGGGAGCGCGCGGCCGACCTCGACGACGTGGCACAGCGCATCATCGCGAAGCTCCGCGGTGTCCCCGCCCCGGGCGTCCCCGAGTCGGACACCCCCTTCGTCCTCGTCGCCCGTGACCTGGCGCCGGCCGACACCGCGCTGCTCGACCTCGACAAGGTGCTCGCCCTCGTCACCCGTGACGGCGGCCCGACCTCCCACACCGCGATCCTCGCCCGTGCCAAGGGCATCACCGCGATCGTCGGCGTCACCGGCGCCGACGACCTGTCCGACGGCACCCACGTCGTCGTGGACGCCGCGGCCGGCACCGTCGTCACCGACCCGTCCACCGAGCTCGTGGCCGACGTCGACCAGCGCATCGCGGACCGCCTCGCCGCCGCCGCCGCACCGCTGACCGCCGGTGCCCTCGCCGACGGCCACACCGTCCCGCTGCTCGCGAACCTCGGCAGCCCCGCCGACGCCGCCGGCGCCGTTGCTCTCGGTGCGGAGGGCGTGGGGCTCTTCCGCACCGAGTTCCTCTTCCTCGACTCGCCGAAGGCGCCGACCGTCGAGCAGCAGACCGAGTCCTACCGCCAGCTGCTCGAGGCGTTCCCCGGCAAGAAGGTCGTCGTCCGCGCGCTCGACGCCGGCGCGGACAAGCCGCTGCCCTTCCTCACCGACAAGGACGAGGAGAACCCGGCACTCGGCCGTCGCGGACTGCGCGCGCTGCGGAACCACGAGGAGGTCCTCCGCGACCAGCTCACCGCGCTCGCCCAGGCCGACGCGGCGACCGAGGCCGACCTCTGGGTGATGGCACCGATGGTCGCCGACGCCGAGGAGACCGAGTACTTCGTCGACCTGGCCCGCGAGCTCGGCATCCGCACCGCCGGTGTCATGGCCGAGGTGCCCTCGCTCGCACTCATGGCCGAGCAGGTCTTCACGAACGCCGACTTCGTGTCGATCGGCACGAACGACCTGACCCAGTACACGATGGCCGCCGACCGCATGCTCGGCACCGTCGCGTCCTACCAGGACCCGTGGCACCCCGCCGTGCTGCGCCTCGTCGCACAGCTCGGTGCGGCCGGCGCCGACGCGGGCAAGGCCGTGGGCATCTGCGGCGAGGCCGCGGCCGACCCGCTGCTCGCCGTCGTGCTCGTCGGCCTCGGCGCCACCACCCTGTCCATGACCCCCGCGGCCCTGGCCGACGTGCGCGCCGAACTCGGCAAGCACTCGCTCGAGCAGGCCCGCGAGATGGCGAAGGCGGCACTCGCCGCGAGCACCGCGGCGGCGGCCAAGTCCGCCGCGGCTGCCGCGCACGCCGTCTGACCCGACCAGCTCCACCCCACGCAGCACCCGCACCACCGCAGCACCAGCACCACCGCAGCACCCCTTCACACCGCAGCAGCACCCATCACAGAAAGCCAGGCACATGACAACGTCGTCCGTTGCAGCGCCCGACGCACCCGCGAAGTCGCGGGGCGGCGCACGCGTCGCCGTCCAGAAGTTCGGCACGTTCCTCTCCGGCATGGTGATGCCGAACATCGCGATCTTCATCGCGTGGGGCCTCATCACCGCCTTCTTCATCGAGACCGGGTGGACGCCCGTGGGCGTCCTCGGCGGTTTCGGTGAGACCGACGGCGTGGCCAACATCGGTCTCGTCGGCCCGATCCTGACCTACCTCATCCCGCTCGCGATCGCCTTCCAGGGCGGCCGGATGATCTACGAGACCCGCGGCGCCGTCGTCGGGTCGATCATGGCGATGGGTGTGATCATCGGCGCCAACGGCACGATCATGATCCTCGGCGCGATGATCTGCGGCCCGCTCGGCGCGTGGCTCATCAAGCAGATCGACAAGATCTGGGACGGCAAGATCAAGCCCGGCTTCGAGATGCTCGTGAACAACTACGCGGCCGGCATCCTCGGCTTCGTGCTCGCGCTCGTCGGCTTCTTCTGGCTCGCGCCGCTGTTCAAGCTCATCGCCGAGGGCCTCGGTGCCGCGGTGAAGTTCCTGGTCGACAGCTCGCTCCTGCCGCTCGCCAGCGTCATCATCGAGCCCGCCAAGGTCTTCTTCCTGAACAACGCGATCAACCACGGCGTGCTCGACCAGCTCGGTGCGCAGCAGGTCCAGGAGTCGGGCAAGAGCATCCTGTTCCTGCTCGAGGCGAACCCCGGCCCGGGTCTCGGCATCCTGCTCGCCTTCACCTTCTTCGGTGTCGGCATCGCCCGCTCGACCGCTCCCGGTGCGATCCTCATCCAGTTCTTCGGCGGCATCCACGAGATCTACTTCCCGTACGTGCTGCAGAAGCCGGTCCTGTTCCTCGCCGTCATCCTCGGCGGTGCGACCGGTGTCGCGACCAACGTCGCGTTCCAGTCCGGCCTGGTCGCGCCGGCTTCGCCCGGTTCGATCATCGCCGTCCTCACCGCCACGGCGAAGGACAGCTACGTCGGCGTCATCCTCTCGGTGATCCTGTCCGCGGCGGTCTCGTTCGCGGTGGCCTCGTTCTTCCTGCTCGCCAGCCGCAAGCGTGACCTGGCGAACAACGGTGGCGACATGAGCGCCGCGATGGCGAAGCTCCAGGCCAACAAGGGCCGCGACGTCAACGCCGCGACCTCGGGCCTGCTCGGCAACAACGCGCCGGCCAACGACGAGGAGGCCGAGGCCGCGCTCGGTGGCGTCGGTTCGGCGTCCACCGCGACGGCGACCCGGGTCGAGAGCGTCGTGTTCGCCTGCGATGCGGGCATGGGCTCGAGCGCCATGGGCGCCAGCGTCCTGCGCAACAAGGTCAAGAAGGCGGGCATCGAGGGCGTCACGGTCGTCAACAAGGCGATCGCGAACCTCGACGGCACCGAGGACCTGATCATCACGCAGGAGGAACTGACCGACCGTGCGAAGCAGAAGAACCCGAACGCACAGCACGTGTCGGTCGGCAACTTCATGAACGCGCCGCAGTACGACCAGGTCGTCGACCAGCTCAAGAACCAGTAACGAAGTGCAGTATCGGAGGGGACGGGTGCGAACCCGTCCCCTCCACCACGTCCGTCGAGAACAAGGAGAACCCCGATGCCCGTCCTGCAGGAGAGCCAGATCCGCATCCACACCGAGGACACCGCCCCGACCAAGTCGGAGGCGATGAAGGAGGCGGCCGAGATCCTCGAGGCTGCGGGCGCGGTCACGGCGGACTACTACCCGGCGATGCTCGAGCGTGAGAAGAGCGTCTCGACGTACATGGGGAACTTCCTCGCCATCCCGCACGGCACGAACGACGCCAAGGACGCCATCAAGTCCTCGGCCCTGTCGTTCATCCGCTACGCCACCCCGATCGACTGGGACGGCAACCCCGTGCGCTTCGTCGTCGGCATCGCCGGCGTGAACAACGAGCACCTCGACATCCTGTCGAAGATCGCGATCGTGTTCTCGGACGAGGACGAGGTCCAGAAGCTCACCGACGCGCCGGACACCGCCGCGATCCTGTCGATCCTCGGTGAGGTCAACGAGTGACCGGGACCGCCGTCCACTTCGGCGCCGGCAACATCGGGCGCGGCTTCGTCGGGCTCCTGCTCCACGAAGCTGGCTACGAGGTCGTCTTCGCGGACGTCGCCGCGCCGCTCATCGACGCCCTCGCCGCCGCCGACTCGTACACCGTGCACGAGGTCGGCCAGGGCGCACAGGACCACGAGGTCACCGGCTTCCGTGCCGTGAACAGCGCGCAGGACGAGGCCGGCGTGGTCGCCGAGGTCGCCGCCGCCGACATCGTGACCTGCGCCGTCGGGCCGACCGTCCTGAAGTTCATCGCCCCGGTCATCGCGAAGGCGCTCCAGCAGCGCGACGCCGGTGCCGCGCCCCTCGCCGTCATGGCGTGCGAGAACGCGATCAACGCGACCGACCGCCTGCGCGAGTTCATCGTCGAGGCGCTCCCGGCCGAGTCGCGCGACGAGGCCCTGGCCAAGGCCGTGTTCGCGAACACCGCCGTCGACCGGATCGTCCCGGCCCAGCCCGAGGGCGCCGGCCTCGACGTGACGGTCGAGACGTACTTCGAGTGGGCCATCGACCGCACGCCCTTCGGCGGGAACGAGCCGGAGATCCCCGGTGCGCACTACGTCGACGGGCTCGCCGCGTCGATCGAGCGCAAGCTCTTCACGGTGAACACCGGACACGCCACGGTCGCGTACCACGGCTTCCTCGCCGGCGCCGACAAGATCTCGGACGCGATCGCGATCCCGGCCGTGCGGTCGGAGCTCGAGTCGGTGCTCGCCGAGACGAGCGACCTGCTGGTGCGTCGTCACGAGCTCGACCCCGAGGTGCACCGCTCGTACGTGCAGGCGATCATCGGCCGCTTCGAGAACCCGCACCTGCCCGACACGGTCACCCGCGTCGGTCGGCAGCCGCTCCGCAAGCTGTCGCGTGACGAGCGCTTCGTCTCGCCCGCGGCCGCCCTCGCCGAGGACGGTACCGAGCCGACCGCGCTGCTCGACGCGATGGGCGCTGCGCTGCGCTTCGACGTCGCCGACGACGAGCAGAGCGTCGAGCTGCAGCAGCTGCTGCGTTCGGACCGCTCGGACGCCGACGTGGCGACGGAGATCACCGGGCTCGACGCACAGCACCCGCTGCACGCGGCGTTCACCGACCGGGTGCGGTCGGCGCGCGGCTGACGCGACGACACGACGCTCTGGAGGCGCGGTGCCGGCCGGCACTGCGCCTCCCGTGCGTCCGGGTACCGCGCCGCCCGCGAGACGCCGCGCTGCCCGCGAGACGCCGTGCTGCCCGCGAGACGCAGCCGGATCCGACGGTGTCTCGCCGACCCGGCGGCGTCTCGACGAGACGCCGCCGTCACGCTGCGGCGCCGCCCGGACCTGAGGGCAGGCCGGTCCCGGAGCGTAGCGTCCACCCCATGACGAAGCACTGGGTCACCCCCGAGTTCGGCGGCAGCGAGGTCCTCGAGTACGTCGACGTCGAGGTGCCCGCCCCCGGCACCGGCGAGGTCACGATCGACGTCCGTGCCGCCGGCATGAACCCCGCCGACACGAAGCACACCCGGCAGGGTGACCCGTCCGACCTGCCGATCGCGGTCGGGTACGAGGTGTCCGGCGTGATCAGCGCGGTCGGCCCCGGCACCGAGATCGCCTCGGGCGGGGGAGCGGTCGGCGACGAGGTCCTCGCCTTCCGGGTCGAGGGCGGCTGGGCCGAGCGCATCACCGTCCCGGCCGCGGACGTCTTCGCCAAGCCCGCGTCGCTCGACCACCCGCAGGCCGCGAACCTGCTGCTCGCCGGGACCACCGCCGCCGACATGATCCGGGTCACCCGTGCCGAGGGACGCGACACGGTCCTGGTGCACGGCGCCTCCGGTGCGGTCGGGGTCGCCGTCCTGCAGCTCCTCCGCCAGCTCGGCACACGCGTCATCGGCACCGCCTCGGAACGCAACGCCGAGACCGTCCGCCGCTTCGGGGGCGAGTGGGTCGCGTACGGCGACGGCCTGGAGGCGCGCGTCCGGGACCTCGCACCCTCCGGTGTGGACGTGGCGCTGGACTGCGTCGGGACGGACGAGGCGGTCGACGTGTCGCTGGCACTCGTCGCCGACCGCTCCCGCATCGTGACCATCGCGGCCTTCGGCCGCGCGCAGCAGGACGGCTTCCCCGCGGTGGGCGGTGCGCAGCCGGAGAGCCAGGCCTTCCGGGACTCCGTGCGGCAGCGGCTGGTCGACCTCGCCGCGGCGGGGGAGCTCGAGGTGCCCGTGGCGCGCACGTTCCCGCTCGCCGACGCGATGTACGCCGCCGAGGTGCTCGAGTCGCAGCACCCGGGCGGGAAGCTCGCACTGATCCCGTGAGGGCGCTCGGTTCTGGTTGACTCGACGGGTACGTCGCACGACCGAACACCACGAGGGGGATCACGTGAGCGACCAACGACCGTCCGAGCGACCGGGACCGACGGGCCCACCGTCGGCACCGCAGTACCAGCAGCCGCAGTACCAGCAGACGCAGTACGACCAGCCGCCGCAGTTCCGACCGCAGGGCCAGGCGCTGTACGAGCGTTCGGCGCCGGTGGGACCGGACGGGCGCCCTCCGCTCTGGGCACCCTGGTACGGCATCGGCTTCGTCCAGGCGTACGCGCGCTACTGGAGGAAGTACGTCCGCTTCGACGGGCGTGCGAGCCGCAGCGAGTTCTGGTGGGTGTACCTCTGGAACGTCGCGATCTCCGTCGTGCTGGGCGCGATCTGGGGCATCGGGTTCGCGCAGTCCGGCCGCGAGACGTACGTGACGCCGTCCGGGGTCGAGACGGTCGTCAGCGAGCCGTCCGCGCTGTTCTTCATCATGGGGTACGTGGGGACCCTGTGGATGCTCGTGATCGTGCTGCCCTCGATCGCCCTGGCGTGGCGACGCCTGCACGACGCGAACCTGGCGGGCCCGTTCTTCTTCCTCGGCCTGGTCCCGTTCTTCGGCGGGATCGCGCTCCTCGTATTCACCCTGCTCGACTCCAAGCCCGCAGGCGCCCGCTTCGACCGACCGGAGGGATCGCGATGACCAACGGCGAGCAGCACGACCGGAACCCTGAGCAGCCGCAGCCGCAGCCGCAGCCGCAGCCGCAGCAGCCGCCTCAGCAGCAGCAGCAGCCGTACGGCCAGCAGCAGCCGTACGGCCAGCCCTACCCCCAGCACCAGCCGTACCGACAGCCGTACCCGCAGTACCAGCAGCAGGCGCCGATCCCGACGGACGCCAGCGGCGCCCCGCCGCTCTGGGCGCCCTGGTACGGCGCCGGGTTCCTCGACGCCTTCGTCCGGTTCTGGAAGAAGTACGCCCGGTTCGACGGGCGCGCGAGCCGCAGTGAGTTCTGGTGGTGGTACCTGGCGAACGCGATCGTGGTGACGGTCCTGTTCAGTGCGTACATCGCCTCGATCCTCGTCTGGGCGGCCGGGGCCACCACGACGGACGAGTACGGCACCACGACCTCGACCGGCGGCTTCCCGGCGGTCGCGCTCCTGTTCGCCGGGCTGCTCGGGCTGTGGGGACTCGCGACGTTCGTCCCGTCCCTCGCGCTCGGCTGGCGCCGCGTGCACGACGCCGGTCTCGCCGGCCCCTTCTGGCTGGTCTCCTTCGCGGCTGGGGTCGCCGGCATCGTCTTCGGGTGCCTGGAGTCGAGCCCCGCCGGGGCGCAGTACGACCGACCGGAGGCACCCGGCCCGCAGGTCTGAGCGCCCGGACACGACGAAGCGGCCCACCCCGGCAGGGGTGGGCCGCTTCGTCACGTCAGGGAGATGGGCGGAGGCTCAGACCACCCGGAGACGGACCAGCGAACCGTCCACGACGAGGTCGCGCACCGTGACGGACGGGTCGGCCGTCGCGAACCGCAGCGCGCCTCCCGGCTGGTCGAACCAGGGCTGCACGAACGTGACCGTGACCATGAAGGGGCGGTCGACGACGTAGCGGTGCACCTCGGGTGCCGCCGCGACGTGCGGCGGCAGTGACCGCTGGGGGAGCGGGGTGTCGAGCGGGTGCAGCAGGTAGCCGTCGGGGCCGCCGACCCGGTCGACGGGGACGCCGGCCGGGATCTGGATGGTGAGGCCCTGCGGACCGGCCTGGCCGACCTGCTGTGCGAGCTGCGGGTACGTCGACGCAGCACGGTCACGCAGCCCGTCGAGCTCGTGCCGGGGGATGTCCCGCGGTGCCGGGAAGGCGCGGTTGAGGAAGCGGCGGAGCATCTCGACGGCGTCGTCCTCACCACGCGCGGTGGCGAGTCGGCGAGCGGTGCCGTAGTCGACGACCTCGAGCGCGAAGTCACCGTGCGCCTCGGCAGGGACGACCCGGAGTGCACCCTCGACCGGGGGCTCGCCGAGCGTCTCACCGGGGAGCTGCACGTAGCGGATCGTGTAGCCGAGCTGGTCCAGGATGGGGCGGGTCTCCGCGAACGTCATGGGCGCGAGCCTACCGGCCGGTTCCATGCCGTTCGCCGAGACACCGCCGTGCCCCCGGTGGGTCGACGTCTCACACGCCGCCGCGCATGATCGCCTGCTTGACCTCGGAGATCGCCTTGGTCACCTGGATGCCGCGCGGGCAGGCGTCGGTGCAGTTGAAGGTGGTGCGGCAACGCCACACGCCCTCCTTGTCGTTGAGGATGTCGAGGCGCACGTTCGCCGAGTCGTCGCGCGAGTCGAAGATGAAGCGGTGTGCGTTGACGATCGCCGCCGGGCCGAAGTACTGCCCGTCGGTCCAGAACACGGGGCACGACGAGGTGCACGCGGCGCAGAGGATGCACTTCGTGGTGTCGTCGAACCGGGCGCGGTCGGCGACGGACTGCACGCGCTCCTTGCCCTTCTCCGGCTTGCTCGAGGCCTGCAGGAACGGCTGGACCTCGCGGTAGGACTGGAAGAACGGCTCCATGTCCACGACCAGGTCCTTCTCGAGGGGCAGGCCCTTGATCGCCTCGACGTAGATCGGCTTCGACACGTCGAGGTCCTTGATCAGGGTCTTGCACGCGAGCCGGTTGCGCCCGTTGATGCGCATCGCGTCCGAGCCGCACACGCCGTGCGCGCAGGACCGACGGAACGTGAGCGAGCCGTCCTGCTCCCACTTGATCTGGTGCAGGGCGTCGAGGATGCGGTCCGTCGGCAGCATCATCACGTCGAAGTCCTGCCAGCGCGGCTCGTCGTCGACGTCCGGGTCGAACCGGCGGACGATGATCGTGACGGGGAACGATCCGGGAGGAGCGCTCTGCACGGTGTCGGTGCGCGGGCTGTCGGAGACCAGGGTGTCGGTCATCAGTACTTCCTCTCCATCGGCTCGTACCGCGTCACGACGACGGGCTTCCAGTCGAGTGTGATGTGGTCGTCGGCGAGTGACGAGTGCGGGTCGCCCGTCAGGTACGCCATGGTGTGCTGCATGTAGTTCTCGTCGTCGCGCTTCGGGTAGTCGTCGCGCATGTGGCCGCCGCGGCTCTCCTTGCGGTTCCGCGCGGAGAACACGACCACCTCGGCCAGGTCGAGCAGGAACCCGAGTTCGACGGCTTCGAGCAGGTCGGTGTTGAAGCGCTTGCCCTTGTCCTGCACGGCGATGTTCAGGTACCGCTCGCGGAGCTGGTGGATCGTCTCGGTCATCTTGCCGAGCGACTCGTCGGTGCGGAACACCTGCGCGTTCTTGTCCATCTCGTCCTGCAGCTCCTTGCGGAGGACGGCGATGCGCTCGGTCCCGGTCGAGGCGCGGAGCTGGTCGAGCATCCCGCGGACGCCGGCGGCCGGGTCCTCGGGCAGGGGGAGGAACTCGGCGGTCTGCACCCACTCGGCCGCGTTGTTGCCCGAGCGCTTGCCGAAGACGTTGATGTCGAGCAGCGAGTTGGTGCCGAGGCGGTTCGAGCCGTGCACGGACACGCAGGCGCACTCGCCGGCGGCGTACAGGCCGGGCACGACCGTGGTGTTGTCGTAGAGCACCTCGGCGTTGGTGTTCGTCGGGATGCCGCCCATCGCGTAGTGCGCGGTCGGCATGACCGGCACCGGCTCGACGACCGGGTCGACACCGAGGTAGGTGCGGGCGAACTCGGTGATGTCCGGCAGCTTCGTCTCGAGCACCTCGGCACCGAGGTGGGTGCAGTCGAGGAGGACGTAGTCCTTGTTCGGACCGGCACCGCGCCCCTCGGCGACCTCCTGCACCATGCACCGGGCGACGATGTCGCGGGGCGCGAGGTCCTTGATGGTCGGGGCGTACCGCTCCATGAAGCGCTCGCCCGAGGCGTTGCGGAGGATCGCGCCCTCGCCGCGGGCACCCTCGGTGAGCAGGATGCCGAGGCCGGCGAGGCCGGTCGGGTGGAACTGGAAGAACTCCATGTCCTCGAGCGGCAGACCCTGGCGCCAGACGATGCCGACGCCGTCACCGGTCAGGGTGTGGGCGTTCGAGGTCGTCTTGTACATCTTGCCGAAGCCGCCGGTCGCGAAGATCACGGCCTTGGCGTGGAAGACGTGCAGTTCACCGGTCGCGAGCTCGAACGCGACGACGCCAGCGGGCTGCTGACGGGTGACCCCGTCGTCGCCGACGACGTCGACCATGACGAGGTCCAGCGCGTAGAACTCGTTGTGGAACTCGACGCCGAGCTTCACGCAGTTCTGGAACAGCGTCTGCAGGATCATGTGGCCCGTGCGGTCGGCCGCGTAGCAGGCCCGGCGGACGGGGGCCTTGCCGTGGTCACGCGTGTGCCCGCCGAAGCGCCGCTGGTCGATCTTGCCCTCGGGCGTGCGGTTGAACGGCAGGCCCATGTTCTCGAGGTCGATGACGGCGTCGATCGCCTCCTTCGCCAGGATCTCGGCGGCGTCCTGGTCGACCAGGTAGTCACCGCCCTTGATCGTGTCGAAGGTGTGCCACTCCCACGAGTCCTCCTCGACGTTGGCCAGGGCCGCAGCCATGCCGCCCTGGGCCGCACCGGTGTGCGAGCGCGTCGGGTAGAGCTTCGAGATGACGGCCGTCTTCGCCTTCGGGCCGGCTTCGATGGCGGCACGCATGCCGGCACCGCCCGCGCCGATGATGACGATGTCGTGCTGGTGGTGGTGGACGGTGGTCTCGCTCACTGGGGCCTTTCGGGGTGGGTCAGCGCGCCGGCGGGGTGGTCGCGGCGTTCGCGTGGGTCTACGGCGCGGTGCTCGTGGCCGAGCCGTGCTGCTACTGCGCGGGGCAGAACGACGGCAGGTCGGCAGCGGCGGCGCCGGCCGGGCACGGGTCGAACGTCCAGCAGACGAGCAGGCCGAGCACGACCAGCGCGACGCACGCGATGAGCACCGCGAGCAGCAGGGTCTTCCGGATGCCGGGCTTCGCGACGTAGTCGTTGATGATCGTCCGCATGCCGTTCGAGCCGTGCACGAGGGCGAGGACGAGCATCAGGGAGTCCCAGACCTGCCAGAAGGGGTTCGCCCACTTGCCGGCGACGAAGGCGAAGTCGATCTGCTTGACGCCTTCGCCGGCGACCATGTTGACGAAGAGGTGGCCGAAGATCAGCACGACGAGCAGGACGCCCGAGGCGCGCATGTAGATCCACCCCCACTTCTCCCAGTTGGTGGTGCGGCGGGCTGCTGCGGCCGAACGAGGCGGCTCGACGATCTGCGTGGTCATGTCCGTGGGTCCCTTCGCCTACTGGAAGTCCGCGACGAGGTTCATGAGCTGACGGGGCAGGAAGCCCGCGATCAGGACGGCCCACACGACCAGGACGATCCAGAACATGGCGCGCTGGTACTTCGGCCCCTTCGACCAGAAGTCGACCAGGATGATCCGCAGCCCGTTCAGCGCGTGGAAGACGATCGCCATCACGAGCGCGATCTCACCGATGTTCATGATCGGCGTCTTGTAGGTGCCGATCACGGCGTTGTACGCCTCGGGGGACAGGCGCACCAGCGCGGTGTCGAGGATGTGCACGAGCAGGAAGAAGTAGATCGCGACACCGGTGATGCGGTGCAGCACCCAGGACCACATCCCCGTGGACCCGCGGTACAGCGTTCCTTCGAGCTTCCGGGACGCACGGGGCGCCTCGATCGTCACTCTCGGTTCGACGATCGTCGTCCCGCCTGCGGTCTGCTCGGCCATGAGCGAGTCCTCCCATAGGACGGGCTCGTCCGATCGGCGAGCCCTTGCCGTTCGTGTTCGTGTGGAACACGTCCCATCCTATGCGCGTGCGCTGACACTCTCGTCCCACCCGACACGGAGGGTCCGGGACAGGGTCGGCGGAGCACCGATCGTGCGGGCGGTGTCGTGGTGTGCGAGGAGTTGGTCGCCGACGGCCTCCCACGTGGTGCCCTCGACCCGGAGACGCCCGGCCGAGCCCATCCGTGCGGCCGCCGCCGGGTCCGTCACGAGCCCGAGCACGGCGTGACGGAGTGCCTGGGGCACGTCGGGGTCGTACAGCTCGCCGTCGAGGCCGGGCGCGACGAGGTCGATCGGGCCGCCCGATGCCGGCGCGACGACCGGCAGGCCACTCGCGTGGGCCTCCTGCAGGGTCTGCCCGAAGGTCTCGGCCGGACCCGTGTGCACGAAGACGTCGAGCATCGCGTAGGCGTCGGCCAGGGCGTCGCCGCGCAGGGGTCCCGTGAACGTGACGTCGAGGTGTCGCAGCCGACGCTCGAGGGACGCACGCGACGGCCCGCCGCCGGCGACGACCAGCCGGATGCCCGGGACGCCGCCGAGCTCGGCGAGCCGCTCGACCTCCTTCTCGGGCGCGAGTCGACCGACGTAGCCGACGATGGTCTCGCCACCCGGTGCGATCCGCCGCCGCGCCGCACGGACGTGCGCCGAGCGTCGCCGGTCCGGGTGGAACAGGTCGGTGTCGACACCGCGGCCCCAGCGGGCGACGCGGGGCACGCCGTCCTCGGCGAGCATCGCCGCGGTCGCGCTGGACGGGGCGAGCGTCAGCGACGCCCCCGCGTGGATGCGGCCCAGGATCCTCCTGACCAACGGGACGGTCGCGGTCAGCCCGTTGCGGCGGGCGAACCCGGCCACGTCGGTCTGGAAGACGGCGACGGAGGGGATGCCGAGCCTCCCGGCGGCCGTGATCGCGCGACCGCCCAGCAGGAACGGGCTCGCCGCGTGCAGCACGTCGGCGCCGGAGGCGGCGAGGATCGTGTCGAGCACGGGGTGGGGGAGCGCGACCGGGAACTGCCGGTATGCCACGGCGGGCACCCGGTGCACGTCGAATGACCGGTAGCGCTCGACCCGGGTCCCCGAGCGGAACCGAGCGAGACCGGGGGTGTCCGGGGCGATCACCACCGCGCGGTGGCCGCGGCGCTCCAGGTGGTCGAGGACCGCCAGGACGCTGGTGGTGACGCCGTTCAGGGTGGGCAGGAAGCTCTCGGTCACGACGGCGACGGTCCGCTGGGACGTGCCGCGCTCCACGCTGCGTGCGCTCATGGTGCTGTCCATGGTCCGCGCGCGCCGTGACCGGCCGGGGCGGTGCGGGTGAACGGGCGGCGCGCAGCCGGTGAACTCGCGCTGCGCTGCGAGCCGGTCGGGAGGCGCGGGGCACGGTGGTCCCGTCGGCTGCGGCCCGTCCCGGTGCGAGCGGCCGCTGCGGGCACCCGCAGGAGCGGTGCGGCGGTCGTCCGGGTGGCGTCCAGGTCACGTCCGGCGACACCGGTACGGTGAGCGGGTGGCAGACGCACTCGAGGACTTCTACGCGATCATCCCGGCCGGCGGCATCGGTTCCCGCCTCTGGCCGCTCTCGCGCGCCGACGCGCCCAAGTTCCTGCACGACCTGACCGGCTCCGGCGCGTCGCTCCTGCGGCAGACCTGGGACCGGCTCGCGCCGCTCGCCGGCGAGCAGCGGATCATGGTCGTGACCGGGCGGGCGCACCGAGCAGCCGTCGAGGCACAGCTGCCCGGCGTGGCCGACCACAACGTCGTGCTCGAGAGCGAGCCGAAGGACTCGACCGCGGCCATCGGGCTCGCCGCCGCCATCCTGCGCCGCCGTGAGCCGGACGTGGTCATCGGCTCGTTCGCGGCGGACCACGTCATCGGTGACGCCCGGGGCTTCCGCCGCTCGGTGCGCGAAGCCGTCGCCGCCGCACGCGCCGGGTACGTGACGACCATCGGCATCACCCCGACCGAGCCGGCGATCGGCTTCGGCTACATCCACGCCGACGGCGCCGCGCTCCCGGTCGAGGGTGCGTCGACGGTGCACGCGGTGAAGTCGTTCGTCGAGAAGCCCGACCTCGACACCGCCCGCGGCTACCTGGAGGACGGCTCGTACCTCTGGAACGCCGGCATGTTCATCGCGCGGGCCGACGTGCTGCTCGCCGAGATCGGTCGCACGAAGCCCGAGCTGCTCGCCGGCATCGAGGAGCTCGCCGCGGCGTGGGACACCTCCTCGCGCGGCGCGGTCGTCGACGCGATCTGGCCGGGGCTCGAGAAGATCGCCATCGACTACACCGTGGCCGAGCCCGCCGCCGCCGCGGGGCGCATGGCCGTCGTGCCCGGCGACTTCGACTGGGACGACGTCGGCGACTTCGCCTCGCTCGCGAAGCTGCAGTCCGGCGGGCGGGCGAACAACCTCGCCGTGCTCGGCGACGGCGCGCGGATCCTCGCCGACTCGTCGAGCGGCATCGTCGTGGCGCACAGCCAGCGGCTCATCTCGCTCATCGGGGTCGAGGACATCGTCGTCGTCGACACCCCGGACGCGCTGCTCGTCACCACGAGCGCGAACGCGCAGCGGGTCAAGGGTGTGGTGGACGCACTGAAGCTGAGCGGTCGGGGGGACGTGCTCTGACGGTCCGCCGACCTGGTGTACGGTGATGTTCCGGTCGCGGGGGCCGGGCTGACTCGGGGGAGTGCTGATGGGGGACATCCAGTTCGAGACTTCGGACGCGAGTGCGCTCGCACGTGTCGCGCGACGAGCCGCTGACACGTTGCGAGGGCAGGCCGGTCCGCGGTCGGGCGCCGTCGCATCCGCGCTCGACGACGCTGCTGGCTCGTACGCCGACCGGTTCCGTGAGGCGGCCGTGGTCGAGGCCGAGGACCGGGCACGACTGGCGGGCGTGCTGGTCGACCTCGCCGACCAGATCGACGCCGCGGTCGCTGCTGCGGAGCGCGAACGGGAGCGCCAGCGTGACCACGCCGACTGGAAGGCGCGTGACGCCGACCGGAAGCGGGCGGCGTCCGTGGCCGAGGCCTTCGCCGGTTCCGCAGGACGATCGGTCGTCGACGCACTGGAGCGCTTCGGCGATCCCGAGCCGGCGACCGAACCCGAGCCGAGGCCGGAGGTCGACGCCGAGTTCCGCGGTCGGGAGCGTGCGCGCTACGGCGACGGAGCGAGCCGTGGCAGGAGTTCTGCCGATCCGAGCGCGCTCCGGGCCTTCGTGACGACGACCTCGGGACCGGACACGACCGCGTCGGCCGAGTCCGAGCGCGTGCGATCGGCGTGGTCCTCCTTCCGGTCCTCCTGCGCCTGGGTCACGGTCGACCGCGCGAGCATGCCGGCGGGTTTCGCGCGCTACGTGCGCGAGAACGACGAGGATCGGAGCTGGATCGGCAGGATCGCCGACGCCTTCGAGGCCGCCGGCGGCAGTGGGTCGCTGTCGAACGCGGCTCTCGACATCGCGGCGACCGGACAGGCGGCGCCTGCCCTCCAACGGCTGTTCGCGGAGCACCTGACGCCGACGGAGGTCGCGGAGCGCTGGGCTGCGCTCGGGCTGACGACGGCCGACGCCAGCGTGTTCGACGGTTTCCCGACGGACGTGCTCGCGCGACTCGGGAACCTCGAGGGTGTCCCGTACTGGGCGCGGAGTACGGCGAACGCCCTCGTGCTGAACCAGCGACTGGTCGACGTGGAGCGCCAGATCGAGCAGCTGGAGCGGACGGTCGCATCGGCGGGTGACGGCTCACGGGTGTTGGCGCGGGAACTGACGGCGCGGTACGCGGACCGCAAGGCCCTCCGGAACGTCAATGCTGCCTTGACGAAGAAGGGTTCCGACGGCAAGCGCTTCCTCATCGCTCTCACGGATGATCGACCGCCGCTCGCTGCCGTCTCGATCGGCGATCTGGACCGTGCGAAGTCAGCGACCTGGGCTGTCCCTGGTATGGACACCACGACAGCGGACATGACGACGTGGGCGAGGGCCGCTCAGAACATCGCCGATGAGCAAACGGACGTTGCGGACACCACAGACGTCGCAGACCCTTCGGATCGAGCAGTCGTCGCTTGGGTCGGCTACACCACCCCGGGACCACAGGATGTGCTCCTCATGGCCAAGGCGAAGGACGGCGGCAAGCGTCTCGCAGATTCGATCCGCGGGTTCTCAGCCGTCCGCGGAACTGATGACGTGCAGACGAACGTCGTGGCGCACTCCTACGGCACGACCGCGGGCGCTGTGGCTCTGGCCGAGCGGGGTGTCCACGTTGATCGGTTCGTCGCACTGGGTTCTGCCGGGCTGCCCGATGGTCTCGACGATGCGCAGCAGCTGCACGCAGACCAGGTCTTCGCGGCTCAGGCGAAGGACGGCCCCACCGGCGAGTCCGGACAGGGTGACGAATGGGCGACGTTCGGCCGGGAGAAGAGCCTCGCCCATCGCGTCGACCCGACCGCGCAGGGTTTCGGAGCGACCGTGTTCGGCGCCGACGGCGGGACTGGGAGCGAGGGGCAGACCCTTGCGTCGGTCCTGCATCACGCCCCGGTGTTCAAGGACCACCGAGGTTACCTGGACCGTGGTACCGAGTCACTGCACAACGTGGCACTCGCCACCACAGGTCAGGACGAGTTGCTGACCGGGGCGCGAGATCGATGACCCGGTCCGACGAAGGAGGAGGCACATGAACGCACGACACCGTGCTCGTCGCGCACTCGCGGCGACGGCGGCGCTACTGGCAGTCGTCGTCGTGACCGCCGGATGTGCCGGGCAGCAGCATGATGCAACCCGACCGACTGAGAGGACGTCCTCCGTGGACGCAGACACTGCGAAGCGAAACATGATCGACATCGTCGATCAGACAACGGCCGCGCTCGGCGGCGAATGGGAGACGCGGACGTCTCCCGATTACGTCGAGAGCTGCCAGCTGTCGAGCGACGAAGAAGGAGCTCGGTGGGTGTACCGAGTTGCTCGAGCAGAGTTCGCCGACGTCGAGGCGGACGCTGCTGCTGCCTCCGATGTCTGGAGGTCCGCCGGTCTGACCGTGGACCGACTCGCTGACTCCAAGGGGCCGGCGGTGGTCGCTCGCGGCGGCGATCGCGTCGAGATGATCCGTTTCTTCGCTTTCCCCGGCAACTACAGCATCCAAGCGCTCTCGATGTGCTTCGCTGGCGACGCAGACGAGATCGAGGAGCAGCAGGCCGACGAATGACCCGCGATCCCGGGTTCGTGGTGTCCTGGCCGTGCCGGATCAGCGCGCGCGACCTCGCAAGCCTCATCGTCGTCCTCGCGCTCGCGGGACTGAGCA
Organism: Curtobacterium sp. 179-B 9B NHS; assembly: GCF_045370965.1. Classification (NCBI taxonomy): domain Bacteria; kingdom Bacillati; phylum Actinomycetota; class Actinomycetes; order Micrococcales; family Microbacteriaceae; genus Curtobacterium; species Curtobacterium sp. 179-B 9B NHS. The sequence goes on from NZ_JBIQDQ010000002.1 coordinate 249,026, forward strand.
CCGGGTGTGCGTCCCGAGCGGTCGAGACGAGGACGGCCAGCGCAACGGATCCGATCGTGGACGCAGTGACCGCGAAGCAACAGATGATCGCCGCTGTGGACGACGCCACCGAGCTCCTCGGCGGAGTGTGGACGGCGCGGACCGGACCGGACGCAGCGGAGCGGTGCTCGTTGCCGGACGGGGAGCGCGGAGCACACTGGCGGTACCTGACGGGGAGCGCGATCGAGGGGCGGCCGGAGGAAGACGGCTCGGCGATGGCCGACCACTGGCGTGCGCAGGGCAAGCGCGTGACCGCGCGGGACACGAGCACCGGGCCGGTGGTCTTCGGTGGGGGAGGCGGGGACATCGCGTCCATCAGCTTCTACGCGGTCTCCGGCAACTACACCGGCCAGGCCGTCTCGCTGTGCTTCCCCGGCGACGCCGACCGCATGGCCGAGGACGACGCCGACGAGGTCGAGTGAGCCTCCGAGGACGAGACGCCGGAGCGTCTCGAGAGGAGACGAATGTCTGCCGAGCTGACCATGCGGCGCCTGACGAGCGTTGCCCTCACACCCCTCGCATTGCTGATCGTCATCAGCGGTTGCACGCAACACCCTCCGGTCGGCGAGACGCTGTCCGACGATGGAAGGACGGCCCAGGTGGACCCCGAGACTGCTCAGCGGAAGATGACCGAGCTCGTCGACAGGACCGCTGCGGCGCTCGGGGGCGAATGGGTCACCACGCAGGGTCCGGACTACGTCGACAGCTGCACGCTCCCCGACGGTGGACAAGGAGCCAACTGGGTCTACCTGACCACCAGGACGGACGGAGGGGGCAATCCGGACGACGATGCTGCGGCGGTCACGAAGACCTGGCAGTCCGCGGGCATGACCGTCGGACGAGTCGCGGATCCTGACGGCCCGGTCGTCGTCGGACGGGGTGGAGCCTCGACCGCGCTGATCGATCTGTACGCGTTCCCGGGCAAGTACACGCTGGAGGCCGAATCGCTCTGCTTCGCGGGGAGTGCCGACGAGATCGAAGAGGAGCAGAGCAGCGGGTCCTGATCCGCTCCGTCGAAGGAGGATGCGCATGCACGCAGGACGGCCCGCGCGTCGTCTGACCACGACCACGGGTCGAGGAGCAGCAGGCCGACGGGTGACGCACGGAGCATCGTTCACGGCGGTCTCCGTTCGCCGGAGCAGCGAGCGGATCGTCGCGAGCTCCGCCGTCGTCTTCGCGCTCGCGGGTCTGCTGCGCGGCTGTGTCCCCAGCGCGACCGACACAGCGACGGACCGACGAACGGAGTCCTACCCGGATGCAGCGACCGCGAAACAGCAGATGATCGACGCCGTGGACGATGCAACCCGACTCCTCGGCGGGCACTGGAAGGCGCGAGCCGGACCTGACCACCCCGAGGACTGCGTCCTGTCCGACGGCGAGCAGGGTGCGCAGTGGCGGTACCTCTCGGGGAGCACGCTGGCGGGTGACCCGTCCGAGGAGGGCGCCCGGATTGCGGAGCACTGGCGTGGGCAGGGGCTGCGGGTCATCGTCCGTGATCCAGACGACGGACCGGCGGTGCTCGGGCGCGGCGGTGAACAGATCGCTTCGATCAGTGCGTACGCCTCCCCCGGCAACTCCACGGTCCAGGCAGTGTCCCTGTGCTTCCCCGGCGACGCCGACCGCATCGCGGAGCAGCAGGCCGACGAGTGATGCAGGACCGTCGTCTGGTGCTTCCGTGCACGAACGACGGCAGGTGTCGCTCGCTGTAGCGCTCCACCACGAAATCCTCGGATCGTCCCCCGGACCGGGTCCCCGGGGGACGTCGGCGTTACGAGCGCGTTTCGTCGGGGTCGCGATCGGGTAACTGATCCCAGCAGTCCCTCAGGGGCGTTCTGTACCGGCCCGACGGTCGTGTACTGTCGCCACGATCGCCCGGAACGCACGTGGTCCGGGCACCGCCCCCCGGAGGAACCAACCCGTGACATCTCGTACCCGCAAGGTCCTGCTCAGCGGCCTCGCGCTCGCCGGCACCATGGCCGTCCTGGCCGGCTGCTCGGCTGCCCCGTCCGACACCACCTCGGCGAAGAAGACCGACTTCCGCCCCTGCATGGTCTCCGACGCCGGTGGCTTCGACGACAAGTCCTTCAACCAGCTCGGCTTCGACGGCATGGTCGACGCGGCGAAGGAGCTCGGCGCCGACTACAACAAGGCCGAGTCCAAGGACGCCACGGTCTACGACTCGAACATCGAGCAGCTCGTCAACCAGAACTGCAACATGATCATCACGGTCGGCTTCAACCTCGCAGACGCCACGAAGAAGCAGGCAGCTGCGAACCCCGACACCGAGTTCGCGATCATCGACGACAACTCGATCGACGCGAAGAACGTCAAGCCGATCACGTTCGACACCTCGCAGGCCGCCTTCCTGGCCGGCTACGCGGCGGCGTCCTACTCGAAGACCGGCGTCGTCGGCACCTTCGGCGGCATGCAGATCCCGACCGTCACCATCTTCATGGACGGCTTCGCGGACGGCGTGAAGTACTACAACGAGCAGAAGAAGAAGGACGTCAAGGTCGTCGGCTGGAACGTCGAGACCGGCAAGGGCTCCTTCACCGGTGGCTTCGAGGCGGGCACGCAGGCCAAGTCGGTCGCGCAGACCCTGCTCGACCAGGACGCCGACGTGATCCTGCCCGTCGGTGGCCCGATCTACCAGTCGGCAGCCGAGGCGATCAAGGACGCGAACAACGGTTCGGTCCTGATCGGCGCGGACAGCGACCTCTACGAAGCCGACCCCCGCTACAAGGACATCGCCTTCACCTCGGTGATGAAGGGGATGCGCCCGGCGGTCAAGGACGTCGTCGAGCAGGCGGCGGACGACAAGTTCTCGAAGGAGCCGTACGTCGGCACCCTGAAGAACGACGGCGTCGGCATCGCGCCGTTCCACGACTACGAGTCCAAGGTGGACTCGGGTCTGCAGGACGAGCTCGACAAGATCAAGTCGGGCATCATCGACGGCTCGATCACGGTCGAGACGCAGTCGGACAAGTAGTCGGGTGAACGCGGGCGGGGGATCGATCCTCCGCCCGCGTTTCCGCGCGTCCACCGACGGGTGACGCGCTGACCAACAGGAACGCAGTAGACAACATGAAGCTCGAGCTCCGCGGAATCACCAAGCGGTTCGGCCCCCTGGTCGCGAACGACCACATCTCCCTCACGGTCGAACCCGGTGAGGTGCACTGCCTCCTGGGCGAGAACGGTGCGGGCAAGTCCACCCTGATGAACGTGCTCTACGGCCTGTACCAGGCGGACGAGGGCGAGATCCTCCTGGACGACGTCGTCCAGGACTTCGACGGCCCCGGCGACGCCATGCGCTCCGGCATCGGCATGGTGCACCAGCACTTCATGCTCGTGCCGGTGTTCACCGTCGCCGAGAACGTCATGCTCGGTCAGGAGCAGACGACCTTCGGTGGTCGCCTCGACCTCGCCGGGGCCCGCAAGCGCGTCCGCGAGATCAGCGACCGCTTCGGCTTCGACGTCGACCCCGACGCCCGCATCGAGGACCTGCCCGTCGGCGTGCAGCAGCGCGTCGAGATCATCAAGGCGCTGTCCCGCGACGCGAAGGTCCTCGTCTTCGACGAGCCGACGGCGGTCCTGACGCCGCAGGAGACCGACGAGCTGATGGGCATCATGCGCCAGCTCCGCGAGGCCGGCACCGCGATCGTCTTCATCACGCACAAGCTGCGCGAGGTGCGCGAGGTCGCCGACCGGATCACGGTGATCCGCCTCGGCAAGGTCGTCGGCGAGGCCTCGCCGACCGCGACGAACAACGAGCTCGCTGCGCTCATGGTCGGCCGGGCCGTCTCGCTCGTCGTCGACAAGACGCCCGCGTCCGGCGGCGAGGACGCCCTCGTGGTCGAGGGCGTGACCGTCACCGACCCGTCGGGCGTCGTGCTCGTCGACGACGTCTCGTTCACCGTCCGCCGCGGCGAGGTCCTCGCCATCGCCGGTGTGCAGGGCAACGGGCAGACCGAGCTGACCGAGGCGATCATCGGCCTCGAGCCCGTGCACGCGGGTCGCATCACGCTCGACGGCAAGGAGCTCACCGGTCGCACGGTGAAGCAGGTCCTCGACGCGGGGGTGGGCTTCGTGCCCGAGGACCGCAAGGAGGACGGCCTGGTCGGGGAGTTCACGATCGCCGAGAACCTCATGCTCGACCGCGCCGACCACGACGAGTTCGTGCGGGCCGGCACGATCCGCGCCGCCGAGCGCGACGCGTTCGCCGACGAGAAGATCGCGGAGTTCGACATCCGCACGCCGTCCCGCACCACGGCGGCCGGTCGGCTGTCGGGCGGCAACCAGCAGAAGATCGTCCTCGCCCGCGAACTGAGCCGCGAGCTGCGGCTGTTCGTGGCCGCGCAGCCCACGCGCGGCATCGACGTCGGCTCGATCGAGTTCGTGCACAAGCGCATCGTCGCCACCCGCGACACCGGCGTCCCGGTCATCGTCGTCTCCACGGAGCTCGACGAGGTCGTGGCGCTCGCCGACCGGATCGCGGTCATGTACCGCGGCGGCATCGTCGGCATCGTCCCCGCGGACACCCCGCGCGACGTCCTCGGCCTCATGATGGCCGGGGAGATCCCAGAAGGAACGGAGCTGGCAGCGTGAGCACCCCCACGCCAGACAACACGCAGCCGGCGACCCCGGCCGAGGCACCCACCGACGACCGCATGCAGGACGTCGAGGGCACCCCGCACCTCATGACGGACTCGGCGGACGACACCGAGCGTCGGGCTGCCGGCGGTGACCGCTGGAGCACGGCGCTGCAGAGCATCGTCAACGGCTCCGTGCTCGTGACCGTCCTCGCCGTCGTCCTCGCCCTCGTCGCCTGCGGCATCCTGATCGCCGTCACCGACGAGAACGTCCGCGCGGCGGCCGGGTACTTCTTCGCCCGCCCCACCGACACCTTCCAGGCCGTCGGCACCGCGGTCGGTGGCGCGTACCGGTCGCTCTTCCAGGGCTCGGTCGTGAACTTCGGCGCGAGCTCCTTCGCGCAGGCCATCGCGCCGATCACACGCTCGGTCGACTACGCCGTGCCGCTGATCGCCGCGGGCCTCGGCATCGCGCTGTCCTTCCGGGCCGGCCTCTTCAACATCGGCGGCCAGGGTCAGATCCTCATCGGTGCCGCAGCCGCCGGCTGGGTCGGCTTCTCGTTCGACGGCCCCGCCGCGATCCACATCCCGCTCACCGTCGTCGCCGGCATCGTGGGCGGTGCGGTCTGGGGCGGCCTGGTCGGGGTCCTCAAGGCCCGCACCGGTGCCAACGAGGTCGTCCTGACGATCATGCTCAACTACGTCGCGCTCTACCTCGTCAGCTACCTGCTCCGCACGCCGGGGCTGCTGCAGGCGCCGGGCAGCTCGAACCCGATCTCGCCCGCCACGAAGGAGAGCGCGGTCTTCCCGGCGCTGTTCGGTCCCCGGTACGGCATCGACCTCGGCTTCGTCGTCGCGCTCATCGCCGTGGTCGTGGTGTGGTGGCTCGTCAACAAGTCGTCGCTCGGCTTCCGCTTCCGCACGATCGGTGAGAACCCGCGCGCCGCCCGCGTCGCCGGCATGAGCGTCCCCGCGCTCACCATCTGGGTGATGGTCATCTCCGGTGCGCTCGTCGGCATCGCCGGCGCCTACCAGGTGCAGGGCGCCGTGACCTCGGGCTTCACCTCGGGCATCGACGCCGGCATCGGCTTCGACGCGATCACGGTCGCCCTCCTCGGCCGTTCGAAGCCGTGGGGCGTGTTCTGGGCCGCGATCCTGTTCGGCGTCCTCAAGAACGGCGGCTACGCCATGCAGGCCGCGAACGACATCCCGATCGACATCGTCGGCGTGATCCAGGCGCTCATCGTCCTGTTCATCGCCGCACCGCCGCTCGTCCGCGCGATCTTCCGCATCCCGCAGCCGGGTGCGCGTCGTCGCGGTCGTGCCGCGAAGAACTCCCGGAAGGCGGTCGCCGCATGAGCACCACCACCACCGCGGCGCCCGCACCGGCGCTGTCCGACCGCCCGATCGAGACGACCCGGAGCTGGAAGGCCCCGATCGGCTTCGGCGTCTTCACCCTGCTCGCGCTGCTGTTCTTCGGCGTGCTCCACCGTGCCGGCGACACCACGTTCCGGCTCGCGAACGGCGGTGACTTCTTCGCGCTGCCGAACGTGCCGCTCCCCGCGACCGGTACCGGCATCGTCGTCATCGTCCTGCTGGCGCTCGCCACCGTGTACGCTGTCGTCGAGGTCCGCGCGAACCGCCGGATCCCGCTCTGGCTGACCGCGGTCTTCGCGGTCGTCTTCGTCGTCGGCTTCCTCGCCTGGTCGGCCGCCGGGGACACCATCCCCGTGCCGGGCCTGCTCCTGGGCGCCCTGGGACTCAGCGTCCCGCTCGTGTTCGGTGCCCTCGGCGGCGTCATCTCGGAGCGTGTCGGCGTCGTGAACATCGCCATCGAGGGCCAGTTCCTCGCCGGCGCGTTCACCTCGGCGATGATCGCCTCGTTGACCGGTTCCGCGTGGGTCGGCCTCGTCGGTGCGCTCGTCGCCGGCGTGCTCGTCTCGTTCCTCCTGGCGGCGTTCAGCATCAAGTACCTGGTCGACCAGGTCATCGTCGGTGTCGTCATCAATGCGTTCATCTCGGGCCTGACGGGCTTCCTCTACTCGCAGGTGCTCTCGCCGAACGAGCAGACGCTCAACATCGGCGTGCGCTTCCCGAAGCTCGAGATCCCGGTCCTGCACCAGATCCCGGTCATCGGCCCGGTGTTCTTCGAGCAGACGGTCGTCGTCTACCTCGCCTACGTCGCGGTCGCGGTCGTCACCTTCGCGCTGTTCAAGACCCGCTGGGGCCTGCGCCTCCGCGCGGTCGGCGAGCACCCGCAGGCCGCGGACACGGTGGGCATCAACGTCGCGCGGACGCGCTTCTGGAACGTCTCGCTCGCCGGCGCGATCGCCGGTCTCGGCGGCGCGTACTTCACGCTCGACGCGGTCGGCCCGTTCACGAAGGACATGACCGCGGGCGCGGGCTACATCGCCCTGGCCGCCGTCATCTTCGGTCGCTGGGACCCGATCCGCGCGACGCTCGCGGCGCTGCTGTTCGGCTTCGCGTCGAACCTGCAGAACATCCTCGGCGCGATCGACTCGCCGGTGCCGAGCGAGTTCCTGCTCATGCTGCCCTACGTGGTCACGATCTTCGCGGTCGCCGGCCTGGTCGGGCAGTCGCGCGGACCGGCGGCCGCCGGCAAGCCGTACACCAAGAGCTGACGGCCTGGAGGCGCGGCACATGACCGACACGAACCCTTCCGGTGACCAGGAGGTCACCACCGGCCCCGCGACCGGCGAGCCGTCCTGGACGGACCCGGCCACGAGCCTCCCGTCCGACCCGGACACCGTGATCGACGCGAGCGTCGACGTCGACTGGAGCGCCCTGCGGGACGCTGCGACCGCCGCGATGCGGCGGGCCTACGCGCCGTACTCGTCGTTCCCGGTCGGCGCTGCTGCACTCACCGACGACGGACGGATCGTCTCGGGCTGCAACATCGAGAACGCGTCGTACGGGGTCACCCTGTGCGCCGAGTGCTCGCTCGTCTCGCAGCTGCACATGACCGGCGGCGGCAAGCTCGTCGCGTTCACCTGCGTGGACGGCGACGGTGCGACGCTCATGCCGTGCGGCCGGTGCCGGCAGCTGCTGTTCGAGCACTCGACCGAGGGCATGCTCCTCGAGACGGTCTCGGGCATCCGCACGATCGACCAGGTGCTCCCCGACGCGTTCGGGCCCCGCACCCTCGCGACCTACCAGCAGGAGCACTGACATGGCAGTCGAGCCCTTCGACACCGTCGACCTCATCCGCACCAAGCGCTCCGGCGAGGCCCTGGCCACCGCCGAGATCGACTGGCTCGTCGACGCGTACACGCGCGGGTACGTCGAGGACCCGCAGATGGCGGCCCTGGCGATGGCGATCTTCCTCAACGGCATGGAACGGCGGGAGATCAAGGACCTGACGCTCGCGATGATCGCGTCGGGGGAGCGGATGTCGTTCGACGCCCTCGGCAAGACCACGGTGGACAAGCACTCCACCGGAGGCGTCGGGGACAAGATCACGCTGCCGCTCGCGCCGCTCGTCGCGTCGTTCGGGGTGGCGGTGCCCCAGCTCTCCGGCCGCGGGCTCGGCCACACCGGCGGCACGCTCGACAAGCTCGAGTCGATCGCCGGATGGCAGGCGTCGATCTCGAACGACCGCATGATGGAGGTGCTCCGCGACGTCGGCGCGGTCATCTGCGCGGCCGGCTCGGGACTGGCACCGGCGGACAAGAAGCTCTACGCGCTCCGTGACATCACCGGCACCGTCGAGTGCATCCCGCTCATCGCGTCGAGCATCATGTCGAAGAAGATCGCCGAGGGCACGGGTGCGCTCGTGCTCGACGTCAAGTTCGGCTCCGGTGCGTTCATGCCGACGTACGAGGCGTCGAAGGAGCTCGCGCAGACCATGGTCGACCTCGGCAACGACGCGGGCGTGGCGACCTCGGCGCTGCTCACCGACATGGAGGTCCCGCTCGGCCTGACGATCGGGAACGCGCTCGAGGTCCGGGAGTCGGTCGAGGTCCTGGCCGGCGGCGGCCCGTCCGACGTGGTCTCGCTGACGGTCGAGCTCGCGTCGGAGATGCTGCGGCTCGCCGGGCTGCCGGACGCCGATCCCGCGGCAGCGCTGGCCGACGGTCGCGCGATGGACACGTGGCGCCGGATGATCGAGGCACAGGGCGGCGACCCCGCTGCGGACCTGCCGGTCGCCCGCGAGCAGCACGTGGTCACGGCGACGGAGTCGGGTGTGCTCGTCCAGCAGGACGCCCTGCCGTTCGGCATCGCCGCGTGGCGTCTCGGCGCCGGCCGGGCCCGCGCGCAGGACCCGGTGCAGGCGGGAGCCGGCATCGAGCTGCACGTCAAGCCCGGCGACACCGTCACCGCGGGCCAGCCGCTCTGGACGCTCCACACCGACGAGCCGGCGCGCTTCGACCGCGCGCTGGAGTCGCTCGAGGGTGCGTGGGCGATCGGGTCGTCCGCGCCCGAGCGCGGCCCCATCGTGCGGGAGCGCATCACCGGCTGAGCGCCGCGGCCGCGACCCGGCCACACCGACCGGAGGCTCCCCACTCGTCTGTGGGGAGCCTCCAGTCGGTCCGTCCGTCTGTTGTGCACAGGTGCCGACGCGGCGTCGGCGACCACCGCTAGCCTGGGAGCATGAGCGCCGACGCCCCGACCTACCGCCTGCCCGACGCCGGAGCGGTCATCGACGACCTGCCCAAGGTCTCGCTGCACGACCACCTCGACGGGGGTCTGCGCCCGGCGACCATCGTCGACATGGCGGACGAGGCGGGCATCGAGCTGCCGACGACCGACCCCGAGGCACTCGGCGCATGGTTCGCCGAGCAGTCGAACAGCGGCTCGCTCGTCGAGTACCTGAAGACCTTCGACGTCACGACGTCGGTGATGCAGACCGCGCCGCAGCTGCACCGTGTCGCGAAGGAGTTCGTCGAGGACCTCGTGGCCGACGGGGTCGTCTACGGCGAGATCAGGTGGGCACCGGAGCAGCACCTGCGGGGTGGGCTGACGCTCGACGAGACGGTCGAGGCGGTGCAGGCCGGCATCGAGGAGGCGGTCGACGCCGCGGGTGGCGCGATCCGGATCGGCCAGCTGGTCACCGCGATGCGTCATGCGGACCGGTCGCTCGAGATCGCCGAGCTCGCCGTCCGGCACCGGGACCGCGGCGTGGTCGGCTTCGACATCGCGGGGGCCGAGGCAGGCTTCCCGCCCGCGAACCACCGTGCGGCGTTCGAGTACCTGGCATCCGAGCTGTTCCCGGTCACGGTCCACGCCGGCGAGGCCGACGGGCTGGCGTCGATCCGCTCCGCGCTGGTGGACGGTCGGGCGCTCCGCCTCGGCCACGGCGTCCGGATCTTCGAGGACATCACCCTGTCGGACGCCGGTGACGGCTCCACGCTGGCGTCGCTGGGCGAGATCGCGTCGTGGGTCCGCGACCGCGAGATCCCCCTCGAGGTCGCCCCGCAGTCGAACCTGCAGACCGGTGCGATCGCCGCGTGGGGCGACGACCTCGCCGACCACCCGTTCGACGTGCTGTACCAGCTCGGCTTCCGCGTGACGGTGAACACCGACAACCGCCTGATGAGCGGCACGTCGCTGTCACGCGAGCTCGCCCTGCTCGCCGGCACCTTCGGCTACGACCTCGACGACCTCGCCGCGTTCCAGATCAACGCCGCGCTCGGTTCGTTCCTGCCGCTCGAGGACCGCGAGGAGATCATCGCGACCATCACGGCCGGACACCAGGAGGCCTAGCGATGTCCCTGCCGCCGCTGCCGGACGACGCCGTCGTGCTCGGAGCGAGCGCGTCCTCGTGGCGCGACGCGCTCCGGCTCGCCGGTGCCGCGCTCGTCACCTCGGGGTCGGCGACGCCGCCGTACACCGACGCGATGATCGACCTGGTCGAGGAGCACGGCCCGTACATCGTCATCTCACCCGGGCTCGCGTTCGCGCACGCCCGGCCGGGACCGGCGGTGCTGCGGGACGGGCTGGCCGTCGTGACCCTGCGCGAACCGGTGTCGTTCGGGCACCCGCACAACGACCCGGTGTCGGTCGTCCTCGGGCTCGCGGTCGCCGAGGTCGGGACGCACCTCGAGTCGATCGGCGACATCGCGAACACGTTCAACGACGCCACGGTGACGGCGCGGCTCGCGGCGGCGGGCTCGGCGGACGAGGTCCGGACGATCATGGGGGTGTCGGCGTGAAGATCGTGACGATCTGCGGTGCGGGGATCGGGTCCAGCGGGATCCTCAAGGTGAACGCGGAGAAGGCCCTCGGCACGCTCGGGCTGTCGGCGTCGGTCGTCGCGGCGGACGTCGCCTCGGTGCGCGCCGTGGCCGAGGACGCCAACGTGATCCTGACCAGCCAGGAGTTCGTCGAGGCGATCGGGGAGACCTACGCCGAGGTCATCGTGATCCGGAACCACTTCGACCAGGGCGAGATCACGGCCGCGGTCGACCGGGCGCTCGGGGAGCACTGAGCAGCTCCCGACGCTGCCTCTAGAGTTGGGGCATGAGCACGGAGAACCCGCTGAACGACCCCGCCGCCGACCCGTTCGAGGTCGCCCGCGACGCCGCCGCCGTCATCGCCGACCGGTCCGGCATCGAGCGGCACGACATCGCCCTGACCCTGGGCTCCGGCTGGGGCAAGGCCGCCGACATCATCGGCGAGACGGTGTCCGAGATCCCCGCGGCCGAGGTCCCCGGCTTCAGCGCCTCTGCGGTGCCCGGACACTCCGGCACGGTCCGGTCGATCCGCCTGCAGGACGGCCGGCACGCACTCGTCATCGGTGCACGGACCCACTACTACGAGAACCACGGCGTCCGTCGCGTGGTGCACAGCGTTCGCACCGCCGCGGCGACCGGGGCGTCGGTCATGGTGCTGACCAACGGCGCCGGCGGCATCAAGGAGCACTGGACGCCCGGCACTCCGGTCCTCATCAGCGACCACATCAACCTGACGGCGGACAGCCCGCTCGAGGGCGCCACGTTCGTCGACCTGACCGACCTGTACTCGGCACGGCTGCGCGAGGTCGCGAAGTCGATCGACCCCACCCTCGACGAGGGCGTCTACACGCAGTTCCGCGGCCCGCACTACGAGACCCCGGCCGAGGTGCAGATGGCGAAGACCATCGGCGGGCACATCGTCGGCATGTCGACCGCGCTCGAGGCGATCGCCGCCCGTCAGGCGGGCATGGAGGTCCTCGGCTTCTCGCTCATCACGAACCTCGCCGCGGGCATCCAGAAGACCCCGCTCTCGCACGCCGAGGTGCTCGAGGCCGGGCGCGAGGCCGAGCCGGTCATCGCGGACCTCCTCGCCCGCGTGGTGGCGGCGCTGTGACCCGGCACGAGGGCGCCTCGGACGGCGCCATCGCGGACGGCGACCTCGGTGACGGCGGTGCCCTCGCCGCCGTGGACGAGGACGTCCTGTCCCGCGCCCGCGCGTGGGTGGAGCAGGACCCGGACGACGAGACCCGTGCGGAACTCCAGCAGCTGATCGACCGCGGCGACGCCGAGGAGCTCGCCGCGCGGTTCTCCGGTCGCCTGCAGTTCGGCACCGCCGGCCTCCGCGCCGAGCTCGGCGCCGGGCCGCAGCGCATGAACCGCGTCGTCGTCACGCAGGCCGCGGCGGGGCTCGCGCGCTTCCTGATCGACACCGGTCGTGACCGCAGCGTCGTGATCGGCTACGACGGCCGGGTCAACTCCGACGTCTTCGCTCGCGACTCCGCCGAGGTCATGCGCGGCCTCGGGCTCGAGGTCACCCTCCTGCCGTCCGCGCTCCCGACGCCGGTGCTCGCGTTCGCGGTGCGCCACCTCGGTGTCGGCGCGGGCGTCATGGTGACCGCGAGCCACAACCCGCCGCGGGACAACGGCTACAAGGTGTACCTCGGGGGCGAGGACGACGGTTCGCAGATCGTCCCGCCGGTCGACGGCGAGATCGCCGCGGCGATCGACGCGGTCGCCGCGGGGGACGTCCGCGACCTCGTGCGCTCCACCGACTACACGGTCGCCGGTCCGGAGCTCGCCCGGGCCTACGTCGACGCGACCGCCGCGACGGTGCCGGCCCCGACCCTCCCGGTCGACGCGCAACCGAAGGTCGTCTACACGGCGATGCACGGCGTCGGGTGGGAGACCGCGCGAGCCGTGTTCGCCGCGGCGGGGTTCGCCGAGCCCGCCGTCGTACCGGAGCAGATCGAGCCGGACGGCGCGTTCCCGACGGTGTCGTTCCCGAACCCGGAGGAGCCGGGTGCGATGGACCTGTCGATCGCGCGTGGTGTCGCGGTCGGGGCCGACCTGGTCATCGCGAACGACCCCGACGCCGATCGCCTCGCCCTGGCGATCCCCGACGGTGCCGGCTCGTTCCGTCGCCTGTCCGGCAACGAGGTCGGTTGGTTGCTCGGCTGGCGGGCCGCCGCTCGTGCGCAGGCCGCGGGCTCGTCGGACGGGTCGGGTGTGCTTGCGGCGTCGATCGTGTCCTCGCCCGCGCTCGCCCGCGTCGCGGAGCGGTACGGGCTCGGGTACCGGGACACCCTGACCGGGTTCAAGTGGGTCTCCCGCGTGCCCGACCTGGTGTTCGGGTACGAGGAGGCGCTCGGCTACCTCGTCGACCCCGGCGTCGTCCGCGACAAGGACGGCATCTCGGCGGCCCTGGCGCTGCTCGACCTCGCCGTCTCGCTCGCAGCCGAGGGCAGGACCGTCGCCGACCAGCTCGACGCCTTCGCGGCCGAGTTCGGGGCGTTCGCCTCCGGACAGGTGTCGACCCGCGTGGACGACCTGTCGCGGATCGGGGAGATCATGACGTCGCTGCGGTCGTCGGCGCCCTCGTCGCTCGGCGGCCGTACGGTCACCGGGGTGACGGACTACTCGGACGGCGTGGAGGGCTTCCCGCCGTCCGACATCCTGCGCTACGACCTCGAGGGCGGCGCGCGGGTCATCGTCCGCCCGAGCGGCACCGAGCCCAAGGTGAAGGTCTACATCGACACGGTGGCGGCCTCGCCGGCCGAGGCGCAGGCGCTCGTCGACGCCCTCGCCGCCGACGTGCGCCCGCTGGTGTCGTAGCCCGGCGCCGGCGCCGCTCCGCTCCGCTCGCCGCCGCCGCCGCTCCGCTCCGCTCCGCTCGCCGCCGCGCTGTCGAACCACGGATCCGACATCGAACCACGCCCTGCGCCTGGTTCGATGTCGGATTCGTGGTTCGTCACTCGTCGTCACGGCGCTGTGGAAGGGAGGCGTCCTTCACTCCGCGGCCGTCGAGCACTGTCGGGGAGCTCGATGATCGGCATCCTGACGAGATGACCGTTCCGAACGTCGTCCGAGAACACCCAGACCCGGCCGCGGCACGTCGCCAGCAGCGCATGGTCGAGCGTGGGGCGCTGGTCGTGATCGGCTACGGGGCGTTCGCCGTCCAGGCCGAGTGGGACGTGGCGACCGAGTGGGAGCGGCACATCGCTCGGACGAGGGCAGCGCACGAGCGAGCACCCGGGACCGCGGTGTCCCACGCATCCGCTGTCGTGCTCCACCGTCTGCCGTGGATCCTGCCCGTGCCCGACCGGGTGACGCTGACCGATCCCCGCCGGACGACGACGCAGCGGACCCGGCACGTCGACAAGGTGCCGGGTGCCGGCCGTCGGGTGCGCACCGCGGTCGTCGACGGACTGGTCGTCACCGACGTCCCCGAGACGGCGATCGACGTCCTCCTGCGGTACGACCGTGGCCGTGCGCTCGCGGTCGCGGACGCGGCCGTCCGTCGGGGCGTGGAGCAGTCGGACCTCCAGGAGATGCTCACGCGACGGCTCCCGGTCCGCGCGCACCGACGCGCGCGACAGGTGCTCGGGCTCGCGTCCGGGCTGTCCGAGTCGGCGGGGGAGAGCGTCACGCACCTGGTCATGCACGACGTCGGCTGCCCGCCGCCAGTCCAGCAGCAGGTGTTCCAGGACGCTACCGGTCTGATCGGCCGGGTCGACTTCTGGCTGCCTGACGAGGGCTTCGTCGTCGAGTTCGACGGGCTCGCGAAGTACCGCGATCCCGATCTGCGCGGCGGGCGTTCCGCGGACGAGATCGTCATCGCGGAGAAGCTCCGCGAGGACCGCCTCCGAGCGCTCCCGGAGGTGCGCGGCGTCATCCGCCCGGTCTGGCGTGACGTCGTTCCGGGAGGACGTTTCCCCGCGATGCTGGCCGATGCCGGCGTCCCGGTGCGTCGTGGGCTCCGCGTGACGCCAGAGTGGTGAGCGCGACGAACCACGAAAGCGACGTCGAACCGGGGTCGGGCCGTGGTTCGACGTCGCTTTCGTGGTTCGAAGCGGCGCGGCGCGCTACGCGAGCTCGAGCAGCACGTGGCCGGACGAGATCGTCTGGCCGACGGGGGCGTTCAGGCCGGTCACGACCCCGTCGCGCGGGGCCTGGACGGGCTGCTCCATCTTCATGGCCTCGAGGACGACCAGCAGGTCGCCCTTCACGACGGTGTCGCCCTCGGCGACCGCGAGCTTCACGACGGTTGCCTGCATCGGGGACGTCACCGAACCCGAGGACACGAGCCCGCCCTTCACACCGGACGACCGGCGCTTCGGGGGAGCGGAGGGACCGGCCGGACGCCGACCGGCGGCACCGGCAGCGCCACCGCCGACGATCGAGGGCATGGTGACCTCGATGCGCTTGCCCTGGACCTCGACGACGACGCTCTCGCGGGCGGCCGGTGCGGGGAGCTCCTCGGGGGAACCGCTCCAGGCCGGGACGTCGTTCTGGAAGTCCGTCTCGATCCACTGCGTGTACACGCTGAACGGCGTCTCGTCGTCCGTCGCGAACGCCGGGTCCGACACGACCGCACGGTGGAAGGGCAGCACGGTCGGCAGTCCGGTGACCTCGAACTCGGCCAGGGCGCGGCGCGACCGCTCGAGTGCCTCTTCGCGGGTGGCGCCGGTGACGACGAGCTTCGCGAGCATGGAGTCGAACGAGCCGGAGACGACGTCGCCGGAGACCACACCGGAGTCGACGCGGACGCCGGGGCCCGACGGTGCGGTGAACGCGTGCACCGGACCGGGTGCCGGGAAGAAGTTCCGTCCCGGGTCCTCGCCGTTGATGCGGAACTCGAACGAGTGACCGCGCGGGGTGGGGTCCTCGTAGTCGAGCGTGCCGCCCTCGGCGATCCGGAACTGCTCGCGGACGAGGTCGATGCCCGTGACCTCCTCGGAGACGCAGTGCTCGACCTGCAGGCGGGTGTTCACCTCGAGGAACGAGACCGTGCCGTCCGCGCCGATGAGGAACTCGCACGTGCCGGCGCCGACGTAGCCCACCTCGCGCAGGATCGCCTTCGACGACTCGTACAGGCGCGTCTGCTGCTCGGGCGTCAGGTACGGCGCCGGGGCCTCCTCGACGAGCTTCTGGTGCCGACGCTGCAGCGAGCAGTCGCGCGTGGAGACGATGACGACGTTGCCGTGCTCGTCGGCCAGGCACTGGGTCTCGACGTGGCGCGGCTTGTCGAGGTACTTCTCGACGAAGCACTCACCGCGACCGAACGCGGCGATGGCCTCGCGCGTCGCCGATTCGAACTGCGAGGCGACCTCGTCGCGCGTGCGTGCGACCTTCAGGCCACGGCCGCCGCCGCCGAAGGCCGCCTTGATGGCGACCGGCAGACCGACCTCGTCCGCGAACGCGATGACCTCGGCAGCGTCCGCGACGGGCTCGATGGTGCCCGGCGCGAGCGGCGCGCCGACCTTCTCGGCCACGTGGCGCGCGGAGACCTTGTCCCCGAGCTGCTCGATCGACTCCGGCGAGGGGCCGATCCAGGTGAGCCCGGCGTCGATGACGGCACGGGCGAAGTCGGCGTTCTCTGCGAGGAACCCGTAGCCGGGGTGCACGGCGTCGGCGCCGGACCGGCGGGCCACCGAGATGATCTTGTCGATCACGAGGTAGGTGTCCGCGCTCGTGGTGCCGTTCAGCGCGTAGGCCTCGTCGGCGAGGCGGGCGTGGAGGGCGTCGCGGTCCTGGTCGGCGTACACCGCGACCGAGGCCTTGCCAGCGTCGCGGGCCGCGCGGATGATGCGGACGGCGATCTCGCCGCGGTTCGCGATGAGGACCTTGCTGATACGGGGCATGGTACGTCAGCGTATTCGTGCAGCGGCGGCCGGTTTTGACCGGCACGTACAAAGAAACAGCGTCCAGCAGTGTGGATGTCTACAGCGCCCACAGATCGTGCCAGGCGACGCCGAAGCCACGGAGCAGCATCGACCGCAGGACCGGCAGCGACAGCCCGACCACGGCCGACGGTGCTCCGTCGATGCGCGTGATGTACGCCGCGGCCCGTCCGTCGATCGTGAAGGCGCCCGCGACCTCGAGGGGCTCGCCCGTCGCGACGTACGCGTCGATCTCCTCGATCGACACGTCCTCGGCGAAGGTCAGCACGGCGCTGTCCACGGCGACGACGTGGTCGCCGGCGGTGACCAGCGTGGACCCGCCCGGCGCGACGTCACCGAGGTGACCCGCGATGCCCAGCGGCCCGCCGTCTGCCGCGTCCACGTGTCGGACGGGAGGCACGGTGCCGGTCCCCTCCGCGCCTCCAGGCCGGTCCCCGGTCGCGTCCGGGGCCGTGTCGAGACCGCAGTCGAGGCGCCGGTCCACGACGCAGTGGCCGCTCCACAGGGTGCCGCCGCCCGCGGCGAGCATCTGCCGCCACCGCTCCTTCGCGACCTCCGGGTCGTGGGGCTTGCCGTGCAGGACGCCGTCCACCTCGAAGGCGGAGTCGCCGCCGAACACGAAGCCGTCCACGGCGGACCCGGCGACGCGGGCGTCCGCGACGGCGTCCGCCTTGGCGACCGCGAGGAGCCCGACGAGCTCCGGACCGGTGAGCTCCCGGCCGAGCGCGGCCCGCGCGGCGACGACGGCGGCGTCCTCGTCCACGCCCGGCGCGACGAGCACCGGCTCGATGCCGGTCTGCGCCAGGAGCGCACGGCGGGCGGGGGAGGTACTCGCGAGGTACAGACGCATGGGAACATCGAACCATGGGTGAATCCGTCGGAACGCTGCTCGAACTCGACGTCACCGGGATCGCCCACGGCGGCATCTCGGTGGCACGGCACGAGGGGCGTGTGGTCTTCGTCTCGGACGCGGTGCCGGGCGAGCGCGTCGTCGCGCGCGTGACCGAGGACCGCAAGAAGTCGTTCTGGCGTGCCGACACCGTGTCCGTCCTGTCGCCGAGCGAGCACCGGGTCGACCACGTCTGGCCCGAGGCCGCCCTCGACCGCGACCCCGCCGTGCGCGCCGGCGGTGCGGAGTTCGGGCACATCGCCCTGCCGAACCAGCGCACCCTCAAGCACGACGTCCTGGTCGACGCCTTCGCGCGGTTCGCCCGAACGGACCTCACCGAGGTGCTCGGACACGACGTCATGGTCGAGGCCGCCCCCGGCGACGAGGAGTCGAACGGCCTCGGCTGGCGCACGCGCGTCCGGCTGCACGTCGACGAGGACGGCACGGCGGGCCCGTTCGCCTCGCGCTCCCACACGGTGGTGCCGGTGGCCTCGCTCCCGCTCGCCTCCGCGCGCGTGCAGGAGAGTGCGCCGCTCGGGCGCGGTGCGATGCCGGGCGCGTCGGTCGTCGACGTCCTCGCGCCGAGCGGCGCCGAGGGGGCCCGGCTCGTCATCGACGAGCAGAAGCCCACCGTCGTGACCGAGCTCGTGGGGGAGCGTTCGTTCACCGTCGACGACAACGGCTTCTGGCAGGTCCACCGCCAGGCGCCGGCCGTGCTCACCGCGGCCGTGCAGGACCTGGTCGACCGTGACCGGCTCGACCCGGAGGGGCAGCACCTCGACCTCTACGGCGGCGTCGGACTGCTCGCGGCGGCACTCGGCGACGTCGTCGGCCCGAAGGCCCGCATCACGAGCGTCGAGAGCGCGGCCCGGGCCACCGAGCACGCGCAGGAGAACCTGGCGGAGTGGATCGGCGCGCGTGCCGAGACCGGCCGCGTGGACCGCTGGCTCGCCCGGACGGCCGCCGACGCGTCCCGACCGGAGCTGCAGCGCTTCCGTGCCGGCACCGTCGTGCTCGACCCGCCGCGGTCCGGCGCGGGCCGCGAGGTCGTCGTGCAGGTCGCCGCGCTCCAGCCCGCGCAGGTCGTCTACGTCGCCTGCGACCCGGTCGCCCTGGCGCGCGACGTCGCGACCTTCGCCGACCTCGGGTACCGGCTCGAGGCGCTGCGTGCGTTCGACCTGTTCCCGCACACCCACCACCTCGAGGCGGTCGCGCGGCTGGTCCCGATCGCCTGACCCCGGGTCCGCAGTGTGACGCGGTGTCCCACAACTCGGAGCCTGGGTCCGACCTGGGTATCCTTGGTCGGTGATCGCTCCCGGCGACAGGGGCCGGGCGCGCATCGGAACGAGAGGTCACCGTGGCAGCAGACACGAACACCAGCAGCGGGACGACCGGACTGGCCACCAGGCCCGTCCGCGTCGCGATCGTCGACGACCACGAGTCCGTGCGGCTCGGCATCCAGGCGGCGTGCCAGAACGAGGGGTTCGAGGTGGTGCTCACCGCCGCGAGCGTGCCCGAGTACGTGGCCCAGCTCGGCGGGCGTGAGGTCGACGTCGTCGTGCTCGACCTGTCGCTCGGCGACGGCTCGACCGTGACCGCGAACGTCAAGGGTGTGCAGGGCACCGGCTCCGCGGTGCTCGTCCACTCGATCGCCGACCGCGTCGCGAGCGTGCGCGAGGCACTGGCCGCAGGGGCGGCCGGCGTCATCCCCAAGTCGTCCGCGACCAAGACCGTGATGGCGGCCGTGGCGACCGTCGCCCGCGGCGACGTGCTCAACAACCTCGAGTGGGCGAGCGCCATCGACGCCGACCGCGACTTCGCCAAGGCGCAGCTCGGACGCCGCGAGCGCGAGATCCTGCACCTCTACGCCTCCGGGCTGCCGCTCAAGCTCGCGGCGCAGCAGCTCGGCATCGGGTACTCGACGGCGCGCGAGTACCTCGACCGCATCCGTGTGAAGTACGTCGAGGTGGGGCGTCCGGCGCCGACGAAGGTCGACCTGCTGCGCCGCGCGGTCGAGGACGGCATCCTGCCCGGGCTCGACTCGGGCATCGACCCCGACGCCGACGGCCGCTGACCCCGATGGCCACCACGGCCGGACCGGCACGGTCGGCAGGTGTCCCGGCCGGGGCGCCCGACGGGTCGGGCTCCGCGACGGACGACGTCGCGCCGACCGAGGCGGCACCGTTCGGCGTCGACCCGCTGCGCGGTGTGCGACCCGCGCTGACGCAGGCATCGGTCGAACGACTCTTCGCGATCCTCATCGCGGTCGCCGCGGTCGGGTACGGCGCGGTCTACGCGCCCGCCGTCGTGCGGCAGCTGCCGTGGCTCGATCCCGTGTGGGGCCCGGTCGCCGCGGCGGTCCTCGGCGCGTCGTTCGTGGCGGTCGGGGTGTCCGCGTTCGCGCAGCGGTTCGCGCAGGTCGCCCAGATCGTGTGCGCGCTGCTGTTCCTCGTCGTGCTCGTCACGTGGCCGCTCACCGTCCGCGAGCCGATCCCGGACAGTCAGTACCCCTGGCCGTGGTGGTTCCTCACCGTGGGGTCGACGGCGGCGGCGATGGGCTTCGCACCGTGGCGCGCGACCGTCTACACCGCGCTCGTGCCCGCCGTCTACGTCGTCGTGCGCCTCACGCCGCTCGGTGGCGACGCCGGGGCCAGCGCGGTGCTCCAGGGCGTGTACTCGGCGATCCTCAGCGGAGCGGTCCTCGTCATCGCCGTGCTCCTCCGTCGGGCCGCCGCTGCGGTGGACGCCGCACAGGCCACCGCGGTGCGGCGCTACTCGCTCGCGATCCGCGAGCACGCGACCGAGGTCGAGCGCGTGCAGGTCGACGCGATCGTCCACGACAGCGTCCTGACCACGCTGCTCTCGGCGGCACGCGCGGACACACCCGAGGCGAAGGCCCTCGCCGCCCGCATGGCGCGCAACGCCATCGACCACCTCGGCGCCGCTGCAGCCGACCTGCCGGGGGAGGCCCCGCCCGTGACGGTGCACGACCTCCGCGTCCGCATCACCGACGCCGTCGGAGCGCTCGCCGCTCCCGTCCGGCTGCGGGACGCCCCGGTCGGCGGGCTGCGCATGCCGGCGACGATCGCGGACGCGCTCGCATCCGCGGCGTTGCAGGCGTGCGTCAACAGCGTGCAGCACGCCGGCGGGGCAGGGGTCGAGCGGTGGGTCCGTGTCGAGCAGCGTGGTGGCGCCGTGCACGTCGAGGTCGGTGACGACGGCGCCGGGTTCGACCTCGCTGCCGTCCCTGCCGCGCGGCTCGGCGTCCGCCGCTCGATCATCGAGCGGGTGCAGGCCGTGGGCGGCACGGCGGTGGTCGCGAGCAACCCCGGGGCGGGTACGCGGGTCCGCCTCGAGTGGCACCCGGAGGTGTCCGCATGAGGGTGTCCCTGCCGGCGAGGATCGCCATCGGGCTCGCCGCGCTGTTCTCCGTCTTCCACCTCGTACTGGGCGTGGCGTCGTTCCCGTTCGTCCGTGACGTCGGTCCGGTGCTCACGTGCATGGCGCTCTACGCCGCCGCGAGTGCCGTCGCGATCTTCCTGCCCGGTCGGACCCTCCCGGTCTGGGCGGCGTGCTTCTCGCTCGCCACCGCGCTGGTCATGCCGGTCATCGCCGCCCCGGTCGTCGACCTGACGGTGAAGGACGACTCGATCACCTGGTGGGTCGCCGCGGTCGGCACGCTCATGGTCGTGCTCGTCGTGCGGGGCCGACGCGCCTTCGCGTGGGTCGGCGTCGGCTTCGTCACGGTCTTCGGTGTGGTCTGGGCAGGACCGGGTGCCTTCGGGGCGCTCGGACTGGTCGGCAACCTGACGTGGGTCGCCGTCGCCACCGGCTTCGCCGTCGCGATGGACCGGGCGACCCGCACCACGCGCGACTTCATCCGTGCCGAGCAGGAGACCGCCGACTGGCAGGCCGCGCAGGACGCCCACGTGTTCGAGCGGCAGTTCCGCCTGAGCCAGACCACCCGGATGGCGCTGCCGATGCTGCAGCAGGTGATCGATCGGGGTGGGGACCTGACCGACGCCGAGCGGGCCGAGTGCCTGCACCTCGAGCAGGCGATCCGCGACGAGATCCGCGGACGGTCGCTGCTGTCCGACGACGTCCGTGACGAGGTCATGCGCCTGCGGCGACGGGGGGCCACGGTACAGCTGCACGACGACGGTGGCCTCGACGACCTGGAGATCGACGAGCTCCGCCGGGTGCACGCCGAGATCGCCGGTGCGCTGCGCCGAGCCCGCGAGGCGGACAACGTGATCGTCCGGACGGTGGCCGAGGGGTCGGAGGCGGCGGTCACCATCGTCGGGCTGCGACTGGACACCGCGGCGAGCGAGTCCGCGGCGCTCGGCGTCGGATCGGACGACGACGGCGACGAGGACGACTCGGTGGTGCTCTGGACCGAGATCCCGCGCCGCGCGACGGTCTGAGGCGGCACCGGCGGCCGCCGTCCAGCGTGACGCGCGCGCAAGGCCACCCGGGAACGGGGAACGGGCCGGTCCCGAGGGGCCGGCCCGTTCACGACCCGAGCCTGAGCGACAACCCGAATGTCGCCCTGGCTCGCAGCTGGTCGGAGGCGTCGTACCCTAGTCGGCCACCGACCAACGATGTTCTTCTGGGAAGGACACCGAACACAGACAACTATGCCCGCTGCCCGAAGCCGTGTCAGTCGTCATTATGGGGGACAAGCCACGCCCTCCCGGTGGTTCCGCGGTCGAGGTGTCCCCCGTCCGAGGGGAGACCGACCGGGAAGTGCACCCCGCAACCCGAGTTCGACGACCGGGTCGCGCGGTGCGACAGGGGTACATCGTGCCGCCGGTACCCCCGGACGCGCAAGACCCCCGCCGGGGAACGGCGGGGGTCCGTTGAGGGACGTGCGGCGTGCGGCTCGCAGCCCGTCGGTCAGCGCAACGAGCGGGCCCAGGCGCCGGAGCCGTGCTCGAGCGGCCGGCGGAGGCCGCGGGCGGACGCGTCCCACCCGGCACGTGGTGACTCGGTGACCTCGGCGCGACCGGTGGCGGCGACCTCGTCGGCCTGCCGCTGGAGCACGGCGACGACGGCCGCCAGCTCCTCCGGCGAGGGGTCGCCCGCGACGACCCGGACGTCGGCGCCGACCGGGCCGTCCGCCGCGGCCGGCACCGCGGCGTCCGCCGGGAGGTGTGCTGCGTGTCGTCCCATCAGAGCGGGATGTTCCCGTGCTTCTTCGGCGGCAGCGACGCGCGCTTCCCGCGCAGCGCCCGCAGCGCCTTGATCACCGAGACCCGGGTCGCGTGCGGCTGGATGATGCCGTCGAGCTCGCCACGCTCGGCCGCCAGGTACGGCGACGCCACGTTGTAGGTGTACTCGTTCGCGAGCCTGGTGCGCACCGCGGCGACGTCCTCGCCCGCCTCCTCCGCGCGCTTGATCTCGGCCCGGTACAGGATGTTGACCGCACCCTGGCCGCCCATCACCGCGATCTCGGCCGTCGGCCACGCCAGGTTGATGTCCGCACCGAGCTGCTTCGAGCCCATCACGATGTACGCGCCGCCGTAGGCCTTCCGCGTGATGACGGTGACGAGCGGGACGGTCGCCTCGGCGTACGCGTACAGCAGCTTCGCGCCGCGCCGGATCACGCCGGTCCACTCCTGGTCGGTGCCGGGCAGGTAGCCGGGGACGTCGACGAGGGTCAGGATCGGGATGCCGAACGCGTCGCAGAACCGCACGAAGCGGGCCGCCTTCTCGCCGGCGTCGATGTTCAGCGTCCCGGCCATCGCCTGCGGCTGGTTCGCGATGATGCCGACGGTGCGGCCCTCGACGCGGCCGAAGCCGACCATGATGTTCGGGGCGAAGAGCGGCTGGACCTCGAGGAACTCACCGTCGTCGACGATGTGCTCGACGATCGTCGTGACGTCGTACGGCTGGTTCGTCGAGTCGGGGATGACGACGTCGAGCTCGTGGTCGGCGTCGGTCGTCTCGAGTTCCGGGGCGACGTCGTAGGCCGGCGGGTCGGACAGGTTGTTGTCCGGCAGGAAGCCGACGAGGGAGCGCGCGTAGTCGAGCGCGTCGGTCTCGTCCTCGGCCAGGTAGTGCGCGACGCCCGAGACGGCGTTGTGCGTCTGTGCGCCGCCGAGCTCCTCGAAGCCGACGTCCTCGCCGGTGACGGTCTTGATGACGTCCGGACCGGTGACGAACATGTGGCTCGTCTTGTCCACCATGATGACGAAGTCGGTGAGCGCGGGGGAGTACACCGCACCACCGGCTGCCGGCCCCATCACGATGGAGATCTGCGGGATGACCCCGGAGGCCTGGGTGTTCAGGCGGAAGATCTCGCCGTACTTGCCCAGGGCGACGACGCCCTCCTGGATCCGGGCGCCGCCGGAGTCGAGGATGCCGATGATCGGCACACCCGTCTTCAGCGCGTGCTGCATCACCTTGACGATCTTCTCGCCGGCGACCTCGCCGAGGGAGCCACCGAAGACGGTGAAGTCCTGCGCGTAGACCGCGACGTTGCGGCCGTGGATCGTGCCGACGCCGGTCACGACGGCGTCGCCGTAGGGGCGCTTGGCGTCCATGCCGAACGACGTCGTGCGGTGGCGCACGAACTCGTCGAACTCGACGAACGAGTTCTCGTCGAGGAGCTGCTCGATGCGCTCGCGGGCGGTGCCCTTGCCCTTCGCGTGCTGCTTCGCGATGGCGGCCTCGCCCGCGGCGGTCACGGCCTCGTGGTAGCGGTCGCGCAGGTCCGCGAGGCGACCGGCCGTGGTCGAGAGGTCGGGGGTGTCTCCTGTGGTCACCCGCTCACCCTACCGGCGGCCACGGCGGGGCCGGTTGGAGGACCCCCACGGTTCCTGCCCGTAGATTTGCGTGCATGTCCACACCCGTCCCGCCGGTCCTGCCGCGTGCCCGTGCCGTCGTCGAGGCCGCCGGTGGGGTGTTCGACGCCGTCGGGCGCACCGGCTCCACGAACGCCGACCTGCTGGACGTCGCTCCCGGTCGGGCGCACGGCAGCGCCGTGGTCACGCTCGACCAGACGGCGGGGCGCGGGCGGCTCGACCGGTCGTGGAGCGCGCCGACCGGGCAGACGCTCGCGGTGAGCCTGCTCGTCCGCGCCGACCTGGCCGACCGCGACCGCGGGTGGCTGCCCCTGGTCGCCGGCGCCGCGATGCGCGACGCGGTGTCCGCCGTGCTGGGCGACGTCGACGCGGCGACCAGGGCCTCCCGTCCGGCCGCCGACGCCGACGACGCGACGCCCGTGCCGGAGCCGCGTGTCCTGGTGAAGTGGCCGAACGACGTGCTCGTCGACGGACGCAAGGTGTGCGGCATCCTCTGCCAGGTCGCCGCCGACGGCAGCGTCGTCGTCGGCGCCGGCGTGAACCTGACGATCCCGGAGGACGCCCTGCCGACGCCCACCGCGACGTCGTTGGCGGTCGCCGGTGCGACCGGTGACGCCGACGGCCTGGCGGACGCGGTGCTGTCCACCTGGACGACGGCCGTCCTGGAGGCGGTGCGTGCGCTGGTGGACGGGGGTGCGGCCGCCGGAGCCGTCCGGTCACACGTCCGCGCAGCGTGCGGCACGATCGGTCGCCGGGTCCGTCTGGAACTGCCCGACGGCACCGTCGACGAGGTCGACGCCACCGGCATCGACGACGACGGTCGCATCACGATCCGGGATCGGGACGGCCGAACCAGGGGCGTCGCGGTGGGGGACCTCACCCACCTGCGCTATGCATGACGGCATGACCGCCGAGCCGCCGCCCGAACGCGTGGTCGCGCGGCTGCGGCCGCACGCGCGCCGACTCGTCCGTCCGGCCGTCTTCGTCGTGGTCGTCGCACTGGCAGGGGGCTTCGGCTTCGGCGTGTTCCGCGCACACCTCGCGTGGTTGAACGCGGTCGTCGCCGGACTGACGGTCCTGCTCGTCGTCCTCGGCGGCCTCGTCCCGCTGCTGCGGTGGATGTCCGAGCGGTACGTGGTGACGACCCGGCGGCTCGTGGTGGTCCGTGGTCTCGGCACCCGGACCCGTCGCGAGCTCCTGCACTCCCGCGGGTACGACGTCACGGTGCGGCGCCGCGGCCTGCAGGGGGTGTGGCGGTCCGGTGACGTGCTCGTCTTCCCCGGCGAGGACACGCCCGTGGTGCTCGCCGACGTCCCGCACGCCGACCTCGTGGTGGCCGTGCTGCACGACCTGGTCGAGGCGCACGAGGCCCGCCGACGGCACCGCGAGCCGGACTGGGACGAGATCGTCGGGGGACCCTCGCGACCCGCCTGGGGCGACCCCGGTCGGTGAGGTGCCGAGCGCCCGGAGTGGGAGTCTTCCTCGTTACCCGGTAGCGTCGTCCCGTGCGTATCTCCGTCATCGGCTGCGGGTACCTCGGTGCCGTGCACGCCGCTTCCATGGCCAAGCTCGGACACGAGGTCGTCGCGGTCGACGTCGACCCGACCAAGATCGAGCGTCTCGCCGCCGGCGAGGCCCCCTTCTTCGAGCCCGGGCTGCCCGAGATCCTGACCGAGGCCCTGGCGTCCGGTCGCATCCGCTTCACCACCGACATGGCCGAGGTCGCCGGGTCCGCCGTGCACTTCCTCGCGGTCGGCACCCCGCAGGGTCCCACCGGTGCCGCGGACATGCGGTACGTCGACGCCGCGGTCGCCTCGCTCACGCCGCACCTGTCGGCCGGTGCGTTCGTCGTGGGCAAGTCGACCGTCCCGGTCGGCACCGCCGCGCGCCTGGCCGCCGAGGTCGAGGCGGCGGTCCCCGGTGCGACCCTGGTGTGGAACCCGGAGTTCCTGCGCGAGGGCTTCGCCGTGCAGGACACCATCTCGCCCGACCGTTTCGTCTACGGCGTCCCGGAGGGCGAGGCCGGCGAGCGTGCCGTCGCGGCCCTCGACGAGGTGTACGCGCAGGCGCTCGCCGCGGGGACGCCCCGCCTCGTGGTGAACCTGCCCACGGCGGAGCTCGTGAAGATCAGCGCGAACGCGTTCCTCGCGACGAAGATCTCGTTCATCAACTCGATGGCCGAGATCGCCGAGGTCGCCGGCGCCGACGTCACGGCGCTCGCCGACGCGATCGGGCACGACGACCGGATCGGTCGGAAGTTCCTCAACGCCGGTCTCGGCTTCGGCGGCGGCTGCCTGCCGAAGGACATCCGCGCGTTCCAGGCCCGCGCCGACGAGCTGGGCGTGGGGGAGTCCCTCGCCTTCCTGGCCGACGTGGACGCCACCAACCTCCGTCGACGCGCGCACGCGGTCGACCTCGCCACGGAGATGCTCGGTGGGACGGTCACCGGGAAGCGCGTCGCCGTGCTGGGCCTGGCATTCAAGCCGAACTCGGACGACGTCCGCGACTCCCCGGCGCTCGACATCGCGGCACGCCTGCACGAGCTCGGCGCGTCGGTGGCGGCGTACGACCCGGAGGCGATCGAGACCGCCCGTCGGCTGCACCCGGAGCTCGAGTACGTCGGATCGCCGACCGAGGCGGTCACCGGCGCGGACATCGTGCTCGTGCTGACCGAGTGGTCGGTGTTCCGTGCGCTCGACGCGGACGAGGTCGCCTCGCTCGTCGCGTCGCCGGTCGTGGTCGACGGTCGGAACTGCCTCGACCGCGAGGCCTGGACCGCCGCCGGCTTCACCTACCGGGGCATGGGCCGCTAGCGGTCCGACCCCGCTGACGACGGGCGGCCGTTCCCCTGACCGGGAGCGGCCGTCGGTCGTCTCCGGACGGGCGGACCCGGCCGGGAGCGTTCAGCCCCGGAGCGGGGTGCGGCGCTCGACGGCCGCGCGGAGGACGTCCCGGTAGCGGGAGCCGATGCGCTCGGTCGCGTACTCGGCCGCAGCGGCGGTCGCTCCGGCCTGGTGGCGCTCCCGGGCGTCGGCGTCCGTGAGCGCTCGCTCGAGGGCGGCGCGCAGCGCGTCGACGTCGCCGGGCTCCACGAGCAGGCCCGAGACGTCGTCGCGGACGACGTCCCGGATGCCGGGGAGGTCGCTGGCAACGATCGCCGCGCCGACCGCCGCCGCCTCGAGGAGCGTCACCGGGAGCCCTTCCTGGTCCCCGTTCGCGGCCGGTACGGACGGCAGGGCCACGACGGTGGCGGACGCCAGGGTGGCGAGCACCTCGTGCTTGCCGCGCTGCCCGACGAAGGTGACCGGCAGCCCCGCGGCCTGTCGTTCGAGGCGCTCGCGCCACGGGCCGTCGCCGACGACGGTCAGCGACCAGTCGACGCCCTCGAGACCGCGGAGTGCCTCGACGAGGTTCCCGAAGCCCTTCTTCTCCACCAGCCGGCCGACGGCCACCACGTGCCCGGGTCGCCGGACGGTGGTCTCCCTGGCCGCGATCGCGGGCGCGAGGTCGACCCCCATCGGGACGACGCTCGACCGCGCCGGGTCGACACCCCACTCCGTCAGGCGGGCCCGCATCTCGTCGTTGACGGTGGTGACGTGCGCCGAACGCCCGAACACCCAGCGCTTCAGCCGGACCAGCGGCGCGGCGCGGAGCGCGTAGACGTCGCCGCCGTGCGTCGTGACGACGAGGGGCACCCCGGGTGCCGCCAGTGCCGCGACGAGCCCCTGGGGGATCGCCCAGTGCGCGTGGATCACGTCGGGACGTGCGGCGCGGACGGCTCGACGCACCGCGAGGAACTGTGCCGCGAGGAGTGCCGGGACCTGGAGCAGACGCTTCCGGTCGGCCTTGAGGTTGTCCAGGATCGCGCCGTCGGCCAGGTCCTCGAAGCGCCGCGGGAAGTAGGCGAACCGACGCACCCGGACGCCGTCGATCGTCTCCGAGCGGGCGGCGCCGGCGACCCGCGGTGTCAGTACCGCGGTGTCGAACTCGACCGCCTCCTGCCGAGCCAGGTCCAGCACGAAGGCGGGGACGCCGTCGTCCGGGTGGGCGGGGAAGGTGGACGCGAGCACGAGCAGGCGGGGCCGGGCAGACCCGGCGGGGCGGGTCATGCGTCCGACGGCCGGAGCGTGCCCGCCTCGAGCTCGCGGACGAGTTCGTCCGGCGACGAGAGGTCCATCTGTCGCGTGTTGACGTAGAGCAGCCGGTCGAACTGCCGCAGCAGCGTGACGAGGACCCGGTGCTCCCGCTCGAGCATCGGAGCCAGCCGCGGGTCGCGCTCCAGGATCGACGCCAGGCTGTCGTTGAGGTCCGCCGACGCGGCGATGCCGTCGGCGAGCTCGTCGACGTTCTCGTCGGTGATCCGGACGGACTCGACGCCGGGTCCGGTCTTCCGCAGGAAGCCGATCGCCGTGTACGGCACCGAGTCCGCGAACACCTCGCCCGGGTAGAGCTCGTCCGCGTGGATCCGGGTCGAGATGAGGAACTCGCGGCGCAGGAGGCGTTCGAGGAACCACCGGATGACGTTCTTCGTGTAGACCGCCGACGAGTACTTCAACGGCACCTTCGCGCCGACGAGGTTCTGCACGTTGTACGTGAAGATGTGGAGCGGGCGCGGGTACGGGTGCACCACACCGCGGCGCAGGTCGACGAACTGCAGGTCGTCCCCGAGGAGCTTGTACCCGGCGGCCATCAGGGACATGCTGAGCGTCGTCTTGCCGGTCCCGCCGTACGCGGGGAGCAGGAACCCCTTCGTGTCGGACGCGACACCGCCGGCGTGCATGAGCAGGACGTCGCGCTCGAGGAGCTTCGCGTAGATGATCGGCTCGAGGACCTGGGCCTGCAGGTAGACGCCGATGGCGTTCATGTAGACCCGGTCGAGCCAGTGGCTGCGGAACCAGATCGTCACGTGGTCGGTGTCCAGGCCCCGGATGACGTACGAGAACCTGAAGAGCCCCTTGAAGCGCTCGGTGCCACGGACGTCACCGGGCTCACGGCTCGGTGCGCGGTCGGCGATGCGGACGTCCACCGTGAGCGGTGCGGCGGGGGCGTCGGCACTCGGCCGGGCGATGCGCGCGTACTCGTTGTCGAAGTAGCGTCGCCATCCCCGGTGCTCGGTCTGGAGGTTGACGTCGAGAATGCCGTAGAAGCTGTAGGTGGTGGCCATCCCGCTGGATGTTACTGCAGGGCCCTGCCCCGGACGAACCGGACCCCGAGAGCACGTCACCTAGACTGGGGCGTCATCGTGGAGGGTGTTGTGGAACAGACAGGTGCAGGACGGCGCGCTCGGGCGAAGCGGATCCTGACGCGGGCCGTGCCGATCGTCTTCTACGTCGCCCTCGCCGTCTTCGTGTTCCTCTACGTCCGGAGCGTGGACTGGGCGCAGCTGGCCGGCGTCGAGTGGAACTGGTGGTGGGTCGCACTCGCAACGGCCATCAGCCTCGGTTTCCGGTACTGGGGCGTCGGCATCTGGTTCTTCCTCCTCCGCAGGCTCGGCGCCCGCGACCTGCGTGGCAGCGGTACGACGCTCACGTTCGTGTACGCGAAGTCGTGGATGGGGCGGTACATCCCGGGCGCTGCGACCTGGATCGTCGGCAAGGTCTACTTCGCCTCGCGGCACGGCGTGTCGAAGGCGCGTCTGGGTGTCAGTGGACTGCTCGAGGGCGCGTTGCAGATCGCGGCGACCCTGGCGCTCGCCCTGGTCCTCCTGCTGGTCGACCCCAGGACGCACTCCCTCGACGTCTGGCTCGTGGTCCTCATGGTGGTGGCGTTCGTGGGATGCGTCGTCTGCCTCGTCCCGCGGGTGTTCTTCGGGTTGATCCAGCTCGCACTGCGGATCCTCCGACGCCGACCGCTCGACGACGACGTCAGGCCGGCGCTCGGCACGGTGGTGGTCGGCGCCGGGCTGTACGTCCTCGGCGCCGTGATCTCCGGGACCGCCTACTACTTCATCGCACTCGCGGTGTACCCGGCGCTGCGGGTCCAGGACGCCGCGTTCGTGATCGGCGCGGCGAGCATGGCGTCCGCGATCAGCATGCTCGCCGTCTTCGCTCCCGGCGGACTCGGCGTCCGCGAGGGCGTCCAGGGGCTCCTGCTCGCGATCGTGATGCCGGGCCCGGTCGCCCTGGTCGTCGTCGTCGTCACACGCATCTGGAGCCTCGCGGTGGACGCGCTGTTCCTGCTGACCGCAGCGATCCCGACCTGGTTCGGCTCCGGCCGACGGAAGGTCGTCGCCGTGGGTCCCGACGCGGAGGCACCCGAACAGGTCTGACGGACCGGCACGGCACCGCACTGCACCCGGGCGACAGGGCGGGCCGGACCGGCGGTCGGGTCACACGTCGGCCCCGCGGGTCGCGTGCGGCCGATTGGCGGGTCAGGTCGTGGCACCGCCGACGTCGGGGGACGACGCGGCGAGGTACCTCTGCCGGCTGATCGCGAGGACGGTCACGACGACGCCGACCGCGACGCACGCGACGACGATGCCGACGACGACGGGCGGCACCGGCGCGAAGGTGCGGAAGCGCTCGGACCCGGCCGCCGTCGGCAGGAGCTCGGCCGCGTTCCAGAACCAGTTGCCGACGACCACGAGCCCGTACGCACCGACAGCGGGGAGGCCGACCGCGAGACCGGTGACGAGGGCGCGCCCGTGGACCCGCCGTGCGAGCCGTCGCCACGCGACCGCGCTCAGGGCGACGAGGCAGAGCAGTGCGGGGAAGTAGTACCGTCCCTGCGTCGCTGCGACCTCGGTCGTCGTGAGGTACCCGCGGGCGCTCGTCGCCGTCTGCACGACCACGAGGAGCGCGGGGAACACCGCGAGGACGACGGCCGGACGTCGGAGCGGACCCGCTCGGAAGGCGAAGAGCGCGACGACCGCCACGGTGGCGACCGTGAGGAGTGCGGTCAGGAGGTCACCGATGCTCACCTGGGCACGCATGCCGGGGCTGCCCCAGAACGTCCTGGTGAGCGTCCCCCAGCTGACGTCGAGGAAGTGGAGGACGGACGGCCCCTCGCCGGGCGGGAAGTCCTGCGGGCCCCGGATCGCGGAGTAGCCGTTCGGCTGGACCCGACCGTAGGCCACGAGGTTGTGCAGCCACCACCAGGACCCGAGCGCCGCGCAGATCACGAGCGGTACCGCGGCGCGGACCACACGCGTCCGGAGCGTGGCAGCGCCGGCTCCTCCGACGAACGCGGCGAGTCCGACGAAGGGCACCGCGGGCAGACCGGTGCCCTTCGTCCAGACCAGCAGGCTGAGCACGAGGCCGAGCGACACGAGCGTCCGCAAGCGCACGTCCCCGGTGAGCACCCGTGTCACGATCCAGACCACGACCCCGGAGAGCAGCAGGACCGGCGCGTCGTTGGACACGGAGGATGCGATGGACGCGAGCTGTGGCGTGGCGAAGAGTGCCAGAGCGCCCACCAGCCCGGCCCGGGGAGACCGCGTCAACCGTCGGACGGTGGCCCAGGCCAGCACCGCGAGCGGCGCGACGACTGCGGCGTCGACCAGGCGCAGCACGAGGAGGGCCTGGTCCCAGCGCAGGTCGCCGTAGTCCACCGCACGCAGGACGAGCGCGTACGCCGCGTAGGCCGTGGGCGGGTGCTGGGTCATCTGGTTGACGGTCCCCGAGGCCCCGGGCGCTCCCGCCGACAGCTCGGAGAAGGTCGACCGTTCGTCGTGCGGGACTCCGTCCTGCTGTGCCACCGCGGCCTGCACGGCGTTCAGCACACGCAGGTCTCCGGGATCGACCCACGGTTCGCCCAGTGCGAGGTGCACGGCGGCGTCGACGTGTGCTGTCTCGTCCGGGGCCTGGAAGGCGGGGACCACCATCGCCCAGACGCCGAGCCAGAGTGCGAAGGCGGTCGTGACGACCGCCACCGCGACCAGCTCGCGGCGGGACACGGGCGGGACGGCCCCGTCGGTCACTGCTCGGCGTTCCGTTCCGGTCGACACCGGTCGATCCTACGGGGCGGTGCGTCAGCCCTGGTACGGACGGCCCACCTCGGGAGCACCGGGGACCACCGGCGCGTCCTCACGGTCCTGCGCCTCGGCTCCGCGACGGTCGGCGCTCTCGCGCTCGACCCGGTCCGGGTGGTAGACCCAGACCTTGTACAGCCAGAACCGGAACGCCGTCCCGAGTGCCAGGCCGATGACGTTGCCGGAGATGTTGTCCGCGAGGGCGGACGTGAAGTGCAGCACGTAGTGCGACACGGCGAGGCAGCCGAGTGAGATGACCATGCCGCCGAGGGACACGACGACGAACTCGAGCCCTTCCTTCGCCGCGACGGAACGACGCTGGTGACGGAAGGTCCAGTACCGGTTGCCGACCCAGTTGACGAGGATCGCGACCACCGTCGAGACCACCTTCGCCCAGAACGGGCCGGAGTGGACCTCGTCGGGGGAGAGGACCGTCGCCCGCAGCAGGTTGAACACCGAGAAGTCGACGAGGAACCCGAAGGCTCCGACGATGCCGAACCGGGCGAGCTGGGCGATGAGGCGCCGCACGTGGCCTCCAGGATTCCGTAGTCTTGCGGATGCCGGCGGGAACGCCGGCGCCGGGCGGATCGACGATCGGCCTCGCAGGATTGTAGTCGAGTGGACCCTGGCGTGAGCCTGGGGTCGTGGAGGGTTTGAGCATGGTGTTGCGGGTCGGGGTCGTCGGTGGCGGACAACTTGCGCGCATGATGGTGCCCGCGGCGATCGAGCTGGGCCTCGACATCCGGGTCCTCGCTGAGGGACCGGGCATGTCCGCTGCGATCGCGGCGTCAGCGGAGGGCGACTACCACGACGCCGCCACCGTCCTGGCGTTCGCGCGGGACGTCGACGTCGTCACCTTCGACCACGAGCACGTGCCGCAGGAGGTGCTCCGTCGCCTCGTGGACGCCGGGGTGGCCGTCCACCCCGGACCTGCTGCGCTCGGTGTCGCCCAGGACAAGATCACGATGCGCACCCGGCTGTCCGAGCTCGGGTTGCCCGTCCCCGACTGGGCTGCGGTCCGCGACCAGACCGAGCTGGCCCGGTTCCTGGCCGCCCACGGCGGACGTGCGGTCGTGAAGACGGCGCGTGGTGGCTACGACGGCAAGGGCGTCCGGGTCGTGCGGGACGCGGGGGAGGCCGACGACTGGTTCACGGCGCTGGCCGAGACGGGCACCGACGAGGCACTGCTGGTGGAGGAGCTCGTGCCGTTCACGCGTGAACTCGCGCAGTCCGTGGCGCGACGCCCCTCCGGGGAGGTCGTCGCGTGGCCGCTCGTCGAGACGGTGCAGCGCGACGGCGTGTGCGCCGAGGTCATCGCTCCCGCTCCGCGGTCCGCCGGGCGGCTCGCGGACGCAGCGGAGAGCACCGCCGTCCGCATCGCCGAGGAGCTCGACGTGACCGGGGTCCTGGCCGTGGAGCTGTTCCAGACCGACGATGAGCGGATCCTCATCAACGAGCTGGCCATGCGCCCGCACAACACGGGGCACTGGACCATCGACGGCGCCACGACGAGCCAGTTCGAACAGCACCTCCGCGCGGTCCTCGACCTGCCGCTCGGTGCCACCGGCGCCCTCGCCCCGGTGTCCGTCATGGTCAACGTGCTCGGCGGTCCGCTCGACGGGGACCTGGCGGCCCGGTACCCCGCCGCGTTGGACGCGTTCCCCGAGGCGAAGTACCACTTCTACGGCAAGGCGCCCCGACCGGGACGGAAGATCGGTCACGTCACGGTGACCGGCGAGGACGTCGACGACGTGGTCTACCGCGCACGCGCAGCAGCCGCGCACTTCGACGACTGACCCGCTGGACGGACCGCAGCGGGTGCACGTTCGGCCGTGCCCTCGACCCCGGGCGGAAGGCCCCGCGGGCTAGGCTCGACGCGTGACCGACACCACCGCTCCTGCACCGCTCGTCTCGATCATCATGGGGTCCGATTCGGACTGGCCGACGATGCGCGCTGCTGCCGACGTCCTCACCGAACTCGGGATCACGTTCGAGGCAGACGTCGTCTCCGCACACCGGACGCCGGACAAGATGGCGCGGTTCGCCCGGGGCGCGGCAGAGCGAGGGGTGCGTGTGGTGATCGCCGGTGCCGGCGGCGCGGCACACCTGCCCGGCATGGTGGCGTCGATGACCACCCTGCCCGTCATCGGCGTCCCCGTGCAGCTGGCGCGGTTGGACGGGCTGGACTCCCTGCTGTCCATCGTGCAGATGCCGGCCGGCATCCCGGTCGCGACGATGGCGATCAACGGCGCTGCCAACGCCGGGCTCTTCGCTGCACGGATCCTCGGGAGCTCGGACGCCGACGTCGCGCAGCGGCTCGCCGAGCACGCCGGTGCGCTCGAGGAGATGGTGGAACGGAAGGCCGCGGCGCTCCGCGCCCAGCTCTGACGGCCTCGTCGTCGCTGTCGACGTCGCGTCGGCCCGCGGGAGCGCCGGGGAGGCCGCCCCGACTCAGGCGGCCGCGGTCCCGGTCCGCGCGTCGACCGTGACGGAGCGTTCGGCGCCTCCGACGGTGACGACCGCGTTCCAGACGGGCGCCGTGTCGGACCCCTCCAGGACGACGGACCGGAGCGTGCTGCCGGGCACCGCGGCGGTCGCCGACGCCGCCGCCGCAGCTGCGTCGACCTCGGCTGCGGCGGACCGGGCTGCGTCGGCCGCTGCCGTCGCCGCGTCCACGTCGCGGGGGAACGGGCCGGAGGTCACACGGCCCAGGGTCGCGGAGACCACCGACTGGGTCCGGGAGCCGTCGGGGCCCGCGACCACGACGGTCCACTCGTCACCTGACCCGGCGAGCGAGACGACCGTTCCTCCGCCGGCTGCGGCGACGCCCTGGGCCGAGACCGCGGCGAAGTCGACGGAGTCCGGCTGCTCCACGCCGCTGCCGTTGCCCGTACCGGGTCCGGTGCCGTCGTCCACGCCGCCGGACGGGCCGGGGGACGGGACGTCCGACGGTGAGGATCCGGAGGACGGGGGAACGGTCGTCGGTGCGCTCCCGGTCGGTGCCGGAGTGGCCGAGCGGCTCGGGGACGCCGAGGCCGTCCGCTCGGGCCCGTCGCCACCGGAGCACCCTGCGAGCACGACGGCGGCGGTGACGGCGAGGACGACGGAGGCGGCGGTGACGGGGAGTCGACGGGACATGCGATCGATCCTCGCAGGTCACACGCGGAGCCGACGCGGCGACACGGGCGCCGCAGCGCATCGAGGTCGGGTGCGCGGACCGGTCGTCCGGGTCGGGGACCCTCGGATCAGAGGTCGGCGTGCAGCTGCCAGGTCTCGAGGGCCGAGTCGCGCCAGTCGAACATCCGTGCCCGGTCGAGTCCGGCCACGGCCAACTGCGCCGCGAGGTTCTCGTCGGAGACGACCTGGAACACGGCCTGCGCGAGCCGGGTCGGGTACGAGTCGAGCGGTTCCCGGGCGACCGTGACGCCGGCGTCCGCCGCGACCTCGCGGACCGCTGCGTCGTCGGAGTGGACGACCGGGGTCCCGAGACTCATCGCCTCGATGACCGGCAGTCCGAAGCCCTCGGCGAGGCTCGGGAACACGAAGACGGATGCCCGGTCGTAGACCGTCGCCAGGTCGGCGTCGTCGATGCGCCCGAGCACCCGGACGGCCTCGGGAGGGAGTCCGGCTCGTTCGGCGGTCTCGTGG
Organism: Curtobacterium sp. 179-B 9B NHS; assembly: GCF_045370965.1. Lineage (NCBI taxonomy): Bacteria > Bacillati > Actinomycetota > Actinomycetes > Micrococcales > Microbacteriaceae > Curtobacterium > Curtobacterium sp. 179-B 9B NHS. Next base: position 285,060 of record NZ_JBIQDQ010000002.1, read on the forward strand.
ACGTCGACGTCGCCCCAGCCGTCCGGCCCGGCGACGACCAGTGGCACGTCCGACGGTGCCTCAGGGTGTGCCATCGCGGCGATGAGGTGCTGCAGGCCCTTCCGTGGCTCGAGGGTCCCGACCGCCAGCACGTACCGCTCGGGGAGGCCGAGTCGCTCGGCGCGCAGGTCGGCGTCGACGGGGACGCGGAGCTTGCTGCTCGGCGCGCCGCCGATCACGCGGAGCCGGTCGCCGAAGCGGTGGATCCCGTTCAGCTCCTCGGCCACGGCGTGGGTCGGCACGACGACCGCGTCCGCGTACCGGAAGGCGCGACGCACCATCGCCTTGTGGAAGTGGACACCGCGCGGGGTCAGGGTCTCCGGATGGGTCCAGGGAACCGTGTCGTGGACCGTCACGACGGTCTGGGTGCCCGGGTCGCGGAGCGGGTCGTGGCGGACCAGCGGGGCCAGGACACTCGGGGCGTGGACCATGCCGTGGGCGGCGGTGCGCGCGAGGCCGAGCTGCCACGCCACGGACAGCTCGCGACGCGGCAGTGCGGTCCGGGAGAGGTCGACGCCCGGCAGCAGGGCACGGAGTCGGTCGAGCTCGGACGCGGCGGTGGCGGAGACGATCCCCTCGACGTCACACCCGTCCGGTGCCGTCTCGACGAGCCCGCGCGTCAGCTCCTCGGCGTACCGGCCGATCCCGCCCGGCACCGGTGCGACGACCTGGTCGACGATCACGCGCAGAGTCGTCATGGAGCCCCTCTTCGGATCGCGGTCGGACAGCGCGGCAGACACTACCAGGGACGTCCTGCACGCCCGCGGGGGCGGCGCCGGGGGCTAGGCTTGTCCGGTCGTCGACGAAGGGGAGCCTTGACAACCGTGACGCACGCCGCCCTCCGGCGGATCGGCGACCCCCGACGACTGGTCGCGGTGCTCGAGCACCGATGGACGATGCCCACGACGATCGTGGTCTTCCTGGTGATCGGGGCGTTCCTCTCGGTGGCGGTGCACATGCCGGTGGTCGACGGGATGGGGAACGTCCCGTACGCCGGTACGATCGCGCCGGACGAAGGTCGGCACATCGCCAACATCCTCTTCTACGCAGGGCGCAGCTGGACCGCCGGTCCGATCATCACGGACGCCGCCCCGCAGCTGCTGACGATGGGGGAGATCGAGCGGTTCCCGAGCTACGTCTACTACTACCTGATGAGCTTCCCGGTGAAGCCGCTCGTCAACCTCGAGGCGCCCTACACGGTGATCGTGGTCATGCTCCGAGCGGTGAACGTGGTCCTCGGGGCGCTCGGTCTCGTGGTGCTCCGACGCCTGTTCCGGGTCATGGGCTTCTCGACGTCGATCGCCGTGTTCGCCGTCATCGTCGTCGCCCTGACGGGGCGGTACGAGTGGCAGAGCGCCGGGGTCTCCTACGACACCCCGGCCAACACCCTGTACTTCCTGATGCTGTACTGGTGCGCCCGCATGATCCGTTCGTCGTCGGGACACTGGGGGAACCTCGTGCGCGCCGTCGCGTGCGGCCTCGCGGCGATCGTCGTGAAGTACACGTTCGTCCCGTTCGTCGGCGTCGCGCTGGTCGTCGCGCTCGTGCTCGTGGTCCAGCGCGACGGCTTCCAGGCCTTCGCGCACCCGGTGCGCCGGACCGTGGCCGCGTTCCGCGGGCACCCGGTGACGTCGACGCTCTGGACGGTGTCCGTGCTGGGCGTGTCAGCGGTGATGGTCGAACGGACGGGCGGGAACCTGCTGCGCTACGGGCAGTTCAACCCGTCGTGCGTCCGGGTGCACACCCACCAGGAGTGCCTCGCGTTCGACATCTACCGACGCAACTTCGTCGCCGAGCGCGCGCACGACGTCGCGATCCTGCACGACGCACCGCCGGCAGCGTTCGACCTGTTCGGGTTCATCGGTGACTGGATGAGTGCGTACTTCCAGACCATGTTCTTCTACCGCGGCCGCACCACCGAGTGGCAGATCACGACCTGGGTGCAGGTCCTGGGCGCGGTCGTCCTCATCGTGGCCCTCGTCGCGACGCTCCTCGCCGTGCGCATCCTCGTCCGCACGCGTTCCTTCGTCTGGGGGACCGTCGTCGCAGCCACCTACGTCGCCGCCACGTTCTTCTTCAACCTGCGGACCTTCCTGCGCCTCGACAACCAGTACGCCTTCGCCGGACGGTACGTCCTACCGGTCTACCCGCTGCTCGTGGTGTTCGCGATCGTGTCGCTCCTGGCCCTCTGGCGGACGCTGCCCGAGGGCTGGCGCCGTGCGCTCGTCGTCCCGGTGGCCGTCGTCGCGGTGCTCGTCGTGGCGACCTACGCCGGACCGTTCGCCTTCGCCGCCTACGCGCAGGACCCCGGCTGGTACACGCCGCTCGCGCAACGGGTCCTGCCGCACTTCCTGACGGGGGTCCGATGAGCGACGACACGACCGACGACCGGACGGCCGCCGACCGGACGGCCGCCGACCGGACGACCGCGGCCCGGACGGCCGCCGACCAGACGACCCCGGAGCGCGTTGCCGGGACCGGCGCCGCGGGTGCTGCGACCCCCTGGTACCGCCGTCGTCGGTGGTCCGTCGGCACCGCCGTGCTCGTCCTGGCGCTGGTGTCGGTGGGGTACGAGTACGTCTCGACCGGCCCGGCACCGACCACGATCCGTGAGTGCACGATCGTGCGCGGGGCGTCGGTCTCGTCGCACGCCGAGTGCGCCGGGCAGGACCTGGCCGGTGCCGACCTGTCCGGGCTCGACCTGCGGCTGGCAGACCTGCACGGAGCGGACCTCCGCGGTGCCGACCTCAGCAGCACGATCCTCTACGGCGCCGACCTCACGGGGACGGACCTGCGGGGGACCGACCTGTCGCAGTCCGACCTGACACAGGCCGACCTCACCGGGGCGTCGCTGGACGGTACGGACTTCACGGATGCCGGCATCTCCGGCATGGTGGTCGAGGGGACGGTCCTCGCGGCGTCGCAGTACTCCCGGTGGGTCGACGACGACGAGCCCGTCCGGGTCACGCTCGAGGCGGGTACACAGCCGGGGATCACCGAGAACAGCTGCCAGGACTTCCAGGGCCTGTACTACCCGGGGCAGAACGTGGTGCAGTGTCGGCTGTCGACGGACGCCCAGTACGACGGCACGTTGTCCTACGGCCGGATCGTCGAGGTGAAGCGTCAGCCGATCGTCTCCGTCCCCTCCGAGGTGCGACTCCAGGTCGGTCGACGGGCATCCGTGCAGCTCCGCGCCGAGAGCCCGTTCCCCTCGGTCTTCACGTCGTTCTCGGGGTCGTTGCCGCCCGGCATGCGCTGGGACGCCGACACACAGCAGATCGTCGGGACCCCCACCGAGCGCGCGATCGGCACGCGCACAATCGAGTTCGTCGCGGACAACGGGCGGCAGGTGCGCACGAGCATCACCTTCACGGTCACCGAGTGAGTCCACCGGTCGGCGGCACACGACCGCCGACCGCGGATGCGGGAGCTCCGCACACGACCGCCGGCCGCGGATGCGGGAGCGCCGACCGGGCTCGCAGGTGGGCCGACCGGGGTCGCGGGAGCACCACCAGCACGGTCGGGTGACGGCCCCGCTGCCGCGTCGTCGGCGCCGCCCCCCCTGCCGCGTCGTCGGGAACGAGGGGCAGCGGGGAGGTCCGCCGGACGGTTCCGCACCGATCAGCGGACGCCCGGGCACGGACGCGCGGCCCCGGCGGACCGCTCGTCCGCGCTCAGGGCTGGTCGAGGACGCCGGCGGCGACCGCCGCGTCCAGCGCCCGACGCCAGTCCCGCATCGGGGGGATGCCGGCCGCCGCCCAGCCGTCGTGTCCGAGGACGCTGTACGCGGGGCGCGGTGCGGGCCGGACGAAGGCGGAGCTGTCCGTCGGGAGGACCCGCTCCGGGTCGAGCCCGACAGCGCTGAAGATCGCGCGGGTGAAGTCGAACCAGGACGCCTGCCCGGCGTTGGTGCCGTGGTACGTGCCCGCGGGGGCGTCGGCGTCGAGCAGCGCCACGACCTGCCGTGCGAGGTCGCCGGTCCAGGTCGGCTGCCCCACCTGGTCGGTCACCACGCTCACCGTGTCGTGGGAGCCCGCGAGCCGGACCATGGTCTTGGCGAAGTTGGGGCCGTGGGCGCCGTAGAGCCAGGCGGTCCGCACGATGTACGACGCGTCCGGGAGGATCGCGCGGACGGCGTCCTCCCCGGCGGCCTTCGTGCGTCCGTAGACACCGAGCGGACGAGTCGGCCCGTCCTCGGCGTACGGCGCGGTCCCGGTACCGTCGAAGACGTAGTCGGTCGACACCTGGACGAGCCGCGCACCGCTCGCCGCGGCTGCGGTGGCGAGTGTCTCCGCCCCCCGGGCGTTGACGGCGGTGGCCGCCTCCTCGTGCGACTCGGCGTCGTCGACCTTCGTGTACGCAGCGGCGTTGATCACGACGTCGTGTCCCGCGACCGCCGCGGACACGGCGGACTGGTCGGTGACGTCGAGGTCAGCGCGGGACAGGGCGGTCACGTCACGCCCGGCCAGGGCCAGCTGCAGGTCCTGACCGAGCATGCCGGCGGCGCCGGTGACGAGGTAGCGGGTCATGCGAGGGCCGCGCGCTCCTTGAGGGGCTCCCACCACGCACGGTTGTCCCGGTACCACTGCACGACGTCGGCGAGTCCCTGCTCGAAGGGCACCTGCGGCTCGTAGCCGAGCTCGGCCTGGATCTTCGAGATGTCGACCGAGTAGCGCAGGTCGTGACCGAGGCGGTCCTGCACGTGCTCGACGGACGACCAGTTCTTGCCGGTCGCGTCGAGGAGGAGCTGGGTGAGCTCCTTGTTCGTCAGCTCGGTGCCGCCGCCGATGTTGTAGATCTCGCCCGCGCGTCCCCCGACGAGGACCATCGCGATGCCGCGGGTGTGGTCGTCGACGTGCAGCCAGTCGCGGACGTTGTTGCCCTCGCCGTACAGCGGGACGCTCTTGCCGTCGATGAGGTTCGTCACGAAGAGCGGGATGACCTTCTCGGGGAAGTGGTACGGCCCGTAGTTGTTCGAGCACCGCGTGATCGAGAGGTTCAGCCCGTGGGTGCGGTGGTAGCTGCGGGCGAGCAGGTCGCTGCCCGCCTTCGACGCCGAGTACGGCGAGTTCGGCTCGAGCGGACGGTCCTCGTCCCACGAGCCCTCGCTGATCGAGCCGTACACCTCGTCCGTGGAGACGTGGACGAACCGCTCGGTGCCGTGGCGCAGTGCTGCGTCGAGCAGACGCTGCGTGCCGACGACGTTGGTCTCGACGAAGATCCCGGAGTCACGGACGGAGCGGTCGACGTGCGACTCGGCGGCGAAGTGCACGATCGCGTCGACCGAGGGGACGACCTCGTCGAGCTTCGCGGCGTCGCGGATGTCTCCCTGCACGAACGTGTAGCGCGGCGAGTCCGCGACGGGAGCGAGGTTCTCGAGGTTCCCCGAGTACGTCAGGGCGTCGTACACGACGACCTCCGAGCCCTCCAGCCCGGGGTACGCGTCCTCCAGGGTCCGACGGACGAAGTTCGAGCCGATGAAGCCGGCCCCTCCGGTGACGAGGATCTTCACGCTTGGTTTCCTTTGCAAGGCCGATGTGTGCCGGTCACGGGGCCGACGGCGGTCGGGTCGAGTGTAGCGGGGGCGGTCCGGGGTCAGTCCCCGTACCGGGCGAGCTTCTGCAGGTCGAGCTGCTCCTCGGCGAGCGTGCGGTTCAGCCTCGTCAGGTCTGCGACGACGCCGATCGTGATCGACAGCAGGGCACTGATCATCAGGACCATGCCGAGGATGAGCGACTGCAGGTGGTTGCCGCCGCTGTCCGTCCAGAGCAGCACGAGGTAGCGGACGAAGGGGATGAGTCCCGCGGCGCCCAGGACGGCGCTCACCCAGGCGAAGAGCGCCAGCGGCCGGTACATGAGGTAGACCCGTGCGATCGCGGACCCGGACTGGAACATGTGCTGCCAGATGTTCTTGAACAGTCGTGACTCGCGGGTCTTGGCGTTCGTCGTGATCGGGATGCTGGCGATGGCGAGCCGCTTGTAGCCCGCCTGCACGATGGTCTCCATGCAGTAGCTGAAGCGCGTGACGATGTTGAGCCGGATGAGCGCGTACTTCGAGTAGGCGCGGAACCCGCTCGCCGCGTCGGGCAGGTCGAGCCCGGCGGCACGGCTCGCGACCCACGACCCGAAGGTCTGCATCGCCTTCTTGAACCCGGAGAAGTGCTCGATGGTCCGGGTCTGGCGGTCACCGATCACGATGTCGGCCTCGCCGCGCACGATCGGCTGCACGAGGTCGGCGATCTGCGCCTGCGGGTACTGGTTGTCCCCGTCGGTGTTCACGACGACGTCGGCCCCGTGGAGCAGGGCGTAGTCGACGCCGTCACGGAAGGACCGCGCCAGCCCCATGTTCCGCGTGTGCCGGACGACGTGCCGGACCCCGTGCGCCCGGGCCACCTCGACGGTCCGGTCGGTCGAGCCGTCGTCGATGACCAGGACCTCGATCTCGTCGACGCCGGGGATCGAGGTCGGGATCGTCTCGAGGACCGAGGCGAGGGTCTGCTCCTCGTTGAGGCAGGGGATCTGGACGAACAGTTTCACGAGTGGGTCCCTGAGGTCGTCGGCGCTCCTCCCCGTGCGGGAAGTCGGCGACCATCCTACGTGCCCGTACGAATGCTCAGGTCCAGCGGTCGTCGTGCGACGATGGCCCCATGGCAGCCCTCCGGTCGACCGTCGCCCGTCTCCTCGGTCGTCGGGGCACGGCCCCGTCGACCTCGGCTCCGCCCCTGGTCGGCTTCGTCGTGCACGGTGCCGGTGGCGTGCACCCCGCGTCGGCACACGTCCGGGTGACGGGACGGATGACGGCGCTCGCCGCATCCGGGAGGGCACGGGTCGCGCAGGTGGACCCGGTGCGCTGGGCGGACGGTTCGGACACCGCGCACCTCGACGCGATCCTGGTGCAGCGGGACGCCTTCCCGGTCGCCGCGCTCGACGCCGCGTTCGCCAGGGCCGCCCGCGAGGGCACGCGGATCGTCGCCGAGGTCGACGACGACTTCTTCACCCCGGAGGCGCGCACACGCCTCGCGCAGGCGGAGTACGACCCCGACCGGCTCGCCTCCGTCGATCGGCTCGTCCGGGGCGCCGACGCGGTGGTGGTGTCCACCCCGACGCTCCGGGACGTGCTCGCGGCGCAGGGCGTCGACGCCGTCGTGGTGCCGAACGGCGTCCAACCCGGGCTGTGGGACGCGGACCCCGGCGGCCCTGCCGCCGCCGACCCGGACGACCGCAGCCCGCGACGCGTCCTCTACATGGGCAGCGCGACGCACGGCGGCGACCTCGACCTGCTCCGTCCGGTCTTCACCGACCTGACCGACGACGACGGCCGGCCGGTCCGGCTGGAGGTCGTCGGGGTCACCGGCGACGACGACACCTGGTACGACCGACTCGCGCTCCCCGAGGGGGCGCAGCACTACCCGGCCTTCGTCGCGTTCCTCCGGGCGCAGGCCGACCGGTGGTCCGCCGGGGTCGCACCGTTGACCGGTGACCGGTTCAACGACGCGAAGAGCGACCTCAAGTTCCTCGAGTACACGATGCTCGGCCTGCCCTTCGTCGGGTCGGACCGGCCGTCGTACCGGGGCGCCGACGAGCACGGTGGTCTCCTCGTCGGTGACCAGCCGGAGGCGTGGCAGCGAGCGGTCCGTGCCGCCCTGCGCGAGTCCGACGTCCGTGTCCGACGGGCGCGCCGGTACGTCCTGGCGGAGCGCACCGTCGGGGACGACCGACCCGGCGAGACGGCATGGCGCCTGGCCCTCGGGCTGTCCTGACGCGCTCCTTGCTAGGCTGCCCCGGTGCAGATCCGCGAACTGAAGATCCCCGGCGCGTGGGAGTTCACGCCCGTCCAGCACGGCGACGCACGAGGAGCGTTCCTCGAGGCGTACCGTGCCGACGTCCTCGAGGACACGGTCGGTCACCCGCTCGACCTCCGCCAGGTGAACATGTCGATCTCGTCCGCCGGTGTCGCCCGCGGGATCCACTACGCCCTCGTCGCCCCCAGCCAGGCCAAGTACGTCACCGCCGTCCGCGGGGCCTTCATCGACTACATCGTCGACATCCGCGTCGGGTCGCCGACGTTCGGCCAGTGGGACGCGGTCCGCATCGACGACGTCGACCGCAGGGCCGTCTACCTGTCCGAGGGACTCGGCCACGCCATCGTCGCGCTCGAGGACCGCTCGACGGTGAACTACCTGGTGAGCGCCCACTACGACCCGCAGCGCGAGAAGGGCATCAGCATCCTCGACCCGACGGTCGGCCTGGAGCTGCCCGAGGGGATCGGCGAGCCGGTGCTCTCCGAGAAGGACACCTCGGCCCCGACGCTCGAGCAGGCCGCCGAGCAGGGCCTGCTGCCGACCTACGAGGAAGCGGTGGCCTACACCGAGTCCCTCCGCACGAAGAAGTAAGGACGGTCCGATGAAGGGCATCATCCTCGCCGGTGGTTCCGGCACGCGCCTCTGGCCCATCACCAAGGGCATCAGCAAGCAGCTCATGCCGATCTACGACAAGCCGATGGTCTACTACCCGCTGTCGACGCTCATGATGGCCGGCATCCGCGAGGTCCTGGTCATCACGACGCCGGAGTACAACGAGCAGTTCAAGGCCCTGCTCGGCGACGGTTCGTCGCTCGGCATGGACATCCAGTACGCCGTGCAGCCGAGCCCGGACGGCCTGGCGCAGGCGTTCGTCATCGGCGAGGAGTTCATCGGCGACGACAGCGTCGCGCTGGTCCTCGGCGACAACATCTTCCACGGCACCGGCCTCGGCACGAACCTGCGGAAGAACACCGGCGTCGACGGTGCGACCATCTTCGCCTACCACGTGGCCGACCCCACGGCGTACGGCGTCGTCGAGTTCGACGATGCGTTCACCGCGGTCTCCATCGAGGAGAAGCCCGCGCAGCCGAAGTCGAACTACGCCGTCCCGGGGCTGTACTTCTACGACAACTCGGTCATCGAGATCGCGAAGACCATCGAGCCCAGCGCACGCGGTGAGCTCGAGATCTCCACCGTCAACGAGCGGTACCTCGAGGCGGGCAAGCTCGGTGTGCAGGTCCTCGACCGCGGGACCGCCTGGCTCGACACCGGCACGTTCGAGTCGATGATGCAGGCGTCCGAGTACGTCAAGGTCATCGAGGACCGCCAGGGCTTCAAGATCGGCTGCATCGAGGAGATCGCCTGGCGCAACGGGTGGATCGACGACGCACAGCTCGCCGACCTCGCGGCACCCCTCGTCAAGGGCGGCTACGGCGTCTACCTGAACGCCCTGCTGCAGGGCTGATGGCGTCCCGGCTCGGCCGGCTGTTCGGGCGGACCGCTGCGGCGGGAGCCGAGCGGACGGGTCCCGACGCCACCACCCGCGGTGGTGCGGTCGACGGAGCGGCCGAGCCGCGCCTCCCGGTCGACACGTCCCTCGTGACGGACCGGCCGACGGCCGCACCGGACGGGTTCGACGTCGTCGTGACCGTGCAGGAGCGGTCGTTCCGGGACGGAGCGCACCGACCGGCGGTCGCCGCCGCGGTCGCCGCCGGTGCACGTACGGTCGTCGTCAGTGCGTACGACGTGCACGCCGCCCCGACGAGCACCTACGCGCCGGTCGAGCCAGCGGCCGACCACGTGGTCGCGCGGCGCACGGTCGCCGCGACCTGGGGCGGCGCGGTCGCCGCGGCACGCGCGCAGCTCCGGTCCGCCACGGTCGTGGTCCAGGACGCCGCGATCACCCTCCCCGAGGGCGCCCACGCCCGGCTCGTCGCGACGGTCGGCCGGGAGGCACGGGTCGCCGTGGCCGTCGTCCGGTCGGCCGACGACGTGGTGCTGAGCGCCGGCGCGGCCCTGCCCCAGCCGACCGCCCCGGTCGCGTCGCTGCTGCGCGGCCACCCCGCCGAGGACGCCGACGGACTCGACGGCACGGCCGTCTTCGCGGCGGACCTGCCCTGCTTCGCCGCGCCCGTCGCCGCGCTCGCGGACCCCGTCCGCACCGTCGACACCCGCACCGCGGTCGCCCGGCTGACCCGCGACACCGCCGACGACCTGCACGGCGACTGCGTCCTCGTGCCGCTCGGGCGGGCCTACGGCGACCCGGCCGTCCGCGAACGGCGCTACGACGCGGACGCGGCGGATGCGCTCGCGGTCTGGCGAGGACGTCGCGACGAGTACACCGCGCCGGCACTGGAGCGCCTGGGATTCCTCCCGATGCGGGGTACCGCGGACCCGGTCGGTGCGCCCGTGGCGCTCCGCGAACCCGTCGTCCGGGCCGAGCGGGGCACCGAGCGGCTGTCCCTGCGCGACCGCGGGGAACGGCTGCGCTGGTCGCTGCGGATCGCGGCGCACCCGGGGGCACGGGGGGACGACTGGGGGGACACGTTCTTCGCGCGCGACCTCGCGCGGGCGCTGCGGGGTCTCGGGCAGGAGGTCGTCGTCGACCACCGCGAGTCGCACGTCCGGCCCTTCTCCGAGCACCTCGACGACGTCGCGCTGACCCTGCGGGGACTCGACGACACCCCGGTGCACCCCTCGGCGACGAACGTGCTCTGGGTGATCTCGCACCCGGACCTCGTGACGCCGGCGGAGCTGGCACGCTACGACCTGCGGTTCGCCGCCGGGCCGGTGTGGGCCACCCGGGTCGCCGGGGAGACGGGGCTGCCGGTCGCGCCGCTGCTGCAGGCGACCGACCCTGCCCGCTTCCACCCGGGTGCTCCGGACGCCGCGTTCGGCGCGCTCGACACCGCGTTCGTCGGGAAGACCCGACGGGTGTTCCGGCCCGTGGTCCGCGACGCGGTCGAGGCCGGGGTGGACCTCGCGGTGTGGGGCGAGGGCTGGGAGGGGCTCCTGCCCGAGGGCGTGCACCGTGGTGTCTTCGTGGCGAACGACGACCTGCCGGCGCTCTACCGGACCGCCCGGGTGGTGCTCAACGACCACTGGGACGACATGGCGCGGGACGGCTTCCTGTCGAACCGGCTGTTCGACGCCGCTGCCTCGGGGGCGCTGGTCGTGACCGATCCGGTGCCGGGGGTCGACGACCTCTTCCACGGCGCGGTGCGGACGTACACCTCGGTCGAGCAGCTCCGCGAGACCGTCCGCGCGGGGGAGTCGGCGACGCTCGAGGACCGTGTGGCGCGGGGGGAGCGGATCGGCGCCGAGCACTCGTTCCGGAACCGGGCCGAGACGCTGCTCGACGCCGTGCGTCGCGTCCGCGCGCAGGGCTGACGGGCAGCGCGCCCGCGCGGTGCCCCGGCCCGCAGGGCCGATGCGGCTGACGCGGTCGACGGGATCGGCGCGGACGCGACGGTCAGCGCGGCCCACCCGGCCGGCGCATGGTGGCGCACCGGCCGGTGCTCGTCAGCGCGTCCCACCCGGCCGGCGCGCGGCGGCGCACCGGCCGGGTGCTCGTCAGCGCGCGCGGATCCGCCGTGCGACGGCGCCGGCGCGGTCGGCGAGCCGGACCACCCGTCGTGCGCGCACCGCGGCGAGCTCGGCCTCCGTCGCACGATGGGCATCGCGTTCGAACTGCACCGTCCGGCGCAGCGAGTCCGCGAGCTCCGTCGCCTGGCGGGCCTCGTCCTCGAGGTCGGCGATCCGGTGGTCACGGTCGACGACCGCGCGGCCGAGTGCGCGGAGCTCCTCGAGGCGGTCGGTCGGGACGACCGGCTCGGCGTCGCCGAGGGCGGCCGATCCCGCGCGTCGCAGGACGTCGGCGACGCCGTCGTCGCGCGTGAACGGACCCGCCTCGGCCTCGTCCTCGGTGACGAAGCGCAGGGCGAAGACGGGCTGGAGGACCCCCTCCTGCAGGCGGCGCCAGTCGCGCATCCCGTGGTGGCGCGGGCTCGGCGTCAGGTCGGGGTTGGCGTCGTAGGCGCGGCCGGTGACCTCGACCCGGTGGGCGTACTGCGCCCAGGACCGCCACGGCAGGTGCAGGACCTCGAGTGCGAGCTCCTCGGGCACCGGGGCGCCGTTCGCCACGCTGACCTGGTGGTTGCCCTGCACGACCGTGACGTCCGGGTCACCGACGTGGACGGCGTTCGCGGTGGGCGGGGCGAGCAGGCCGATGGCGGTGAGCTCGTCGACGGAGCGCTCGTCGCGCCAGTGCAGGCGTTCGACTCCGGCACCCGACTCGGCGAGTGCGCCGACGAGGTTCACGACGGGGACGGTGAAGGCGCCGACGACCGGGTCGAGGCGTTCGAGGACCCGGCGGACGGTGAGCGACCGGTCGACGGGCAGGACGAACTCGTCGGCGTCCGCGTTCACCACCCAGTCGGCCCCGTGCACCGCCGCGGCGTCGCGGGCCATGCCGGTCACGACGGTGCCCTGCTGCTTGCGGTGGACGGGGTCGTGGCGCAGGTCGACGGTGACGTCGTCACGTTCGGCGAACGCTTCGAGCAGGGCGGTCGTCCCGTCCGTCGAACCGTTGTCGGTGATGACGAAGACGTCGAAGCCCTGGGCGACGTGGTGGTCGAGCCAGGCGGGGATGACGTCCGCTTCGTCGCGGACCATCAGGGTGACGGCGAGGATCATGTGCTGCAATCCGGGTCGGGGGAGGGCGGGTGGGCGTGCTTCCCTGAGAGGTTACCGGGGTTCAGCGGGTCCGCGTGGCTCGCGCACGCACGGCCAGCGCCAGGCGGAGCACCGCTCGCAACGGCCAGAGCCACCACGCGGCGTACTTGCCGGCCAGGAAGCGGTAGGCGCTCTCGTGGTGGGCACGGCGCATCCGGTCCGAGGACCCGCGCGTCGCGGTGCCGCCGACGTGGGTGGCGATCGCCTCCGGCTCGTACACGTTCCGCAGTCCGAGGCGGCCGATGCGCCAGCCGAGGTCGACGTCCTCGAAGTACATGAAGTAGGCCTCGTCGAAGCCGCCCAGGCGGTCGAACACGTCGCGGCGCACCAGCACGCACGCGCCGGACAGCCAGCCGGCGTCGCGACGCACCGTGTGGTCACCGTCCTGCCGGTAGCGCTTCGTCCACGGGTTGCCCTGCCAGACGTTCGCGAAGACCGCGTGACCGAGCCCGGTGCGGAGCGAGGGGACGAGCCGCGCCGACGGGTAGACCACGCCGTCGGGCTCGAGCAGGCGCGGACCGACGGCCCCGATCGTCCGGTCCGTCTCGGCGGTGGCGACCAGGCGGTCGAGCGCTCCGGGGGCCAGCACGACGTCGGGGTTGGACACGAGGACCCACCGCACGTCGGGGTCGAGCGAGGCCACGGCACGGTTGACGGCCGCCCCGTACCCGAGGTTCGCGCCGACCGCGACGAAGCGCGCCCCGGCCGACTCGGTCACGCGGCGGAGCGCGTCGGCGGTCGACGAGTCGTTGTCGGCGACCACGACCTCGACGTCCCGGGTGCTCGCTGCGGCGGTGGACGCCAGGAACGCGGGCAGCACGTCGCCGGACTCGTACGACACCGTGACGATCGCCGCCCTGCCGGCGGGCGCACCACCGTGCGGCGTCCGGTCGCTCACGCGTAGACCTCCACGTGGCGCTCGGCGCAGGCGGCCCAGGTGAACCCGGCAGCTCGCGCGCGGGCCCGACGCACGCGGTCGGCGCGGGCGTCGGCGGGCTCGTCGAGCATCGCCGCGAGCGCGTCGCGGATGGCGTCGGTGTCCGGTTCGGTGTAGGTGACCGCGTCACCACCGACCTCGGGGATCGCGAGCCGGCGGGTCGTCAGGACGTCGCCGCCAGACGCCATCGCCTCGAGCACCGGCAGCCCGAAGCCCTCGCCGGTGCTCGGGTAGGCCGTGACGCGCGCGGCTCCGAGCAGGACGTGGAGCTCCTCCACCGGCAGGTACCCGAGGTACCGGACGGGCGCGCCGGGCACGTCGCCGGCGGTGGTGAGCTCGGCACGGGCAGGCTCGTCCCAGCCGAGTCCGCCCGCGACGAGCAGCGGTGGGACGGTGGTGCCGCGGGTGCGCAGGGCTCGGTGCGCGGCGAGGAGCGCCGGCACCTGCTTGCGGGGTTCGACGGTCCCGAGGAACGCGATCCAGTCGGTGTCCGGGTCGAGGTCGTGGGCGTCGCGGAAGGCGGCGGTCTCGGTCGCCGACGGCACGCGGAAGACGGTCGCGTCGACGCCGAGGTGTGCGACGACCGTGGCTCGGCGGGCCCGGCCCGCCAGACGGTCGAGCTCCGCGACCGTCGCGGCGCTCGGCGCCACCGTCGCGCGGGCCCACCGGCGCGCCACCCGGGTCCACCCGCGGAAGAACGCCACCTTCAGGCGTGAGTGCGCGGCCGGGTCCGAGAAGAACGTCGCGTCGTGCAGGGTGACGACCGTCCGGGAGGCGCGGGTCACCGGGAACGTGTAGTGCGGACTGTGCAGGACGGTCGCCCCGCTCCGTCGGAGCAGCCCCGGCAGGCCGACCTGCTCCCACAGCAGCCGGAGGGGCCGCGACGCGGTCCAGCCGGGGGCGGCGTGGTACCGGTGCGCCGGTGCGAGTCCGCGCAGCCACGCGAGGTCAGTGGGCTTCGCGACGACGTCGACGCGGACGTCCAGGTCGCCGAGGCCCTGCAGCAGACCGGCGATGTAGCGAGCGACGCCGCCGCGGTTCGGGGGGACCGAGGTCGCGTCGACGAGCACGGGGAGTGCCCGCACGTCAGCGGACCTGGCGCTCGGTGGTCTTCGTCCAGGCGATGCCGGACTGCGTGTCCTCGTCGGTGACGACGAAGCGGGCCGCCTCGCGCTGGATCACGATGTGCTCGCCGTTCGGCTTGGCGAGGAACACGTGGACGAAGTACTGCCCACCGCCGAGCCGGAGGTCCTCGAGACGCCACTCGACCGTCGCGGTGCCGTCCAGCGGGGCGTGGTGCGTCTGCAGCTGCCGGCTGTCGACGCCGAACGCGGGGTGACCGAGGTGCGTCTCGATCTTGATGCCGGCGCGCCACTCCGGCAGCACGGTGGCGTGCGAGAAGGTCGCCCGGACGACCAGGTCGTCGCCGTGCCGGTGCTCGGCGCCCGGCTCACGGCCGGGGATCTCGAGCTCGACGTGCTCGACCTTGCCCGGGTTGGCCTCCTCCTCCGGGTGGTTCGCCTCGACCTCGGCCACGCGGCGGTCCTCGAGGATCTCGCGGAAGTTCTTCACCGCGAGTCGGGCGGACCCCTGGAACTTGACCTCGCCGTGGTGCAGGACGACCGCGGAGTCGCAGAGCTCCTGGACCTGCCCGAGGGAGTGCGACACGAGGATGATCGTGCGGCCCTGCTCCTGGAACTCGCGGATCTTGTCGAGGCACTTCTTCTGGAACTGCTCGTCGCCGACGGCCAGCACCTCGTCCACGAGCAGGACGTCGGGGTCGGTGTTGATCGCGACGGCGAAGGCGAGTCGGACGTACATGCCCGACGAGTAGAACTTCACCTGGGTGTCGATGAAGTCACCGATGCCGGAGAACTGCAGGATGTCGTCGAAGCGGGCCTCGGTCTCCTCCTGCGTCTGGCCGAGGATCGCGGCGTTGAGGTACACGTTCTCGCGACCGGTCAGGTCCGGGTGGAAGCCGGCGCCGAGCTCGATGAGCGCGGCCAGTCGACCGCGGCGCTCGACCGTGCCGGAGCTCGGCTCGAGGATGCCGCCGATCGTCTTGAGCAGGGTCGACTTGCCGGACCCGTTCGGTCCGAGCAGCCCGATGGTCGTGCCCGCGGGGATGTCGAGGCTGACGTCGCGGAGCGCCCAGAAGTCCTCGCTGTGCCGCCGACCGGCGCGGCCGAGCGTGACGACACGTTCCTTGAGCGAGTTGTCCTTGCGGATCGTGAACTTCTTCGAGACGTTCCGGACCGTGACGACGTCGGGGGCGCCGGCGAAGGGCGACGCGGGCGAACCGGCGTCGGTGGTCGTGTCGTTGTCGATGCTCATCGATCAGATCTCCTGGGCGAAGTTGCCCTGCAGCTTGGCGAACACGCGCTGGCACGCGAGGAGTGCGACGAGTCCCACGAGCGCGGCGATGCCGAGGCGGAGCAGCAGGTGCTCCGGGTACTCCGAGTCGGCACCGGCGGACCAGAATGCCCGGTGGATGCCGAGCACGGCGAGCGTGATCGGGTTGGACGTGTACAGCGTGAGCAGCCACTCCGGAGCGCGCGTCGCCACCATCTGCCAGCTGTAGACGATGGGGGAGCCCCACATGAGCAGGAGCACGAGCACCTCGACCAGGTACTGCATGTCGCGCAGGTACACGTTGAGCGCGGCGAGCAGCAGGGCCAGCGCGGTGGCCCAGATCAGGATGACGAGCGTCGCGGGGAAGAAGAACAGCAGGTCCGGGCGCCACCAGGCGAACCCGCTCTGCAGCACCGCGGCGACGAGCAGGACGATCATCTGCACGCCGAAGTTGAACAGCGCCGAGCCGACGCTGGCGAGCGGGTAGATCTCGCGGGGCAGGTAGACCTTCTTGATCAGCCCCGCGTTGCTGACGATCGACGCCGTGCCGGACGCCACGATCTCGCTGAACAGGCCGTACAGCGTCAGCCCGGAGAAGACGTAGATCGCGAACTCCGGGATGTTCCGAGACGCACCGAGGATCTGACCGAGCACGAAGTAGTAGATCGCGAGCTGGACCAGCGGCCGGATGAGGGTCCAGGCGAACCCGAGGACGCTGTCCTTGTAGCGGGACTTCAGGTCACGGCGGATCAGCAGGTCGAGCAGCTGCCGGTGCGCGAGGACCTCGCGCACCGAACCCACGACGGCGGACGCCGGGCGGCCGGCGGGGACCATCCGTTCGTGCCGGAGGCGTTCGAACCGGTCGGTGACGATGTTGCTCATGCGTTCCTCTGTGTTCGTGCACTGGGGGTGGGCGTGCACTGTGGCGACGGACAACTGTACCTCGCAGCCGTCCGCGCCCTCGGTGTGGACGTCAACGCCCGTTCTTGCTCTCGCGCATCAGCCGCACGCGGTCCTGGACCTTCGCCCGCAGGCCGGAGACGCCGTTCTGCCGCAGGTACCAGGTGGCCAGCCGGACGTCGCGGACGACGCCGTGGCGGCTGTTGGCGATCTCGTGGAACTCCATCTCCCGCTGACGTGCCGGGCTCAGCGCGACGCGCGGACGGCTGCCGGCAGTGACGGAGCCGGCCGGCACCGCGGCGTCGTGGGCGCGGTCCGCCGCCGGCTGCGGGTCCTTGCAGAACTCGACGAGCGGGGCGAGCGCGCGCTCCCACGTGAAGTCGTCGCGGACGCGACGGACCGCGTCCCGAGCGGCCTGGGCGGCCTCCGGGTCGTACAGCATCGACTCGAGGGCCGCGGCGAGTGCGTCCACGTCGCGCTCCTGGACCGCGACGCCCATGCCCTCGGCTGCGACGAGGTCGCCGAAGCTGTCGCCGTCGGTCGTGACGATCGGCAGGTTCGCCCACATGTAGTCGAGGATGCGGGTGCGGAACGAGAAGGTCGTCTCGATGTGCGCGAAGTGCGTGCTCACGCCGGCGTCGGCCTCGAGCAGGTAGTTCTGTCGGTCGTCGAGCGCGACCCACTGCTCGTTGAAGAACACGTGCTTGCCCGTCAGGCCGAGCTCGTCGCTGATCCGGCGGGTCTCCGAGACGATGGCCATCTCGGGCACGTCCGGGTTCGGGTGCGCGACACCGAGGAAGAACAGGCGGATGTCGTCGTGGCGTTCGGCGACCTGCGCGATCGCGCGGACGAGCGACGGGGTGTCGAACCAGTTGTAGATGCCGCCGCCCCAGATGACGACCTTGTCGTCCTCGCCGATGCCGGGGGTGACACCACGGATGGCCTTGCGCTCGTGCTGCGGGGGCTTCGAGTCCATGCCGAACGGCGCGATGGCGATCAGCTTCTGCAGGTTGTCGTCCGCCAGGTAGTTGTCCGGGTTGACGCGGCCGACCGCCGCGAGCTGGCCGAGCCAGAACAGGCGCTGACGCTCGGAGGCACAGAGGAAGAAGTCCCCGCGCTCGAGCTGCGCGTTGATGACCTCGGTCGTGCTCGTGACCTGGTTGCGCCACCCGACGTCGCCGTTGTCGCGGGCCTGCTCGAGCTGCTCGAGGTGCATCGGGTCGTACAGGTCGACGACCATGATCTTGTTCGACTGCTGCAGGGTGGTGAAGTGGTGCAGGGCGTAGCCCTGGAAGAAGATGACGTCCGCCCACTCCTCGTGCTCGCGCATGGAGCGCTCGTGCTGGAGCGGGACGCGGGCGACCTCGAAGGTGTCGGACTTGCGGTTCGCGACGTTCCAGGTGACCAGGCGCACGTCGTTGTCCGGGGCGAGGGCCTCGGCGATCTTCCACGCGCGCATCCCCGGACCGGCCATCTTCTCGCCCAGGGCGTCACCCGTGATGACGAGGACCTTCGTGCGGTGCATCGGTGCCTCGACGTCGAAGGACTCGAGGATCGCGCGGTAGCCCTCGAGGAAGTAGCCGTCCTCGAACAGCGGCTTGAACGCATCGCCGAACAGCCGGAACACGTCCTTGTCGCTCCGCACGCGCTGCGACTGGATGCGTCGACGCTCCTCGGACAGGCGCGGCAGGTCGGCGACGAACTGGTCGAGTGCGAAGAACCCGGCGACGGTCTCCTTCGAGATCGGCGTCAGGGGGTCGAACTCGTCCGGGGCGCCCACGAACCGGCGGATGTCGAACTCCTGCGAGTCGCGACCGCTCTTGGCGACGGCACGGCGCGCCAGCAGCGCCAGGGCCGCGGGCAGGAACACACCGAGGTTCTCCTCGGACAGGTTCTTGTAGAGCAGGTGCAGGGCGTTCCGCTCGAGCAGGTACATCTCGCGGTGGTCGCCGAACGACTTCATCGAGCCGTGGTGCTTGTGGTAGACGACCGACCGCGGCGCGAACCGGACCCGGTAGCCGAGCAGGTTGAGCCGCCACCCCAGGTCCACGTCGTCGTAGAACATGAAGAGGCCGTCGTCGAAGCCGCCGACCTCGAGGAAGACGTCGCGACGGACGAACAGCGCCGACCCGGTGCCGAAGAGCAGGTCACGCGGCTCGTCGAAGCGGCCGTCGTCGAGCTCGGCGATGTGCGCCTTGTAGCCCATCCCGAACCAGCTCAGGCCGGACTCGACGAAGTCGATGGTGCGGCCCTCCCAGTCGAGGACCTTGCTCGCGACGGCGGCGACGCGCGGGCTCGGGGCGAAGCCGGCGATGCCCTCCTTCACCCACGCCGGGTGCGGCTTCGCGTCGTTGTTGAGGAACGCGACCACGTCGCCGGTCGCCTCGCGCGCGCCGAGGTTGCTGCCGCCGGTGAAGCCGAGGTTCTCGGGGGAGACGATGATGCGGACGTTCGCCCGGTCCCCGAGCTCGGCGCGGAGGCGGGCCTCGCTGTCGTCGCCGGAGCCGTTCTCGACCACGACGATCTCGAGTCGGTCGGCCGGCCAGTCCACCTCGCTGAGCCGCGCGATGCACTCGAGCGTGTCGTCCGTCCCGCGGAAGTTGATGACGACGACGGACACGCGGGGCGCGAAGGTGGACATGGGAGGGCTCCGTACGTCGGCTTGCAGTGGTGGCTCGCGGGCGGTGCCCGGAAAGCGGCACCACTATACCCGGGCACCGTCGGCGGACCGGGGCCGCACGGGCTGCGAGACTGGACACGTGGACGTCTCCGTGGTCATCGTCGACTGGCACCAGCCCGAGCTCACCCGGCGCGCGATCGACTCCGTGCGGTCGCAGCGGGTCGACGCCGAGGTCGAGGTGGTGCTCGTCGTCAACGAGGCCGACGACCGCACCGTCGCCGACTACCGCGCCGACCTGCCCGCGGTCGTCCTCGTCGCCGAGCCGACGAACGCGGGCTTCGCCGGCGGGGTCGCGCGGGGGATCGCGGCCGCCTCGGCGCCCGTCGTCGCGCTCCTCAACAACGACGCCGTCGCGGACCACGGCTTCCTCGCCCGCGGTCTCGCGGCCCTGACCGCCGGTGGGGACCGCGTGGCCGCGGTCGCCGCGACGGTCGTGCTCGAGGGTGGGTTCGTCCCCGTCCCCGTCGGCGCCGCCCCGGGGCCGGACGACCTGGTGGGTGTGGACGGCCGACGGTGGCGTCGCGACGCCGACGGCCGCACGCTCGTCAACGGGACGGGGGTCGTGCTCGACCGCTCGGGCAACGGCCGCGACCGTGACTGGCTGCGGCCGCTGCAGGACGCACCGGAGACCGCACCGCTCTTCGGCTTCTCCGGCGGGGCGGTGTTCCTCCGCAGGGACGCCCTCGCCGACGTCGGGGGCTTCGACGAGTCCCTCTTCATGTACTACGAGGACCTCGACGTGTCGTGGCGGCTCCGGCTCGCCGGGTACGAGGTCCGCCACGCTCCGGACGCGGTCGTCACGCACCGGCACGCGGCGAGCTCCGGCAGCGACTCGCCCCTGGTCCGGTACCAGAGCATGCGGAACCGCCTGGCGGTCGTCCTGCGGAACGGCTCGCCGCCGATGGTGCGCCGGGTCGTGCTGCGGACGCTCGCGCGCGCCGCCCGGGACCTCCTCCGCCCCGCGGGTGGGCAGCTCACGCCGGCGCAGTGGGCGCGACTCGGCCGGGAGGCGCCGGGTCTCGTCGCGCACGCCCGTCGCGCCCGCCGCGCGGACGGCACGGGCGCTGCGGCACGTCGTGCCGTCGAGTCGCTGCTCGACACCGGCACCTGAGGGTCGTCCCAGGAACGGGACCGGCCGGGGTGGAGCCGGTCACCCGCCGGAGCGGCGGGCGACCGGCGGCGGTGTGGCGCGCCTCCCGGACGGGGGCCGACGCGGGGGCTGTGTGATCACTGTGACGGAGGTACAGTTTCGTGACACGTGTGGTCTGGACCGTGGACAGGGTCGTTCCGGACCGCTCCCGGAGCACGTGCTCGCTCGCACCCGTCGTCCGCCCCTCAGGAAGGCCCCCGACGTGAAGAAGCTCCTCGCCATGGCTGCGAGCGTGCTGGCGGTCGCCAGCGTGCTCGTCGGTCTGCAGGTCTCCGGTCCGACCGCATCGCAGGAGCCCGCCTCGGCGCTCAGCGGGTCGTCGTTCCAGGCCGGCAACATCATCTCCGACGCCAACTTCTACGACGGCACGGCGATGACCGCCGACCAGGTGCAGGCCTTCCTGAACAGCCAGGTGTCGTCCTGCACGAACAGCAACTGCCTGCGCAACGGCCGGTTCTCGATGAACAGCCGCGGTGGGGACGCCATGTGCTCGGCCGTCACCGGCGGTTCGTCCCTCTCCACCGCGCAGATCGTCACCCGCGTCAGCGCGGCGTGCGGGATCAGCCCGAAGGTGCTCCTCGTCACGCTGCAGAAGGAGCAGAGCCTGGTCACGAACCGCGGTCCCTCCGCCGCGGTCCTCGAGCGGGCCATGGGCTACGCCTGCCCCGACAACGTCGGCGGCCGATGCGATCCCGCGTACGCCGGTGTCGGCAACCAGATGTACTGGTCCGCCTGGCAGTGGAAGCGGTACAGCAACCCGCCGGGGACGAGCAACTACTTCACCTGGTTCAACCCGGGCGCCACCCGCAACATCCAGTACAACGTGCCGGTCTCCTGCGGCACCAAGCCCGTGAACGTGCAGAACAAGGCCACGGCCGCGCTGTACTACTACACGCCGTACACCCCGAACACGGCCGCGCTGAACAACCTGTACGGCACCGGCGACGGCTGCTCGGCCTACGGCAACCGCAACTTCTGGCGCATGTACAGCGACTGGTTCGGCAGCCCGACCGGCAACGCGGCGCCCCCGGTCACCGCGCTCGGCAGCTTCGACGTCCTCACGGCCGGCTACAACTCGGTGACCGTCGAGGGCTGGGCGCTCGACCGGAACACCAGCGCGAGCACCCGGGTCGACGTCACCGTGGGCGGCACCGAGACGTCGACCACCGCGAACCGCGTCCGCAACGACGTCGGTGCCGCGTACCCGAAGCAGGGGCCGAACCACGGGTTCAAGCACACGACCGCGGCGCCCCCGGGCTCGCAGCAGGTCTGCGTCTGGGCGGTCAACGCCGACACCCGGGCTCGTGCCTCGCTCGGGTGCAAGACGGTGACCGTCGCCGACGGTTCCCCGTTCGGCTCGCTCGACCGGGCGTCGGCGGCGCCCGGCGGGGTCTCCGTGGCGGGGTGGGCGATCGACCCGGAGACGAAGTCGTCCATCGGCGTCACGATCCAGGCCGACGGCAAGACCGTGAAGCAGCTGTCCGGCGCGAAGGAGCGGACCGACGTCGGTCGCGCGTACCCGGGGTACGGATCCGCGCACGGCTTCGCCGCGACGGTGCCCGTCGGTGCCGGCAACCACCGCATCTGCGCGACGGGACTCAACGTCGGCGCGGGGTCGAACGCGACGGTGGGGTCGTGCACGACCGTGAACGTGCCGGGGTCCGTCCCGATCGGCTCCCTCGACTCCGTCACCGTCGGTGCGTCGTCGGTCTCCGTCGGGGGATGGGCGCTCGACGGCGACACGAAGGACTCGATCAAGGTCCGCGTCTACGTCGACGGTGACCGTCAGGAGTTCGTCGCGGACCGCACACGGACCGACGTGGAGCGGGTGTACCCCTCCTACGGTTCCGCCCACGGGTTCTCGGCCACCGTCGCAGCGACGAAGGGCACCCACGAGGTGTGCGTCCGGGCGCTGCACGTGAAGTCGGGCAAGAAGGACCCGGTCCTCGGGTGCAGGACGGTCACGGTCACCAGCCAGGCACCCGTCGGCAGCCTCGACGAGGTCACCGCGGTGAAGGGCGGCATCCGGGTCGGCGGATGGGCGTTCGACCCCGACGACGCCGCCGCGACGATCTCCGTCGACGTCTACGACGGGTCGAAGGGCGTCCGCACGACGGCCTCGAACAGCCGGCCGGACGTCGCCAGGGCCTACCCGGAGGCGGGCGCGGCGCACGGGTGGTCGGTGACGTTGACCGCCGCTGCCGGACGGCACACGATCTGCGCCTACGGCCTCGACACGGCGGGCCAGGGCAACACCGAGTACGGCTGCCGGACCGTGACCGTGCCCTGACCCACCCGGACGCAGCACGTCGGACGATCGGTCGTCGCGCCGTGTCAGCGCGGCGCGACCGCTGTGAGAGGATCGTCCGGTGGTCGGAACCAGCTCAGTCGGAGGACGCACCTCGAACGATGCGCCAGCAGTGCCGGCCACCCGCCGCCGGTCCGTGGGTGCCGCGGTGGTGCCGGTCGTCCTCTTCCTGGTCATCGCAGCCCTCGGCTGGCTGCGCCTGACACCCGAGGTCCGGAACACGCTGTGGGCCGAGGACGGCAAGGTCTTCCTCCAGGAGCAGTACCGACTCGGCTTCGCGGGAGCGCTCTTCCACGACTACGCGGGCTACCTCCACGTCGTCCCGCGGATCGTGATCGCGATCGCCAGCGAGATCGCCCCGATCGACCGGTTCGCGGTGACCGTCTCCGCGCTCTGCGTCGCCGTCACGGCAGCGGTCGGTGCCGCGGTCTGGGTCCTGACCGCGGGCGTGCTCCGGTCCGTCGTCGCCCGGCTCCTGCTCGCCCTCGTCCCGGTGCTCGTGCCGCTCGGGCCGGTCGAGATCCAGGCGAACGCCGCGAACCTGCACTGGTTCCTCATGTACCTCGTGCCCTTCGCCCTGCTCGCCCCGGTGCGCTCGTGGACGCGGGGCATCGTCCTCGGCGTGGCGACGCTGCTCGCCGGGCTCACCGAGATCCAGGTCGTCGTCTTCTTCCCGCTCTTCTTCCTGGGCATCCGCAACCGCCGTCGTTGGCCGGTGATCGCGGGCACGCTCGTCGGCGGTCTCGCGCAGGTCGCGACCACCCTCGCCCACCCGCGCGCAGCCCCGAACGTCGAGCACAACTCCGTCGGGGACATGCTGCTCGGGTACGCGGTGCAGCCCTTCGCGGGCTCTGCCACGTGGAGCATGTCGCGTGTCGGTGAGGTCATCGCGCACCACGGCACCTGGATCGTCGTCGCCCCGCTCGTGTTCGCCGCGCTCCTCGCCGCGCTCGCGTTCTGGGCCGGGGGATCCGCGCAGCGCTGGGCGCTCGGTTCGATGCTCTGGGGCTCGGCCGCCGTCTGGTTCGGTGCCGTCGCGCTGAACCCGAACGCGATGCTCGCCTTCGCGCACTTCGACACGGCGCAGTGGCTGGGCAACTGGACCTTCCGGTACTCGGCGGCCGGATCCATGTACGTCATCGCTGCGTTCGCCGTCATCGCGGACGTGGCGCTGAGCCGTGGCGTCCGCGTGCCCGGCGTCGTGCACCCGCACCCGCAGGATGCGCCCCGGCGCGCCCTCGCGTGGGTCGCGACGACCGCTGGTGCGCTCCTCGTGCTGGCCGTCGTCAGCTCCTTCGTCGCGAACTTCGAGATGCACGCGTCGAGCCGGCAGGGCGGCCCGTTCTGGGACCAGCAGGTCCAGACCTCGGAGACCGAGTGCGAGCTCGACCCGGACCGCGACGCCGCACTGCAGATCGCCCCCGGCCCGCAGTGGGCCGTGACGGTGCCGTGCGCCGTCATCGACCAGGACGCCGAGCGCTGACCGCGCCGGACCACCCCGACCGTGAGCAGGACATGACCCGCAACACCGAAGCCAAGCCCCTCGTGATCGTGCCGACCTACAACGAGGCCGAGAACATCAAGGACATCGCGGCACGGATCCTCGAGACTGTGCCCTCGGCAGGGCTCCTCGTGGTGGACGACGGCAGCCCGGACGGCACCGGCGACCTCGTCGAGGAGATGGCCCGGACCGACGAGCGGGTCCACCTGCTCCGTCGCTCCGGCAAGCTCGGCCTCGGGACGGCCTACGTCGCCGGGTTCCGCTGGGGTCTCGAGCACGGCTACGACCTGCTCGTCGAGATGGACGCCGACGGCTCGCACCCGGCCGACCGCCTGCCGGCGCTCATCGCCGCGGTCGCCGACGCGGACCCGTCGGACGACGTCCTGCTCGCCATCGGTTCGCGCTGGATGCGCGGTGGCTCGGTCGTGGACTGGCCCAAGCGCCGCGAGTTCCTGAGCCGTGGGGCCAACACCTACGCGCGCATCATGCTCGGCATCGACGTGCACGACATCACCGCCGGGTTCCGCGTCTACCGGGCGGACGCGATCGCGCGCATGGACCTCGGGTCGATCGACTCGAAGGGCTACTGCTTCCAGATCGACATGACCATCCGGACCCACGACCTCGGCGGGCGGATCGTCGAGGTGCCGATCCGGTTCCGTGACCGCATCCACGGCGTCTCCAAGATGAGCAAGGACATCATCGTCGAGGCGATGGTGCGGACGACGCAGTGGGGGCTCCAGCGCCGGTTCCGACCGCGTTCCCGACGCTAGGGACCACGGCCACGGCCACGGCCACCGGCCAGCGGCCGCGGGCTCGCCTGCGAGGGCAACGCGGTCGGCTGCGACGGCAACGCGGTCGGCAGCCGCGCACGCTCAGGGGTGCGGGCGTTCCTCGAGCCGGGGGAGCCGCACGCGCCACGAGCGTCGGCGCGCGGCGACCACGAGCACCGTGACGAAGAGCATCAGGCCCGCGCCGTGCAGCAGGTAGCTCTCGGCCAGGCTCGTCACGCCCAGGAGCACGAGGACCGCCGCGGGCCAGACGTAGGCCACGCCGGGGAAGGTCGTCGCCGTCACCCACGACCGGGCGAAGGCGAGGAGTCCCGCTCCGAGGAGCAGCAGCATGCCGGCGAGGCCGACCTGCAGCCAGGCGTCGACGGCGGCGTCCAACCCGGACGTGAACCGGGCGCCGGACGGATCGATGAAGGTGACGAACGGGACGACGGGCTCGCTCGGCCACGTGCCCACCCAGCCCCAGCCCTGGATCGGCTTCTGCTCGATGAACGTGCGGATCTGCTCCCAGAGCTCGAGCCGGGTCGTCGTCCCACCGGCAGCTCCGATGCGGGGGAGCACCCGTGCGCGGGTCACGACGAGCACCACTCCCGCCGCCACGACCAGGGTGGCGAGGACGCCGTCGAGCAGCGGCCGGACCGAGGGCCGTGCGTGCCGCAGGGTCCAGAGGGCGAGCGCGGTCCCGGCGAGGGCGATCGTCGCGAGCCCGGTGATCGGCGACTGCACGAGCATGAGCGTCACGACCGCGCCGCCCATGGACGCGACGGCACGCCACCGGGCCACCGAGCGGGTGAGGAACTCGACCACGAACGTCACCAGGGCGGTCACCGCGATGAAGCCCATGAAGTTGCGCGTCCCGCCGATGCCCTGGATCGGACCCCCGAAGGCGATGTCACCGCGGATGCCCAACGCCGGGATCGGCAGGTCGAGCACGAGCCCCGACAGCACCTCGAGCCCGAGCGACACGACCAGCAGGATGCGGAAGGCGTCGCCGCACGCCCGGATGACCTGGACGAGGTCGCGACCGAGCGCGAGGTACAGTCCGAGTCCGACGAACCCGACGGTGGCGGTGAGCCCGCGCAGGGCGACCCAGGAGTACTCACTCCACAGCACGCTCAGCGCGCAGTACCCGACGAAGACGAGCAGTGACAGCGGCAGGACGCCGTGCCACTCGATCCGGTAGCGCTGCCCGAGCAGGCTGAGCCCGGCGAGCACGGCGAGGGTCACGAGCACCGACCAGGTGCCGGCAGGACCCACCAGGACGCGGACGGTCGGCTCGCCGAACGCGAAGAGCACGATGGTCGTCGCGAGTGCCTGGCTGAACCGACCGCCGGCGGAGAATCCGATCCAGGCGGACAGGTAGCGGCGCGCGCGGATGCGTCGCGTCGTCCTGCCGTCCGTCATCCGTCCAGTCTGACGTACTCGGCCGCACGGGACCTGCGCCGTACCGGAGCGTCGATATCGCGGATCGTCGATCGCTCGCTAGCGTCGGACCCCGATGACATCGACGAGGGACCGGCTCCGACGCTCGGGCGCGGCCGTCGGGGTGGGGCTGCTGGCGGCGCTCGCGGCGTGGGTCCGACTCGGACCCGTCGCGCGCGGTACTGCCTGGGCCGAGGACGCAGGGCTGTTCTTCCGCGAGCACCTCGCCCTCGGGTCGGCCGCGAGCGTCGTCGAGCCGTACGCGGGGTACCTGCACGTCGTCCCGCGACTCGTCGTCGACGTCGGGTTCGCGCTGCCGATCGCCTGGTACGCCCTCACGGTGACGACGCTCTGCTGCGTCCTGACCGGAGCTGCGTGCGCCGGCGTCTTCGTCCTCGCCGCGGACGCCGTGCCGTCGCCGGTGCTCCGCGTCGTGCTGGCCGCGGTGCCGGTCCTGCTGCCCACGGCGCCGTGGGAGGTGCTGGGGAACGCTGCGAACCTGCACACCACCGCCCTCCTGCTCGCGCCGTGGGTGTTCGCCCACCGTGCCCGGACCCGGACCGGGGCGGTGACGCTCGCCCTGGTCGCCGTGCTCGTCCTCACCACCGAGGTCCAGGCGCTGCTCTTCCTGCCGCTGCTCCTGCTCGCCTGGGTGCCGGGACGCGACCGAGCCCGGGCGACCGGAGCGTCCGCCGGACGCGCCGACGCGGCGTCCGCTGCGGTGCCCCCCGCATCGTCCGCGGTGCCCTCCCGCCGTGCGCGCGTCCTCCGCGCGCTGCCCGTCACCGTCGCGGCCCTCGGCGCTGGGGCCGCGCAGGTCGTGACGGCCCTCACCACCGACCGGGACTCGCCGCGGGGCGACCCCTCGGGCCGCGACGTCGCCTCGGGGTACCTGCTGCAGACCGTCGGCGGCCTGTGGCGAGCGGACCTGGCAGCGGTCGGCCGCGCGGTCGTGGCCTCGGGCTGGTGGGTGGTCGGGGTCCCCGCTGCGGTGCTCGTCGCGATCGTCGTCACGGCGGTCGTCGTCGGACTGCGGGAGCGACGCCGTCGTGCGGTGCTGCTGGCGTCTGCCCTCGCCGTGGGGTCGGTCGTGGTGTGGTCGGCGGCACTGCTGGCCAACGCCTCGGCGAACGGACGGTGGTCCCGGTCCGACCCCGGCGCGCTGCTCGACGCGACACCCTCGCGCTACGCGGCCGCGGCCGGCATGCTGCTGAGCGCAGCGCTGGTGGTGTCGGCGTCGGTGCTCGTCGGACACGTGCTGCGGTCGGGCGCCGTGCACACCACGGGCACGGACGCGGGCACGGACGCGAGCACGGGCACGGACGCGACGGTCGTCGGTGGGCACCGGTCGGTCCGGGTGGTCCGCCGCGTCCTCGGGTGGACGGTCGTCGCGGTCCTCGTGGCCACCTGGGTCGCCGCCTTCCCCGGTACGGCGCAGCGCGCGACGGGGCCGGAGTGGTACCCGCAGGTGGTCGCCGCCGAGGCACGGTGCCGACAGGACCCTGCCGGGACGGTGATGATCGGGGCGCTGCCGTGGGAGGCACGGGTGCCCTGCGTGCTGGTGCTCGGCACCGGTGCCACCGGGCGGTGACGCCGCCCCTCAGCCCGACGTGGCGCGGAAGGCGCGTTGCGCGAGGGGAGTGCGCGGCCCGTCCCCGGTCGACGGCGGTTCCTCGTTCACGAGCACGATCCGCGTCTTGATCGCGACGAGGGCGAACAGCACCCAGTTCCCCTGGTAGAGCAGGCGCGACTCCGCGAGCGCCTGCACGAGCAGTGCGACCACGACGAGCAGCGGGAAGAGCGAGACCGGATCGAACGGCCGCTGCACGAGCCCGGGACCGTAGGACTCCCGCACGGCCCCCGACCACGACCTGCCGAAGGTGGTCAGGACGTACACGAGGAAGAGCGCCAGACCGACCAGGCCGGTCTGCATCCACACGTCGAGCGCCGCATCGTGCGCCTGGAGGTACTGGACGCCGTTCCGCGGCGCGAGTTCGGCGAGCATCGGGATGTTCGGCCACCAGTAGCCGATCCACCCCCAGCCGAGCACCGGGTGCTGCTCCGCCAGACCCACGACCGCGGTCCAGATCGTGCCCCGGCCCGTCAGGTCGGACGAACGGCCGAGCAGCGCCAGCAACGGAACGCGCGCGGCGACGGCGGCGACAACCAGGACGACCAGGCCGGCGACCACCGCGAGCACACGCGGTCCCCGGCGCCCGCTCGGGACGCGTCGGATCCACAGGGCGACCAGGAGGGCAACGACCACCGCGACCACGGCCAGGAACACCGTCGAGGACCGGGTGAGCAGCAGGGTGGCGGCCGCCACGACCAGCCACGCGACCGCCCGGCCCCGGCGCATCCGGCCGTCGACGAGCTGCACCGCGACGGCGATCGCCGCGAGCAGGGCGACCATCGCCAGCAGGTTGGCGTTGCCCGGCAGACCCTGGATGCGTCCGCCGGTGAACAGCTCGGCGCGCGAGAAGTAGAAGGCGTCCGGGATGTCCCGGTCGCCGTAGTCGGTCCAGATCGGCGCGATGGGGTGCCGCACGACGACGGCCACCACGGCCTCGAAGACCAGGGAGAGGCCGACGACCCAGCGGAACGCGGTGCTCGCGGCGTCGAGGATCCGGCGCCAGGAGAGCGTCGACGCGATCGCGAAGGCGACCAGCGCGCAGACCACCTGCGCCACGATGCTCGCGAGCGTCGCCGGTCGCCAGTGCGACCACGCGACCGACACCAGGCACCAGGCGAGGAAGAACCAGAGCGCGCGGGGCGTCCGGGTCAGCGGCGGTCGCGCACGCACCACGACGCTGATGCCCCAGGCGGCCTCGATCGCCCAGATCGTCGCGGCGCCGTACCACGTCGTCGTGTTCGGGACCGCGTCACCGGCGAACATCGTCAACAGGACGGTCACGGCGAGGGCGAACGCCTCACGCTCGGACACGGTCCCGCGGGCGATCGGCCAGGTGTTCGTCACGGGAGACAGGCTAGCGCCCCCGGTTCAGCGCTCGAGCGACGCGAGCGTCGAGCTGAGCCGGTCGCCGAGTGCCGGGGCGAGCGTCGTCGCGAACGTCGCCGTCAGGTGCGTCGGGTCGCGGTGCGTCACGACCCCGCCGATCACCGCGGGGCACGTGGTCCGGTCGCAGTACCAGTCCGTCATGTCGACGTACCGGGCACGGTCCCCGATCGCCGCAACGGCCTGCTCGCTGCCGTCGAAGGCCGCCAGGGCCTGGTCGCGCGGGAGGTCGCAGGCCCCGGTGGTCGGGCCCTGCATCTGCGCGAGGCACGCGATGACGTCGTCGCGCGCGGTCGGGTTGTCGCGGATCGCGATCACCGGGACGCCCGCGTCCGTCGCCGCCCGCCACGCGCCGACGAGACCGTCGACCACGGTCGCGTCGTTGCTGCTGCCGTCGGGGACGATGACCGGGCTCTTGGTCGCCGCGTGCGTCACCACGACGGCGTCGAGCTCGTCGTCGTGCTGCCGGACCCAGTCCACGGCGTTCTGCTTCCAGCCCTGGCAGCTGTCGGTGTAGCCCTGCGTGGGGGCCTGCTGCACGGCCGTCGTGAAGTAGCAGCCGATGTGCCCGGCGACGTCGATGCGCCAGTGTTCCCGCTCGGCGATCGCGCGGTAGGCCGTCATCAGGGCGTTGTTGTGCGAGTCACCGACGGCGAGCAGGTGCTTCCGGTACCCGGTCCTCGGTCCCAGCGCGCAGACGTTGAAGTCGGCCGTCGTGTTCGACCAGCAGTCGCCCGAGTTCGCGTCGTCGTGCTGGGTGGCGGCCGGGGCGGGCACCCGGACGTCGGCGAGGCGCGGGTTGACGCACGGGTCGTCCGAGCCGATGCGCGCGGCCGCGCCGAAGCAGTCGACGTCCCCGCGCGTCAGGCGCTCGGCGAACGCGGCCGCCTGCACCTGCTGGACCTGCACCGCGGCCAGCGTGCCGACGCCGAGCGCGACGACCGCCACCGACGCGACCACGCCGAGCACGGCGACGCGTCGCGGACGGACACGTGCGGAACGGACCCGAGCGCGCAGCGGCTCCTCGACGAGCAGCGTGGACGCCGCGGCGAGGACCAGTGCCCCGACCAGGACCGCCACCTTGCTCGTGGTGCCGAGCGGGTGGCCGAGCACGATCGGCAGCAGGACGACGGCGGGCCAGTGCCACAGGTAGACCGCGTACGACGTCCGGCCGACGAACGCGACCGGCGGGGTCCGGCCGACGACGTCGAGGCCGCTGCGGGCACCGAGGGCGACCACGAGCGCGGCCGACACGACGGGCAGGAGCGCCGCGGTGCCGGGGTAGGGGGTCGTCGGCGTGATCACGAGGACCGACGCGACCAGGCCCGCGACGCCCAGCCACGTGCCTCCCGTCCGGACCGCACGCGACCGACGCGAACGGGCGACGGCGAGCGGGACCGTCGCGACCAACCCGCCGAGCGCGAACTCCCACGCGCGCGTGGCGGTCGAGAAGTAGGCGATGCCGGGCGCGGTCTGCGTCTGCACTATCGACCACGCGAGGGAGAGGACCGCGACCGTGCCGAGCAGGAGGCGTGCCGTGAGGACGGGGTCCCGACGCCGCGCGCGGGCGAGCACGGCGCCGAGCAGCACGAGGAGCACCGGGAGTGCGATGTAGAACTGCTCCTCGACCGAGAGCGACCAGAAGTGCTGGAACGGCGACGGCCGGTTGTCGCTCGCCAGGTAGTCGACCGCGTCGGAGGCGAGCTGCCAGTTCTGCAGGTACACCGTCGACGCGATCAGCTCGCGCCCGTACTGCCCCCACAGCGAGCTCGGGACGAGCAGCAGCACCGCGGCGCCCGTGGCCAGGAGCGTCAGGAACGCGCCGGGCAGCAACCGCCCGGCACGTCGCGCCCAGAAGGCGCCGAGGCGGATGCGCCCCGTCGCGGCCTGTTCGCGCACGAGGTGGCCGGTGATGAGGAAGCCGGAGACGACGAAGAAGACGTCGACCCCGACGAAGCCGCCGGGCAGCCGGTTCGGCCACAGGTGGTACAGCACGACGGCCAGCACGGCGAAGGCGCGCAGGGCCTGCACGTCCCATCGGGTCGACTCGGGGCGGCGCGGCTCGGACATCGCGGGGAGTCTATGCGAGAGCGGATCGTCGATGCCCCGGTCGGCTCCGGCACCACGGGCGGCGCCGAGCGGACGCCGGTCCCCGCCCGGTACGCTCGCGGCATGTTCCTCGGCATCACCAACACGCCACGCGACTACGCCTGGGGTTCCACCAGCGCGATCCCCGAACTCCTCGGCCGCACCGTCACCGGTGCACCGCAGGCGGAGCTCTGGCTCGGCGCGCACGCGGGGAGCCCCAGCGTCGTCGTGAACCCGGCGATGGTGGGCGGTGCCGACACCCTGCGCGACTGGATCGACGCCGAGCCCGAGGCCGCGCTCGGCCCGGACCGCAGCGGCCTGCCGTTCCTGCTGAAGCTCCTCGCGGCGGCGGCACCCCTGTCGCTCCAGGCGCACCCCACGCCCGAGCAGGCCCGCGAGGGCTTCGCGCGCGAGGAGGCCGCGGGGATCCCGCTGGACGACCCGGCGCGCAACTACAAGGACCCGTTCCCCAAGCCCGAGCTCGTCGTCGCCCTCAGTGACCGGTTCGAGGCGCTCAGCGGCTTCCGCCCGGTCGGTGACACCGTGGCCGAGGTCGAGTCGCTCGACGGCGGGAGCGGACGGCTCGGACCGCTGCTCGCGCACCTCGCGCAGGGGCTCGAGGACACCGTGCGCTGGCTCGAGACCGCCGATGCGTCGGCGCTCGCCGTGGTGCAGGCGGCGTCCGACCTCGCCACCGCCCTGCCGGAGGACGACCGCACCCCGAACGTGCAGACGGTGGTCGACCTGGCCGCCGCGTACCCGGGCGATCCCGGCGTGGTCGTGTCGATGCTCATGCACCGCGTCACGCTCCGGACCGGCGAGGCGATGTACCTGCCCGCGGGCAACGTGCACGCCTACCTCGACGGGCTCGGCATCGAGCTCATGGCGCCGTCGGACAACGTGCTCCGTGGTGGCCTGACGGCGAAGCACGTCGACGTCCCGGAACTCCTGCGGGTGCTCGACTTCACCGCGTACCCGGCACCGGTGCTGACCCCGGAACGCCTCGACCAGGGCGTCGACCGGTTCGCTCCGGACGGGGTCGGCTTCGCGCTGGTCCGCGTCACCGGCGACGGTCGTCCGGTCGGCCTCGGCACCGGCGGTGTGGCACCGCTCTCCGGCCCGAGCATCGCGGTCTGCACCACGGGTGCCGTGACCCTCGTCGGCGCGCGGTCCGCGACCCTGCTCCGCCAGGGGGAGTCCTGCTACGTCACGCCGGACGAGGGCGACGTGACGGTCGAGGCGGACGCCGCGACCGGTCTGACGTCCACGGTCTTCATCGCGACCGGTGCGTGAACACTTCATCGCGACCGGTGCGTGAACACGCAGCGGCCTGCGACCCGGGGGGACGGAGTCGTCCGCTAGCGTGACGAGCATGAGTTGGCTGGTCACCGGCGGTGCCGGGTACATCGGGTCCCACGTCGTCCGCGCGCTGCGCGCCGCAGGGATCGACACCGTCGCGTTCGACGACCTGTCGAGCGGGTTCCGTGCCTTCGTGCCGGAGGACGTGCCGTTCGTCGAGGGGACGATCCTCGACGGCGACCTGCTGGCCAGCACCCTCCGTGCGCACGCGGTGACCGGCGTCGTGCACGTCGCCGGCTTCAAGTACGCCGGCGTCTCGGTCGAGCGGCCGCTGCACACCTACGAGCAGAACGTCACCGGTACCGCGACCCTGCTCCGGGCGATGGCGGAGAACGGCGTCACCAAGGCCGTGTTCTCGTCGAGCGCCGCGGTCTACGGCACACCCGACGTCGACGTCGTCGTCGAGGACACCCCGAAGGCACCGGAGTCGCCGTACGGCGAGTCCAAGCTCATCGGCGAGTGGCTGCTCCGGGACATGGAGGTCGCCGCCGGGTTCGCCACCACCTCGCTCCGCTACTTCAACGTCGTCGGGTCGGGGGAGCCGGACCTGTACGACGCCAGCCCCCACAACCTGTTCCCGCTCGTGTTCGAGGCGCTGCTCGCCGGCCGGGTGCCGCGCATCAACGGCGACGACTACGACACCCCGGACGGCACCTGCGTCCGCGACTACATCCACGTCGCCGACCTCGCGCACTCGCACGCCGTCGCGGCGCAGAAGCTCGAGGCGGGCGAGCAGCTCGAGCGCGCCTACAACCTCGGCAGCGGGGACGGCGTGAGCGTCCGGCAGATCATGGACGCCATGGCGTCGGGCACCGGGATCGCGTTCGAGCCCGAGGTCGCGCCCCGGCGTCCGGGTGACCCCGCCCGGATCGTCGCGACCGGCGAGGCCGCCGCGCGCGACCTCGACTGGGCGATGCGGCACTCGCTCGACGAGATGGTGTCCAGCGCCTGGGAGGCCCGTCGCCGCGTCGGCTGAGGTCCGGGCACGGCGGTCGGAGTGCGCAGTGTGTCCCCCGATCGCCGGACAGACGGCCTGCGACACGCCCGTACGGGGGACATGACACGCCGCAGCGGTCAGCACCTTCTATGATCCGCGACTTGACGGAACGGAATCACACCGCTGTAATTACAGGCAGCGGCTTCGGTCGTTGCAGGCCGTCGTCGACATGTCAGGGGTGATCAGGGTGAACGGTTCCGACTTCCACGCCGGCGTGCCGGAGGACTGGCACGTCGACCCGGTGTCGCTCGGTGTCCCCGGTGTCCGCCGTGCCGAGGGCGACGAGGAGAACCCGCTGTCGTGGCAGGTCGACTCGCTCTGCGCCCAGACCGACCCCGAGGCGTTCTTCCCCGAGAAGGGCGGCTCCACCCGCGAGGCGAAGAAGATCTGCGGGTCGTGCGAGGTCCGGTCGCAGTGCCTCGAGTACGCGCTCGAGAACGACGAGCGCTTCGGCATCTGGGGCGGCCTCTCCGAACGCGAGCGCCGGAAGCTCCGCCGCCGCGCCTGACGCACCCACCGCGCGCAGCGCGACGGGCGTCGGTCGGCCTGGAGGCGCCTCCCGCCTCCGCCACCCACCGTCCGTTGATGGTGCGCACAGGTTGACGGCGCGCCGTTCCCGCAGACCGGTCCCGCGCCTCCAGACCGTAGAGTGACGCGCGTCATGCAGCCCAGTCCCGCGCAGCCCCGGTCCGCCCAGCCCCGCGTCACCGCGGTCCTCGTGACCGCGAACGGCGGCGAGCACCTCGACCGGACCCTGGACGCCCTCGTCGCCCAGACCCGGCACCCCGACAACCTGGTCGTCGTCGACGTCGGTTCCACCGACGGGTCGACGGCCGAGCTCGCCCTGGGCGGGTCCGCCGGGCTCGTGCGCCTGCCCGCCGGTCGCCCCTTCGGCGAGGCCGTCGCGGCGGGGGAGCGCGAAGCGCCGACCGCGGACGGCGACGTCGGGACCGACGCAGCGCCCGACGAGTGGCTGTGGCTGCTCGGACACGACAACGCTCCGGCACCGACCGCACTCGCCGAGATGCTCTCCGCGGTCGAGATCGCGCCGTCCGTCGTGGTCGCCGGGCCGAAGCTCGTCGACACGGACGACCCCGCACGGATCCGTGCGTTCGGGGAGAGCACGACGCGCGCCGGCCGATCGCTGGCCCTCGTGCAGGACGAGCTCGACCAGGGCCAGCACGACCGGCACACCGACGTGATGGGCGTGTCCGCCGCCGGCATGCTCGTGCGCCGCTCGGTCTGGCGCGAACTCCGCGGCTTCGACCCGGCGCTGCCGGACGTCGACGCCGCGCTCGACCTCTGCATCCGTGCGCGCCTCGCCGGACACCGCGTCGCCGTGGTGCCCGAGGCCCGCGTGACGAGTGCCGGACCGATCGAGGAGTTCGGCCGCAAGCGCGTCTCCGAGGGGCGGCGCGTGCGCCTGCACCGCCAGGCGCAACTGCACCGCCGACTGACGTACGCCCCCGCCGGGCTGCTCTGGTTGCACTGGCTGCTGCTCGTGCCGACCGCGCTCGTCCGGGCCGTCGGCCACCTCGTCGCGAAGCACCCCGCCGCGGTCTCCGGCGAACTCGCCGCCGCCCTCGCCGTGGCCTTCGGTGGCGGCGTCCGACGGGCGCGGGCGAACGCCGCGCGGACCCGTCGGGTCGGGTGGGCTGCCATCGAGCCCCTCCGTGTCAGCTGGCGCCGGGTGCACGAGCGACGGACCACCTCGCGCGACGTCGAACTCGCCCGGGTCGAGGACGCCCCGATCGCGCGGGCATCGTTCCTCAGCGACGGCGGCGTTTGGGTCGTGCTCGCGGCGGCCGCGCTCAGCGTGGTGACGCTGTACCCGCTGCTCGGCACCCCCGCGGTCACGGGCGGCGGACTCCTGCCGCTCAGCACCTCGGTCGGGCGGCTGTGGCAGAACGTCGGCTACGGCTGGCACTCGGTCGGGACCGGCTCCACCGGACCGAGCGACCCGTTCGCCGCCGTGCTCGCCGTCCTCGGCTCGATCACCGCCTGGTCGCCGTCGACCTCGGTCGTGGTCGTGCTCCTGCTCTCGTTCCCGCTCGCCGCGCTCGGCGCCTGGTTCGTGGTCCGCAAGGTCACCACCCGCACCTGGGTTCCCGTCGTCGGTGCCGCGCTCTACACGATCACCCCGACGCTCGTCGGCGCCGTCACGACCGGACACCTCGGGGCCGTCATCGCGCACGTGCTGCTCCCGTGGCTGCTGCTGGCGGTGCTCGAGGCGCACCGCTCGTGGGCATGGGCGTCCGGGGCGTCGCTGCTCTTCGCGGTCGTCGCGGCCTCGGCGCCGTCGCTGCTGCCGGTCCTGCTGGTCGGGTGGGTCGTGTCCCTCGTCGTCGGCTGGCGGCGTGCGCACCGTCGGGTCTTCATCCCGGTCCCCGCCGCCGTGCTCTTCCTGCCGCTCGTCCTGGCGCAGGTCGCCCGCGGCAACCCGCTCGCCGTGTTCGCGGACCCGGGCGTCCCCTCCGCCACGCGCGCCCCCTCGGCGCTCCAGCTCGCGGTCGGGCAGCCGCTGCCGGACTGGAGCGGGTGGCTCCCCGCGACGACGCCCCTCGGGCTCGCGGCGGCGGTCCTGCCCGTCGCGATGGCCGTCCTCGCGCTGCCGGTCGTCATGCTCGCGGTCGGGGCGCTCCTCGGACACCGCTGGGCCGTCGCCGGCGCAGCGCTCGTCCTGGCGCTCCTCGGCTACGCGACGGCCTTCGGTGCGACCCACCTCACCGTCACCGGGGTCGGTTCGACCACGACGATCGTGTGGCCCGGCAGCGCCCTGTCCGTGACGGCGCTCGGCATCGTGCTCGCGGCGTCGATCGGCATCGACGTGCTGCCGCGGACCGCTCCGGTCACCGCACTCGTCGCGGCGGTGTTCGCCGGGGTCGCGGTCACCCCCGCCTTCGCCGCGTCCACCCTCGGTGACACGCTCCTGCAGCCGACCACCGGACGGGTCCTGAGCGCCTACGTGAACGCCGAGGCCCAGGCCAACCCGGACGTCGGCACGCTCGTGGTCGACCCGCAGACCGACGGCTCCCTCGCGGTGTCGCTCGAACGCGGCCAGGGCTCGACGCTCGACGACCAGACGACGCTCGACTCCACCGCGCTCCGCCTCAGCAGGTCGGGCGCGCAGCTGGCCACACTCGCCGGGAACCTCGCCAGCCGCAGCGGGTACGACCCCGAACCCGCGCTCCGCGAGCTCGGCATCTCGTTCGTGCTGCTCGACGACGCACCGGACGCCGACGCGGCGCAGCAGGTGCACGACCGTGCGGCCGGAGCGATCGGCCAGGACGCCCGGTTCACGAGCATCGGCGAGACCACCTCCGGCCGGCTCTTCCACTACGAGGGCGACGTCGACCGGGTGTCCACCGGTTCGGCCGCGACCCAGGCGACGCACGTGCTGTACCTGATCGTGCTCGGCGTGGTCTTCGGCGCAGCGGCCCTGCTCGCCGTCCCGACCGCACCGCGTCGCCGCCGTGCCACCTCGAACGTCATCGAGGCCGAGGAACCAGCCACCACCTTCGACGAGGAGCGCGACGAATGAGCACCGAGCACCGGTCCGTCCGACGGTGGGTCGTCCGCGGCACCGCGACCGCGGTCGCCGTGGTCGTCGCCGCCGGCGCCGTGACGGCCGCGCACGCGATCGGCACCGAGAGCACCGCGCTCCGCCCGGCCGGTCGACTCGTCACACCGGTGCCCGCCGACGCCGAGCGTGTGTGCGCCGGCAGCGCGCTGCGGCTCTCGGACGAGTCCGGGAACGACGCGACGACGGCCAGCACCGTCGGGTCGTCGGAGGTCGCGACCGGCACCACCGGCAGCACCGTCGACCGGTCGACCCTCGGCTCGTCGACCACCGGCGGCAGCGACCCCCAGCTCCTCACCGCGCCCGCCGGTGACAGCACGCCGCAGGTCGCCGGCAGCACCTCGCAGAGCGTGTCGTCGGGGGACCTCGTCGGCTTCGGCGCGGCGTCCTGCGACGACCCCGGCCAGTCGACCTGGCTGGTCGGCGGCTCCACCGAGACCGGCCGGACCAGCCTCATCACGCTGTCGAACCCGACGGACGTCAACGCCACCGTGGACCTCGACGTGTTCGACGCCTCCGGTACCGTGCAGGCGCCCGGGACCACCGGCATCGTGGTCGCACCGAACACGCAGAAGGTCGTGCCGCTGTCCGGTTTCGTCGCCGACCAGGGGTCGACGGTCGTGCACGTGACCTCGTCCGGCGGGCAGATCGTCGCGCACATGCAGGAGAGCATCGTGCGGACGCTGACCCCGGGCGGCTACGATGTCGTCTCCGGCGGCGCCGCACCGGCGCGGACGCAGGTGATCCCCGCGGTCGTGCTGAGCGGCGCCGAGGAGGCGCAGCGCGGGGACGACACCGAGGACGCCACCCCGGTGCTCCGCCTGTTCGTCCCCGGCGACCGCGCTGCACGCGTGACCGTCGGCATCACGACGGCGGACGGCGGCGGTTCGACGGTGAACGCGACCGCAGAGCCGGGGGTCGTCACCGACGTCGCCCTCGACGACTTCCCGGACGGGCGGTACTCGCTCACGGTGACGTCGACGGAGCCGCTCGTCGCGGGGGCCCGCACCACGAAGCCGACCGACGACGGTCGGACCGACCTCGGCTGGTTCGCGTCCGCGGAGCCCCTCGGCGACCGTGTCGTGACCGCGGTCGCGGCCGGCGGCGGGTCGCGGATGAACCTCGTCAACCCGACGCGGTCGGACGCGACGGTGACGATCACCTCGGGGGACCGTGAGCAGGAGGTGGACGTCGCCTCGGGCAGCACGGCCACCGTGCAGGTCCCCGTGTCGACGCAGCTCGAGCTCACCGGCGCCGAGGGGCTCGTCGCGGGCGTCAGCTACGACGCGGACGACGGCATCGCCGGCTTCCCGGTTCGGCCGGCGACGGAGGTCTCGACCCCGGTGCGCGTCTACCCCTGACGCCGTCTACCCCTGACGCCGAGGCCCGTCGGTCACCGGTGGCGGTGCCCGTCCGGCGCGTCGTCCGTGTCGGTCACCAGTGGCGGTAGCGGTCGGGTGCCGGGTCCGGCCGTGGGTGCTGTTCCCTGTCGGTCACCGGTGGCGGTACCGGTCGGGCGCCGGGTCCGGCCGTGGGCGCTGGTCCCTGTCGGTCACCAGTGGCGGTACCGGTCGGGCGCCAGGTCCCACGGGTCCTTGTCGATGAGCTCGCCGACCGCACGGAACACCGCGGTCTCGATGATCACGCGGCGGTCCGTGTCGTCCTTCTCCGGACTCCGGGTGACCCGCTCGACGGGGATCCGGAACAGCGTCACGCGCCGGTCGCCGCGGTCGACCCGCCAGCGGGGGAGGCGGTCCGGCAGCGTCTGGTCGGTCGGCATGTCGGCCACCTGGAACACCACCCCGGCGAGCTCGTCCGGCCAGAGCCCCACCAGGTAGTGGGCGGTGTCGCCGACGATGCGGTCGAACGTCTCGGCGCGCGTGATGACGGGCGCGAGCTCCGGTCCGGTGACACTCGACCGGCCACCGCGTCCGTGCCGTGACCGACCACGGGCGCGGTCGACGGGGGTGACGGTGGGGTGCTTCCGACGCATCCCGCCATCGTACGCGGCGAGGGCGTGGCCGACCCCGGCGACGGCCCTCGGCAGGCCGTCGCGGTGGTCCGCCCGGTAGGGTCGGTGCCGGTATGGACGTACGGATCTGCAGCAAGGTCGCCTGTGGCGCGAGCGCCTCGGCGACCCTGACGTACGACTACGGCGACTCCATGGTCGTCGTCGGGCCCCTCTCCACCCGTGTCGAGCCGCACGGGTACGACCTCTGCGCCCGCCACGCGGCCCGCCTGCGCGTCCCCCGCGGCTGGGACGTCGTGCGGCGCGAACCGATCCGGCGGGACGCAGCGCCCGCCGACTGAGGCCGCGCACCGCGGTCCCGGTGGCCCACGCCGCCGACCGACGGCCGCCGCGTGCGTCGGTTCCGGTGGCCCGCCCGCCGGAGGTGAGTCGGTCCGTCCAGCGTCTCCCGGTGCGGCCTGGAGGCCCGCCCGACGTCCGTGACGTCGTCTGACGGTCCGCGCCTCCCGGCGTGCCAGACTGACGCCATGTCGACCGAGACCCGCACCGCCGCCCCGTTCCGCGTCGCCGACCTCGCCCTCGCCGAGGCGGGTCGCCACCAGATCCGCCTGGCCGAGAACGAGATGCCGGGCCTGATGGCCCTGCGTCAGGAGTTCGGGCCGTCGCAGCCGCTCGCCGGTGCGCGGATCGCCGGGTCCCTGCACATGACCGTGCAGACCGCGGTCCTCATCGAGACCCTCGTGGCCCTCGGCGCGCAGGTCCGTTGGGCGAGCTGCAACATCTTCTCCACGCAGGACGAGGCCGCCGCGGCGGTCGCTGTGGGGCCGACGGGGACCCCGGCGTCACCCGCGGGCGTCCCGGGGTTCGCGTGGAAGGGCGAGACGCTCGACGAGTACTAGTGGTGCACCGACCGCATCTTCGACTGGAGCGTCGAGGCCGCTGCCGCGGGGGAGTCGTGGACGGGGCCGAACCTCATCCTCGACGACGGCGGGGACGCGACGATGCTCCTGCACACCGGTGCGGACGCCGAGGCCGCCGGACGTGCTCCGGAGCCGGGGGCCGACGCGAGCGCCGAGTGGCGGATCGTGCTCGCGACCGTCGCCGCGTCGCTCGAGCGCTCCACCGACCGCTGGACCCGCATCGCGGCCGAGGTGCAGGGCGTCACCGAGGAGACCACCACGGGCGTGCACCGGTTGTACGAGCTCGCTCGGAAGGGCGAGCTGCGCTTCCCGGCGATCAACGTCAACGACTCGGTGACGAAGTCCAAGTTCGACAACAAGTACGGCATCCGGCACTCGCTGCCCGACGGGCTCAACCGAGCCACCGACGTGCTCATCGGCGGCAAGGTCGCCTTCGTCGTGGGCTACGGGGACGTCGGCAAGGGCGCCGCCGAGGCGCTCCGCGGCCAGGGCGCCCGGGTCGTCGTGTCCGAGGTCGACCCGATCTGCGCACTGCAGGCGGCGATGGACGGCTACCAGGTCGCCCGGCTGGCGGACGTCGCCGGCGAGGTCGACATCGTGGTGACCTGCACCGGCAACCTCGGCGTCGTCGGGGTCGACGAGGTGCTCGCGCTGAAGCACCTGGCGGTCGTCGCGAACGTCGGACACTTCGACAACGAGATCGACATGGCGGGGCTCGAGGCGCTGCCGGGGGTCGAGAAGGTCCAGATCAAGCCGCAGGTGCACGAGTGGCGGCTGCCGAACGGCCGCTCGGTCCTGGTGCTGAGCGAGGGACGGCTGATGAACCTCGGCAACGCGACGGGGCACCCCTCGTTCGTGATGAGCAACTCGTTCACGAACCAGGTCCTGGCGCAGATCGAACTGCACACGAGGCGCGAGGAGTACCCGACGGGGGTCTCCGTGCTGCCGAAGCACCTGGACGAGAAGGTCGCGCGCCTGCACCTGGACGCCCTCGGGGTCCGGCTCACCGAGCTCCGGCCGGAGCAGGCCGCCTACATCGGTGTGCCCGTCGAGGGCCCCTACAAGCCGGACCACTACCGGTACTGACCGCGCCGGCACCGCGCTGCTGCGCGGCTCCCGTCGCCGCGCGGGGCGGCGCCAGCGCCTCAGCGCGGGAAGCCCGGCGGCCGCGCCCCGGCGACGGCCGCCGCACCGTCGAGCAGTGCCGCCCGCGCCCGCAGCGCCCGCACGTCGCGCTCCCGCCGCACCGCGACCACGCCCGCGAGGAACACCTCGGGGTGGACGTCCGGCACCGGGGAGGCGTGCTCCGCGACCGCCGCCGCGAGCATCCGCGCGGCGGTCTCGCGCGCTTCCGGCCGCAGGTCGCCGGCCGACCGGAAGAAGGCCCCGAGGCGGTCCTCGAGCCGCTGCGGCAGCGCCGACACGTCCGCCACCGCTGCCCACGGCACGAGTTCGACCGGCAGCAGGACCTCCACGTCACGCCGACGTGCGCCGCGTTCGTGCTGCACGAAGGTGCCGGCGAGCAGGTCGCCGAGGCGTCTGGGGCGCGAGCCGAACAGCGCCACGACGAACGCGACGGAGCCCAGGGTGGACCAGAGCTCGAGCAGCCCGACCAGTGCGCGGGTGAAGGCGTGCCGGAACCCGATCGCGCCTCCGTCGACCCGCACCACCCGGGTCCCGGCGGCGTACCGTCCGACGCTCTTGCCCCGCGTGACGGTCTCGACCCCGGCCGGGACGAGCACGAGCACCGTCACCGCGGCCCCGATGCCGAGGGGGAACAGCCACACGGTGTCGGCGCCGGGCGGCCACACCCTCGCGAG
The DNA here is from genome assembly GCF_045370965.1 of Curtobacterium sp. 179-B 9B NHS. Classification (NCBI taxonomy): domain Bacteria; kingdom Bacillati; phylum Actinomycetota; class Actinomycetes; order Micrococcales; family Microbacteriaceae; genus Curtobacterium; species Curtobacterium sp. 179-B 9B NHS. Next base: position 327,425 of record NZ_JBIQDQ010000002.1, read on the forward strand.
CCCGAACAGCAGCATGGCGAGCAGCGCCACGAGGCAGACCCCGTCGAGCAGCGCCGCCGCGAGTCGCAGCACGATGCCGGCCGGCTGCACGTCGAGCGCGACGGCCTCGCCGACGACGAGCTCGTCGGCGGTCTCGTCGAGCGTCCCGCCGAAGCGGGCGTCGGACAGGTCGCGTGGCACGCGCGTCTTCCCCATGGGATCATTCTGTCGTGAGCGGGTCCCCTCGGGGGCCCGGTGTGCGCGATCGGGGGAGGCACGTGGACCTGGAGGCCTACAGCGCGGTGCACGGCGACCGCTGGGACGAGGTCGACCGGCTCGCCCGCGCCCGACACGGGTCGGGCGCGGACGCGGACCGGCTGGTCAGCGGCTACCAGGAGGTCGCGACCGACCTCGCGCGGGTCCGCGGCGTCGCGCCCGGCTCCGCGGTGGGGGACCGCCTGTCCCGCACCGTGTTCCGCGCACGGCTGCGCTTCACGGGCACGCCGGTCGACCCCCTGACCGCCGTCACGACGTTCTTCGCGCGGCACCTCCCGGCGGCGCTGTACCGCATCCGCTGGGTCACGGTCTGGGTCGCGGCGGCAACGGTCGCGATCACGGCGATCGTGGCCGTGTGGATCGCGTCGACCCCGGGAGCGGTCACGACGTTCGGCACGCCGGAGGCCCTGCGGCAGTACGCGACGGAGGACTTCCAGGCGTACTACTCCGACCACGGCCTGGGGGCGTTCACCGCGCAGGTGTGGTCGAACAACGCCTTCATCGCGGCACGCATGGTGGCCTTCGGCATCACGGGGCTCTACGTCCCGGTGTCGATCGTGCAGAACGCGGTGAGCCTCGGCGTCTCCGCGGCGATCATGCACTCGCAGGGGCGGCTCGGCGACTTCTTCCTCTGGATCGCTCCGCACGGTCAGCTCGAGCTGTACTCGGTCTTCCTCGCCGGTGCCGCCGGCCTGATGATCTGCTGGTCGTGGATCGCCCCCGGTGCGCGCACGCGGGCGCAGGCCCTGGCGGAGGACGGTCGAGCCCTCCTCACGGTCGCGGTCGGTCTCGCGCTCACCCTGCTCCTCTCCGGGCTGGTCGAGGGCGTGGTGACCCGCCAGGACTGGCCGTGGCCGGTGAAGATCGGGATCGGCACGGTCGCACTGGCCGCGGTGCTCTGGTACCAGTGGGTGGTCGGCGGCCGTGCGTTCCGCGCGGGTGAGCGCGGTGACGTCGAGGAGTTCGAGCGCGGCGCGACGGCGCTCACCGCGGGCTGAGCCGAGGGCTGCGCCGTGGGTCGTGCGCCCGCCGCCCGCGGCTCAGAGCCGGCCGGCCGCCTTCGCGCGGATGTACGCGTCGGCGACGGCCGGTGGCACGGCCCCGGGCCCACCGCGCACGACCTCGGCGCCGGCCCGGCGTGCGACGTCCCCGACGCCGTCCGCGTCGAGCAGGGTCCGTTCCGCGGCCGCTCGTCGGTAGACGTCGCGCTCGGCACCGGACCCGGCCAGGAGGCGCGACATCCGTCCGTCCCGCTGCTCCGGTGTCCCGTGACCGGCTTCGGCGACCCCGCTCGCCATCCGCTCGACGGCCGGGTCCGCGATGCTCGTGACGACGACGGCGTGCCGTCGCGCGAGCCGGGGGAGCACCGCGAGCAGGTCGGCCGAGGCGCCGACGGAGTCCAGGCTCGACAGGAGCACGACGAACGAACGTGAGGTCGTCACGGCGTCGACGGCTGCCGGGACCGCCGACCAGGCCGTCGCCGCGAGGCCCGGCTCGGCGAGTGCGAGCCGTTCGCCGAAGCGTCTCACCACGTCGGTCCGCGTCGCACCGTGGACCCGGTCGCGGACGGTGTCGTCGAGCACGACCAGCTCGACCCGGTCGCCGGCAGCCGTCGCGAGCGCGCCGAGCAGCAGCGCGGACTCGATGAACGTGTCGAGCCGCGGCTCGTCGTCGACGCGTCCGGCGCCGGCACGACCGGCATCGACGACGATGACGACGCGGCGGTCACGCTCCGGTCGCCACGTCCGGACGACCAGGTCCTGCCGCCGGGCGGTCGCGCGCCAGTCGATCGACCGCACGTCGTCGCCGCGCACGTAGTCGCGCAGGGAGTCGAACTCCGTCCCGTGACCCCGCAGTTGCAGGGTGGTCTCACCGTCGAGTTCGCGGAGCCGGGCGAGCCGGGAGGGCAGGTGCCGACGCGATCGGAAGGGCGGCGTGACCACCAGCGAACCGGGCGCGTCCAGGACGGCCTGCCGGGCGGCGAGGCCGAGCGGGCCGAAGGACCGGACGGCGACCCCGGCGCTGGTGCGACGGCCGCGACGGAAGGGCGTGAAGCGCACCCGGGCGGTCCGGCGTTCCCCGGCGGGCACCGTCGAGCGGATCCGGTGCGGCCCGTGGCCGGCGGAGGGCTCCCACATGTCCCGGACGACCGCGCGCAGCGGCCGACGTCCGTCGTTCGCCAGGACGAGCGTGCCGTCGGCGGTGCTGCCGCGTCGGACCAGCTGCGGCATCCGTCGCTCGACGCGGACCGAGCCCGGATCGGCGGCGAGCAGGACGTCGAGCCCGGCGGCGAGCACCACGACGGCCGCCCACGCCACGCCGCCCCAGGCGCTGCCGAGCAGCACCGTGGGGACGATCGCGACCGCCAGGAGCGCGACGAAGCGACCGGAGACGGCCACTAGAAGGGCACCCGGACCTGCTCGACGACCTGCTGCAGCACCCCGTCCGCCCCGACGCCCTCGAGCTCGGCGTCCGCGGCCACGCGCAGACGGTGCCGCCAGACCGGCAGGAGCATCGCCTGCACGTGGTCCGGCGTGATCGCGTCGTAGCCGGTGAGCCACGCCCACGCCTTCGCGGCGGCGAGGAGCGCCGTCGCACCGCGGGGGCTCACGCCGATGCGGACGGACGGCGCCTGCCGGGTGGCGCGGGCGAGGTCGACCACGTACGCCAGGACGTCGTCGCGCGCCCCCACCGCGCGGACGGCCCGCTGCGCCGCGAGGACCTCGTCGACGCCGAGCACCGGCCGGACCCCGGCGGACCGGACGTCCCGCGGGACGAAGCCGTCCGCGTGCCGACGGAGCACCTGCCACTCGACGTCCCGGGGCGGCACGTCGAGCGTGAGCTTCATCAGGAAGCGGTCGAGCTGCGCCTCCGGCAGCGTGTAGGTCCCCTCGAACTCGATGGGGTTCATCGTCGCGGCGACGAAGAACGGGTCGGGCAGCGGCCGCGCGGCGCCGTCCACGCTGACCTGGCGTTCCTCCATCGCCTCGAGCAGTGCGGACTGCGTCTTCGGCGGCGTGCGGTTCACCTCGTCGGCGAGCAGCACGTTCGTGAAGACCGGGCCCTCGCGGAACGGGAAGGTGCCGGTCGACGCGTCGAACACGAGCGAGCCCGTGACGTCCCCGGGCATCAGGTCCGGGGTGAACTGGATGCGCTTCGTGTCGAGCGACATGGCCGCTGCGAGGCTGCGCACCAGCAGCGTCTTCGCGACGCCGGGGACGCCCTCGAGCAGGACGTGGCCCTGCGCGAGGATGCCGACGATCATCCCGGACACGGCGCCCTCCTGGCCGACGACGGCCTTGCCCACCTCGGCGCGGAGCCGGCCGAAGGCGTCCCGGAGCGCGTCGGTGCCGCCGGTCGGGCGTGCCGTGGCGTCCGGTTCCGTGGCGGGCCGCGTCCTGGTGGTGGACGCAGCGTCGTTCCGGGTCGTGCCGTTCGGTTCCTGGGCGGGTGACGGATCGGTCACGGTCGTGCTCCTCGTCGGTTGCGGTGGGGCGTTCGGGGGGTGGAGGTCTGCGGGACGGGGGCGCCGGTCGCCGCGCGGACGGCACGCTCGAGCTCGTCGAGGGCCGCTGCGCCGTCGCGGAGCGCACGGTCGTCGGTCGTCGGGCCGCCCACCAGGACGGCGCCGACGGCGGGGTCGGGACGACCGGTCGCGCGGGCCGCGGCACGGACGACCTCGTCGACGTGCGCACCGCGGGGGAGCCCGAGGCGGTGCCCGACCCGTCGGAGCGCTGCGAGCCGCAGGGTGTCCAGCGCGTGCGTGCGGTCCCGGGTCCTGGCGTAGAGGCGTGCGCGCCCCTCGGTGGTCTCGGAGGCGCGGACGACCACGGGCATCCGTTCCACGACGAGCGGCCCGAGCCGGCGACCGCGCCAGACACCGGCCGCGACCGCGACGAGGCCGAGCAGCAGCAGGGCGCCGGGCACCCACGACGGTGCGAGCGAGCCGATCGTCGGCGCGGCGTCGGCCGACGTCCGGGTCGGCGTGTACCAGACGAGCCGGTCACCGGAACCGAGCAGGTCGAGTGCGAAGGCGGCGTTGCCCGCGGTCGTGATCGTGTCGTTCCGCAGCGCCCCCGTCGTGCCGACCAGGGTGACGTCGCCGCCGGGCGTGGCGGTCCGGACGATGCCGGCGACGCGGTCGTCCCCGCTGCCGGTCGTGGCGCAGAGGTCGGTGCCGGACGGGACGGGGCCGTCCGACGGCGGGCGGTAGCCCTGGCCGCTCGTGGTGATGCGCTCGGCGGCGGCGACGGCCGGGACGGCGCACCCGGTGGTCGCGACGGTGTCGTCCCCGAGCACGGGGCCGGCGGCGACCACGTCGAGGCCCAGGGCGTCGAGTGCGGCCTGGTCCGTGGTGACCAGGACGACGTGCTCGGCCGAGCGACCGAGTCGGCGGGCGACCCCGGCGTCGAGGGCGCCGGCGGAGTCGTCGACCAGGATCGTCGCACCGCGGAGTGCGTCGCCGTCGAGGCCGTCCACGCGGTCGACCACGTCGACCCGGGTGCCCTGCTGTTCGAGCACCCGGACGAGCGCCCGCGCACCGCTCGCCGTCGTCGAGGTCGGGTCGAGCGGCTCGCGGGACGGGTCGGTGGAGGACTGCACCGCCGCGGTGAGCCCGGCGAGCAGCAGGCCGACGAGCACGATGACGACCCAGAAGGCGACACGACCGAGCCTGCCCGGGGCGCGGGAGACGCGAATCGCGGTCGCGGCGGCGCTCACGTCGACACCGCCGGTGCGACCGCGGGTCGGGCACCGCGGACCGTCGCCTCGGTGTCGATGACCGAGCGTGCCGTGGCCTCGTCGGCCTCGGTGCCGAGGTACCGGACGTCGTCGAACGCGCGCGCTGCCCGGTCGATCCGGTCCGCGTGGTCGGGGAACCACGGTGCCGCGCGGCCGGCGACGGCCCGTGCCGTGGCGCCGGGGACCTCGCGCACGAGGTCGCGTTCGGCGAGTCCGCGCGCGACGGCGCGGTACCCGTCGAGGACCGCGGCGGACCAGTCGCCCGCGCGCAGGGCGGAGCGGGCGGCGTCGCCGAGCTCGCGGGCGGACCGGACGTCGTCGGCGTCGAAGACGCTCCCGTCGTCGGACCGCGCGGTGCGGGCCCGGCGACGGGGGAGACCGCGGGCGACGACCACGAGCACGACGACCGCCACGAGCACGACGACCGCGATCCAGAGCACGGACTGCCCGAGGACGGGGGAGTCCAGCCCGCCGCCCGGGCGGAAGGACCCGAGCCACTCGAGCACGTGGCGCGAGGCCCGGTCCCACCAGGTCGCGCGTGCACCGTCGTAGTCGGCTCGCTCGAGCTCGCGTTCGAGCAGTCGACGTGCCTCGTCCGGACCGAGCGTCACGAGCCGCCCGGCCACGGTTGCCCCGGCCACTGCTGCGACGGCTGCTGTGGGCCGGGCCACTGCTGCGTGGGCTGCTGCGGGCCGGGCCACTGCTGCGTCGACGGCTGACCCGGCCAGGGCTGTCCGGGGCCCTGCTGTCCGGGCCAGGGCTGTCCGGGGCCCTGCTGTCCGGGCCCCTGCTGACCGGGCCACGGCGGGCGGGCGACGGCGGGCGCCGGTGCGAACGGGTCCGACGGCTCCCCGGTGTCCAGGTGCGCGGCGATCCGCTGGTCGAGCGCCTCGGTGCGGATGCGGCGGTCGAGGGCGAGGAAGGTCAGGACCGAGGCGCTGAGCACGTCGGTGACGCACTGCACGGCGATGGACAGCAGCGCACCGAGCACGATGGCCACGACGGCCCCGACGCCCACACCGGCGGCCGCGCCCGTCTGCCCGAGCGGGTCGAAGGCGCCGATGGCCAAGACCGTGCCGAACGTGAGCGGGATCGACGCGATCGACCCCGCGATCCCGAATGCGACCTGGACGAGCAGGACGATGCCGAAGGTGCGCCAGAACGCCCCGCGGGTGAGTCGCCACGACTGCGCCGCTGCCGAGAAGACGCCCCGGCCCTCGAGGGCGATCGTGGGGACGGTGAACGCGAACCTCGTCGCCAGCCAGGCGACCACGACGAGTGCGCCGAGGGCGAGCAGGAAGAACGCGCCGATGAAGCCGCCGATGCCGGAGCGACCCGCGACCAGACCGGCCGCGATGCCGACCACGAGTCCGCCGAACACCGCGCCGAGGACCAGGCCCGCGGCGAGCTGCAGCAGGATCCACGCGAGGACCGGCCACCGCCGACCGGCGAGGAGCGCCCAGAGGCCGCGGAAGCTCGCGCGGCGCCCGAGCACGCGCTGCCCGGTGTCCGCCGCGACCGGCGCGACGAGGAAGGCCCGGCCCAGGTAGGCCAGGAAGGGCAGCCCGACCGAGAGCACGAGGAAGAGGGTCACGGACCCGGCGACGACGTCCCCCGCGCCGCTCCCGCCGGCCTCGACCGCCGACGACATGCGCGCCTGCAGCGACTGCTGCCCGAAGGTGCTCGCCAGCGTCGCGAGGAGCCCGAGCACACCGCTGAGCAGCAGGCTCCAGAGGAGCAGGACGCGCGCGTTCCGCCGGAACACCGTGAACGCCCCCGCGAGCACGTCGCCCAGGCCGAGCGGACGGAGCGGGACGACCGGGCGCTGCGCCGGCGGTCGCTGCGGACCGGGACCGGGACGCCCGGGGCCGGCGTGCTGCTGCCAGCCCTGCTGGGCCGGCCACGGCTGCTGCCCCGACCACCCGGCGGACGACGGCTGCCCTGCGGGGTGGGACGGGCCTCCCGTCCGGTCCTCGCCCCCACCGGATCCCGGAACCTGCCAGTCGGCCATCGCCGCCCCCTCGTCGTGCTCGTGTCGCGCAGCGGAACGCACGACCGTGCACCCATACTGTCGCAAGATCCCGGTGCGACGGGTGCTCGGCTATCGTGACTGTGGGTGCCGGCTCTCGGCACCGCCGCCCGTCCCACGGAGTCCATGCACATGACACCGCGCATCCTCGTCGTCGACGACGACCAGGCCCTCGCCGAGATGATCGGCATCGTCCTCCGTTCCGAGGGGTACGACCCGGAGTTCAGCGCCGACGGCAACGACGCCGTCGAGACGTTCCACAGCACGAAGCCCGACCTCGTGCTGCTCGACGTCATGCTGCCGGGGATCGACGGCATCGAGGTCTGCAAGCGGATCCGCGCGGACAGCGGCACCCCGATCATCATGCTGACGGCGAAGGGCGACACCGCCGACGTCGTCGCCGGCCTCGAGAACGGTGCCGACGACTACGTCGTCAAGCCGTTCAACCCGAAGGAGCTCGTCGCGCGCATCAAGACGCGGCTGCGGCCGACGGCGGGGGACGCGTCGGTGCTGCACGCGGGCGACCTGACCGTCGACGTCGCCGCGCACGAGGTCCGTCGCGGCGACACGGTGATCGCGCTCACCCCGCTCGAGTTCGACCTGCTCCGCGCGCTCGCCGAGAAGCCGAACCAGGTCTTCACCCGCGAGATGCTCCTCGACCAGGTCTGGGGCTACCACTACAAGGCGGACACCCGGCTCGTGAACGTCCACGTGCAGCGGCTCCGCGCGAAGATCGAGCACGACCCGGACAACCCGAAGATCGTCACCACCGTCCGCGGTGTCGGCTACCGGGCCGGAGGAGCCTGAGCACCGTGCCGTCGGCGTCGTCCGGGACCGCGGCGGGCGGGGGCGCACCGCGGGCCGGCCGCGGGTTCCCCGGTCGCGCCGCCCGTGTGCGGCGTCGGCTCCGCCGCTGGCTCCGTCGCGGGTGGTACGCGGTCGCCTGGCTGTGGCGCCGGTCGCTCATGGTGCGCAGCGTCGCGATCACCGTCGCGACGACCGGCCTCGCGGTCGCCGTCATCGGCACCGCGGTCATGATCAGCATCTCGAACAACGTCTACGCGCAGCGCCGCGACCAGATCGAGTCCGAGTCGGCCCGGGCGACGATCGTCGCGCAGGGCATCTTCGACGCGGCGACCGCGGCCGAGGACAACAACCAGACCGAGCTGGAGACCCTGCAGAGCGAGGCGCAGCAGGCGATCCTGTCGAACACGACGAGCCCGGGCGGCACGAGCATCGCCATCGAGCGGACGCCGGGGCAGTCGACGCCGCAGACGTTGCAGACCTTGGCGAGCCCGGGCTTCCCGGACGCCGTCATCACCGACGAGCTCCGGCGCGAGGTCGGGAAGGACACCGGGCGACTGAGCCTGCAGCCCGTGCAGCTCGACGACGACGGACGGCGCGAGCCGGGCTTGGCCGTCGGGTCCGTCCTGCAGGTCCCGAGCGCCGGACAGTACGAGCTCTACATCGTGTACGACCTGTCCGACGCGCAGCAGACCCTCGACTTCGTGTCACAGACGCTGTCGGTCGGCGGCGTCGCACTGATCGTCCTCATCGCGCTCGTCACCTCGCTCGTGGTGCGGCTCGTCGTCGTGCCGATCCGCGGTGCCGCCGAGACGAGTCGCAAGATCGCCGCCGGCCGGCTCGACGAGCGCATCCCGGTCCGGGGCCACGACGACATCGCGATCCTCGCGCGCAGCTTCAACGACATGGCCGACGCGGTCAGCCGGCAGATCACCCAGCTCGCCGAGCTCTCCCGCGTGCAGCAGCGCTTCGTGTCCGACGTGTCCCACGAGCTCCGCACGCCGTTGACCACGATCCGGCTCGCGGGCGACATGCTCTACGACTCGCGGCACGCCTTCGAGCCGTCGGTGAGCCGGTCCGCCGAGCTCCTGCACGCACAGGTCGAGCGCTTCGAACTGCTGCTGGCCGACCTGCTCGAGATCTCCCGGTACGACGCCCAGGCGGTGCAGCTCGACACCGAACCCGTCGTGCCCGCCGCGCTCGCCGCCGACATCGTCGAGGAGTTCCGCCCGCTCGCCGACCGCGCCGGCGTCGACCTGCAGCTCGTCACCCCCGGCGGCCACACCACGATGCAGCTCGACGCGAAGCGCATCCGGCGGATCCTGCGGAACCTGGTCGGCAACGCGGTCGAGCACGGTGACGCGAAGCCCGTCCAGGTCGTCGTCGACAGCGACTCCCGGTCCGTGGCGATCGCGGTCCGTGACCAGGGCGTCGGGATGCCACCGGAGGACGCAGCGCGGGTGTTCGACCGCTTCTGGCGCGCCGACCCGAGCCGCAAGCGCACCATCGGCGGCACCGGCCTCGGTCTCGCGATCTCCCTCGGGGACGCGAACCTGCACGGCGGTCGGATCGACGTGTGGTCGCGCCCCGCCGAGGGCTCGACGTTCGTGCTGACCCTGCCGCGTGGCGAGTCGCTCGGCACCGCGACCTCCGCCATCCCGCTGCCCGAACTCGACGAGACCTACGACGGCCCCCGCGCCGTCCGGGGGGAGGACTGATGCGCGCACGACTCCGGACCCTGGTGGTGGTGACGCTCGCGGCGCTCTCCGTGGTCGCCCTCTCGGCGTGCGCGGCGATCCCGACGGGTGGCGGCGTGCGCACCGGGCAGTCGGTGAAGGACGAGGCGATCTCCGGCTTCGAGCTCCGCCCGGACCGACCGGTCGCCGGCATGGACCAGACCGCGATCCTGCGCGGCTTCGTCGCCGCCGGCACCGGCGCGCAGGACGACTACGGCACCGCCCGCGAGTTCCTCGCCACGGGGTTCGCCGAGAAGTGGAACCCGCGCCGCGGCGTCACCGTCCTGCAGGGCAGCGGCGCGGTCGAGCGGGTCGCCGACCGTGAGCTCACCTACACGCTGACCGCCAGTGCGACCGTCGACGCCGACGGCGAGTACACCCAGGCGGTCCGGCCGACGACGTCGACCCTGACGTTCCAGTTCGTCCGCGAGGACGGGGAGTGGCGGATCGCCTACGCCCCGGACGGGATCATCCTCACGCCGGTGAGCTTCGAGTCGCAGTTCCAGCAGCACGCGCTCTACTTCTTCGACCCGACGTACCGCTACCTGGTGCCCGACGAACGGTGGTTCCTCGCCCGGTCGTCCACGAGCACCCGCATCGCCAGTGCGCTGCTGGCCGGGCCGTCCGACTGGCTCAAGGGCGCCGTCGTGTCGGCCTTCCCGGAGGGGACGCAGCTCTCGCTCAACGCGGTCACGATCGAGAACGGCTCCGCGCTCGTCGACCTGTCGCGCGACGCCCTCGGTTCGAGCGGCGAGGACAAGGCGCGCATGCGCGAGCAGCTGACCCGCTCGCTCGCGTCGGTCGCCTCGGTGTCGTCCGTCTCGATCACCATCGAGGGGGCGACCTTCGCCGAGCCGGAGCAGCAGGACGCGACGGCGCGTCTCAACCCCGACGTCGACCCGCGACCGCTCGTCGACCGCGACGACGAGGTCGGGTACGCGACGGGCAGCGGTCGGATCGCGGCCCTCGGCGGCGACGCGAGCACGACGATCGCCTCCCTCGACCCGGAGTCGTTCTCGCTCTCCACGTCCGGCACGGTCGCCGCGGTGGGCAACGCCAGCGGCGTGGTCGTGGTCCGCGGTCGGGACGCGCTGCGCATCGACGCGACCGACGGACTGGTCCCGCCGACGCTCGACGACCTCGGCTTCGTCTGGGTCGGCAGCGGTGACGACACGAGCCGGGTGACGGCCTACGGACTGGGTGGCGACCCGCACGAGGTCGCCACGACGCTGCCGCGCGGCCGGCTCGTCTCGTTCCAGGTCTCCCGCGACTCCACACGGGCGCTCGCCCTCATCGAGACGGGCGACGGGCCCGCCCTGTACGTGATGGCGATCGTCCGCGGCAGCGACCGCACGCCGACGGGCCTCGGCTCACCGGTGCGCGTGCAGGCGACCACGGGTGACGCCGTCGGTGCGGCCTGGGTGAACGACAGCGACGTCGTGTCGGTCGGGCAGACGGAGGCCGGCCCCGAGGTCGTCCGGTCGACGGTCGGCGGCCAGTCGACGACGTTGCCGAAGCCGGACGGGACGGCGTCCTCGGTGGCGGGCGGCAGCGGCGGATCGGTCCTGCTGCGCATGGCGGACGGCACGGTCCTGCAGTCCACCGGCGGCCGCTGGGACACCACGGGGGTCACCGCGGACGTGCTCGGTACCCAGCGCTGACGCGGCACGCGCCGCTCCTGCGGCGCGGCCGCCCCTGCACGCGCGGCGCGGCCGTTCCTGCACACGCGGCGCGGCCTGGAGGCTCGTCCACCGTCCGCCGCGACGGCCCACCTCGGCGGTGTGCCGGGCGCCACGATCGACCCGTGTCCAGGACCGACCCGCGCCGCCGGCGCACCCGCGCTGCCGGCGCCCCTCCCACCGCCCCTGCCACCGCACCGTCTGCCTGGTCGGACGCCGTCGCCGCGGTGCTCGGACTCGTGCTCCCCGTGGCCTGCGTCGGGTGCGGTGCGCCGGACCGGGCGGTCTGCCGGCCCTGCCGTGACGCACTCGACGCCGAGCCGCAGCGACGCCGGCTGGTCGCGGGTGTCCGACTCGACGCGGCCTTCGCCTACCGGGACACCGTGCGGGCTCTCGTCCTCGAGCTGAAGCTCCGTGGCCGGACGGACCTCGTGCCGGTGCTCGCGCCACGGTTCTGCGCGCTCGTCGACCGGGCCCTGGCCGACGTCCCGGGAGCGCTGCTCGTCCGTGTGCCGCCGTCGCCTGCCGGGGCGCGGCGACGGGGGTTCGACCCGGTCGTCCTGCTGCTCCGCCGCGCGGGTGCTGCGCGTGGGCGGCCCCGTCGCGCGCCGCGCCGGGCGCTCCGGCGAGTCCGGGGGCGGGTCCCCGCGGACCGGCCCGGCTCCCGGGCCACGAAGCGCGTCGCGCACGGCCAGAAGGAGCGGACGGCACTCGAACGGGTCGAGGCGACGGTGGGCACGCTCCGTGCGGCGCACGTCGCGGGTCGGGACGTCGTGGTGGTCGACGACGTGGTCACGACCGGCGTCACCATGGCCGAGGCGGTCCGCGCGGTCCGTGCGGCCGGGGGTCGCGTGGTGCGGTGCGTCGCGCTCGCCGAGGTCGAGGAGTGACCTCTCGGGCCGCACCAGGACGGTTCGTGCACCGGCCCCGCGGGTGCGGCGGCTGGTCGGCCGGGTGGACGCCGGGTGGCCGCCCGGCGACGCCTGAGCGTCCGGTGGGTGTCCGGCGCGACCCGCCGGCGGGTGGTGACGCCGCTCGGGCCGGGGGTCTAGCCTCGCGGCAAGGCGTTCGGGATCGCCGGATGGAGGCGACGCGCCGAAGTACGGATGGGAGCCGCCACATGGACGTGACGATCACGGGCCGGAACGTCGGGGTCACCGATCGATTCCGCACCTACGTGGAACAGAAGTCCGAGAAGATCGACGTGCTCGCCGACCGCGCCCTCGCCTTCGAGGTGCGCCTCAGCCGCCACAACGAGAAGGCCGGCGGCGCCCAGGGCGAGGACCGCGTCGAACTCACCCTGATCGGCCCCGGGCCCCTCGTGCGGGCCGAGTCCGCCGCCTCGGACAAGTACGCGGCGTTCGACCTCGCCTTCGCCCGCATCACCGAGCGCCTGCGTCGGGCACGTGACCGCCGCAAGGTGCACCGCGGTCGCCACCGCCCGACCTCCGTGGCCGAGGCCGCCGGCACCGGGTTCGAGCACATGGATGTCACGCCGGCCGACGGGCGGCTCATCGAGACCGTCGCGACCGGTGTCGTCGCCGTGGTCGAGGAGTCGCACGACGAGGACGTCGAGCCGTACTCGCCCGTGGTCATCCGGCAGAAGGTCTTCACCGAGGCCCCGATGACCCTCGACGACGCGCTCTACCGCATGGAGCTGGTCGGGCACGACTTCTACCTCTTCGTCGACGCCGAGACCCGGCGCCCGAGCGTCGTCTACCGCCGCAAGGGCTGGGACTACGGCGTGATCGGCATCGACGACGGGAGCGCGGACGGCAGCACCGCCGACGCGGACGCCGCCGGGTCAGCGGCCGTCGCGTAGCGCACCGTCGCCGTCCAGCGGGTGCGTGCGGTCCTCGTCGGACCGTTCGCACCCGCTGCCCTCGTCGGCCGTCCCTGCTCGGTGCAACGCCCGTCTCCCAGCGCAGCGCTCCGGCGGGTTGCTAGCATGACTGGCTGTTCGGATCGCGCAGGTCGCGCGCGACGACCCCGTAAGGAGCTCACGTGGCAAACGTGCTGGAGAAGGTCCTCCGCATCGGCGAAGGACGGACCCTCCGACGGCTGAAGGCGTACGCCTCGGCCATCAACGACCTCGAGGACGACTTCGCGAGCCTCACCGACGAGGAGCTCCAGGACGAGACGAAGGAGCTCCGCGAGCGGTACGCCAACGGGGAGTCCCTCGACGACCTCCTGCCGGAGGCGTTCGCCGCCGTGCGCGAGGCAGCCAAGCGCACCCTCGGCATGCGGCACTTCGACGTGCAGCTCATGGGCGGCGCGGCCCTGCACCTCGGCAACATCGCCGAGATGAAGACCGGTGAGGGCAAGACCCTCGTCGCGACGACCGCCGCCTACCTCAACGCGATCCCGTCGCGCGGCGTGCACGTCATCACGGTCAACGACTTCCTCGCGTCGTACCAGTCCGAGATCATGGGGCGCGTCTTCCGTGCGCTCGGCATGACCACCGGCTGCATCATCGCGAACCAGTCGCCGGCCGAGCGCCGCGAGCAGTACGCGGCCGACATCACCTACGGCACGAACAACGAGTTCGGCTTCGACTACCTGCGCGACAACATGGCGTGGCAGGCCTCCGACATGGTGCAGCGCGGCCACTACTTCGCGATCGTGGACGAGGTCGACTCGATCCTCATCGACGAGGCCCGCACGCCGCTCATCATCTCGGGGCCGTCCTCGGGCGAGGCGAACCGCTGGTTCACCGAGTTCGCGTCGATCGCCACCCGCCTGATCCCGGGCGAGGACTACGAGGTCGACGAGAAGAAGCGCACGGTCGGCGTGCTCGAGCCCGGCATCGAGAAGGTCGAGGACTACCTCGGCATCGACAACCTCTACGAGTCGGCGAACACCCCGCTCATCTCCTTCCTGAACAACTCGATCAAGGCCGTGGCCCTGTTCAAGAAGGACAAGGACTACGTCGTGATGAACGGCGAGGTGCTCATCGTCGACGAGCACACCGGTCGCATCCTCATGGGCCGGCGCTACAACGAGGGCATCCACCAGGCGATCGAGGCGAAGGAGGGCGTCGAGGTCAAGGCCGAGAACCAGACCCTCGCGACCGTCACGCTGCAGAACTACTTCCGCCTGTACCAGAAGCTCTCCGGCATGACCGGTACCGCCGAGACCGAGGCGGCCGAGTTCATGTCGACCTACAAGCTCGGCGTGGTCCCCATCCCGACGAACAAGCCGATGCAGCGCATCGACCAGACCGACCTCGTCTACAAGAACGAGAAGGCGAAGTTCGAGCAGGTCGCCGTCGACATCGCCGAGCGCCACGAGAAGGGCCAGCCGGTCCTCGTGGGCACCACGAGCGTCGAGAAGTCCGAGTACCTGTCGAAGCTCCTCGCGAAGAAGGGCGTCAAGCACGAGGTCCTCAACGCGAAGAACCACGCCCGCGAAGCCGCGATCGTCGCGCAGGCCGGTCGACTCGGGGCCGTCACGGTCGCCACGAACATGGCCGGCCGCGGTACCGACATCATGCTCGGCGGCAACTCCGAGTTCCTGGCCGTGCAGGAGATGCACGCCAAGGGCCTGTCCCCGACGGAGACGCCGGAGGAGTACGAGGCCGCCTGGGACGACGTCTTCGCCCGCGTCAAGGCCGAGATCAAGGAAGAGGCCGACAAGGTCCGCGACGCCGGCGGTCTGTACGTCCTCGGTACGGAGCGCCACGAGTCGCGCCGCATCGACAACCAGCTCCGAGGTCGTTCCGGTCGTCAGGGCGACCCGGGCGAGAGCCGCTTCTACCTGTCGCTGACCGACGACCTGATGCGCCTGTTCAACTCCGGTGCGGCCGAGAGCCTGATGGGCCGCTCGAACGTGCCGGACGACATGGCGATCGAGAACAAGCTGGTCAGCCGGGCGATCCGGTCCGCCCAGGCGCAGGTCGAGGGCCGCAACGCGGAGATCCGCAAGAACGTCCTGAAGTACGACGACGTCCTGAACCGCCAGCGCGAGGCGATCTACAGCGACCGCCGTCACATCCTCGAGGGTGACGACATCAACGACCGTGCGCAGTCGTTCCTCAAGGCCGTGATCGACGACGTCATCGACACGCACACCGGTGAGGGCTCCCCGGACGACTGGGACCTCGACGCGATGTGGACCGAGCTCGGCACGCTGTACCCGATCTCGATCTCCATCGACGAGGTCATCACCGAGGCCGGTTCGAAGGGCAAGGCGACGCGCGAGTTCCTGGCACGCGAGATCCTGTCCGACGCCAAGCTCGCGTACCAGCAGCGTGAGGAGCTCCTCGGTGACGAGGCCATGCGCGAGCTCGAGCGCCGCGTCGTCCTCTCGGTGATCGACCGCCGTTGGCGGGACCACCTGTACGAGATGGACTACCTCAAGGACGGCATCGGCCTCCGCGCGATGGCACAGCGCGACCCGCTGGTCGAGTACCAGCGCGAGGGCTACGCGCTCTTCCAGAGCATGATGGGCCAGATCCGCGAGGAGTCGGTCGGGTACCTGTTCAACCTCGAGGTCCAGGTGCAGTCGGACGGCGACAACGCGGTCATCGAGGCGAAGGGGCTCGGGGAGTCCGAGGCCACCGGCCTCGAGTACTCGGCGCCGTCGATCGACGGCGAGGTCGAGGTGCGCGACGAGCGCGGACGCCTGGAGCAGGCCGCCACCGCTCGCGCGCAGCGCGCGCAGGCCGAGGCCGAGGCAGAGGCCGCCGGCCCGGAGCAGGGGTCGGCGTTCGGCAACGCGGCGACCGCCTCCGGACAGGCCGCCGCGGGGAACCGCGCGGAGCGTCGTCAGGCCGCCAAGAAGGGCTGACGCCCCGCGACGACGGACGGGAGGCGCGGTGCCGGACGGCACCGCGCCTCCCGTCCGTCGTGTCCCCGGCGCGGGATCAGAGCACCCCGATCGCGGTCGCTCGCCAGCGCCCCTGCCGCAGCTCGAGCCGGAGCGCGACGGCACGCGCGTGGCTGCGCGTGTGCACCACCACGGCTGCCTCCGCGACGCCGGGCGCCGGCTCGCAGACCCGGACGCTCCCGACCTGGAGGATCGGGCGGGCGCGGGACCGTCTCCCGATCGACCGCGCTCGAGCGCCGAGGGCGGCACGCTGCAGCAGGTGCCGCTGCACGTCCTCGGTGATCCAGCGCGCGATGCTGTCGACCTCGCGCCCACCGGTCAGGACCTCGACGACGCACAGCCCGAGTGCCCGCGCCGTGTCGGCGACGTCCGGTGTCGCCGTCGTGGTCGTGGTCCCGGACGACGTCCCGGTCTCGGCGCCGTCCGCGACGTCGGGGTGGTCCCTGCCCGCCGCCACGAGCTCCCGGTGCTCGGACTCGCTCCTCGGTGTCGTCCCGGTCACCGGGGCGAGCGTCCGCGGTACCGGTCCGCTCTGGTCGTCCGCCGTGATCGGACGCGCTTCTCCTGCCGCCATGTCCCCTCCGGTCCCGAGCGTACGGACGAATGGCGCATGTGAAATACCGACGTCATCGTGCTTGTGGAGGGGCGTCGTTCTCCACAGACGGGCGCACCTAGACTTGCCGGGTGTCGACCCTCAGTGATCTCGTCCTCGCGCAAGGCCGGTCCTCGGAAGCGGACGTGGAGTGGCTCCACCTGCTCGTGGGGGACTGGCAGCTCCTCGCCGACCTCTCCTTCGCGGACATGGTGCTGTGGGTGCCGACGGCCGTGGACGGCTCGTTCATGGCCGTGGCGCACGCGCGTCCGAGCTCGGCGGCGACCCTGTTCTACCGCGACATCGTCGGGCAGGAGATGCGTGAGGAGTGGCGCGACCAGGTCACCCAGTGCTTCGCGAGTGCCACGGTCGTCGACTCGGCCGAGCCGGACTGGTACGAGGACACGCCGACCCGGGTGCGTGCGATCCCCGTGCTCCGCCGGCTGACGACGAACAGCACCGAGACGACCGACCGTCCGATCGCGGTGGTCACCCGGCACTCGAACCAGGACGAGATGCGGACGCCGAGCCGCCAGGAGCTGAACTTCACCGCGAGCGCGAACGACCTGTTCGGCATGATCGCGACCGGTGACTTCCCGGACCTCGGGGCGCCGGCTGGTCCGCGCCGTGGTGCGCCCCGCGCGAGCGACGGTCTGCTCCGCCTCGACACGAACGGCACCGTGACCTTCGCGAGCCCGAACGGCCTGAGCGCGTTCAACCGCATGGGCTTCGAGGGGGAGCTCGAGCGGAAGTCCCTCGCCGAGGTGACCACCGAGCTCATCGGCTCGAAGCTCGACGTGGACGAGTCCCTCCCGCTCGTCGTGACCGGTCGTGCGCCGTGGCGCGCCGACGTCGAGGCGAAGGGCGTGACGGTGTCACTCCGGTCGATCCCGCTGCGTGACCACGGGGAGCGCATCGGCGCCATCGTGCTCTGCCGCGACGTCACCGAGCTGCGGCACCAGGAGCGTGAGCTCATCACCAAGGACGCGACGATCCGTGAGATCCACCACCGGGTGAAGAACAACCTGCAGACGGTCGCGTCGCTGCTGCGGATCCAGGCCCGACGGACCCACTCCGACGAGGCCCGCACGTCACTGCAGAACGCGATGCGCCGTGTCGCCGCGATCGCCGTCGTGCACGACACCCTGTCGACCGGTCTCAGCCAGAACGTCGACTTCGACGAGGTGTTCGACTCGGTGCTCAAGCTCGTGACCGAGGTCGCCGCGTCGCACAACACCACCGTCCGCCCGAAGAAGACCGGCGAGTTCGGCGTGCTGCCCTCCGAGGCCGCGACGCCTCTCGCGCTCGGGCTCACCGAGCTCGTCACGAACGCCGTGGAGCACGGGCTCGACGGGCGCGACGGCGAGGTCGAGATCGTCGCGAACCGCGCCGACGACCACCTCGACATCGAGGTCCGTGACAACGGTGTGGGCCTGCCCGAGGGCAAGGTCGGCTCGGGTCTCGGCACGCAGATCGTCCGCACGCTCATCCAGGGCGAGCTCGGCGGCACGATCGACTGGCACACGCTCACCGGCAGCGGGACCGAGGTCACGATCACGATCCCGTTCCGCTGGCTGACGGCCGCCGGCGCCGCCTAGGCCGACGCGTCGCGGGCGTGTTCGTGTGGCGTCCGTTGCCCGTGCACAACCGGAAGCACCTCGCGCCGCGGGTATCCGTGGTGCGAGGTGCTTCCGGTTGTGCGGCCGTCCCACGGCAACGGCGGGCGACGGCGGTCGTCCTGCGGGCGACCCCGGGCGGCACCGCACGCCTGCGACGCCCGCGCGCACGACGACGCCCGTCGCTCCCGGGGGAGCGACGGGCGTCGTGGTGTCAGGAGCGCTGCGTCAGGAGGCGCGGCGGGCGCGGGCAGCGCGGCGCTTCAGCGCACGACGCTCGTCCTCGCTCAGGCCGCCCCAGACACCGGAGTCCTGGTTGTTCTCGAGGGCGTACTGCAGGCACATCTCGGTCACGGTGCACCGCGCGCACACCGACTTCGCCTTCTCGATCTGGTCGACGGCCGGTCCGGTGTTCCCAACGGGGAAGAAGAGCTCGGGGTCCGCGGTGAGGCAGGCTGCCTGGTCACGCCAGTCCATGTGTGGTGCTCCTTGATGTCGATGCTCGAACGGCAGGCCGGGGCCGCGGCTCGGGGATCGGAACGCTGGCATGCACAGGGCACGAGGGGAACCTGTGGGGGAGGCTTCCGCTGGGAGCGAGTCTGACGCCCGCTGGACGCTCGGGGGAGAAGCGTCGAACCGCGGGAGACGCACACCACATCGTGCCGTCCAAACGACCTCGAATATCGTTCCATACTGGGATGACCAAATCAAGGGTCCCGATGCTGGAGGCTTGCTGTGCCCGACACCACCCCGACCGCTCCGGACCACGTCCCGGGCCGCCCGCCGGCCGTCACGACCCTGCTCGTCGTGGTGGGGCTCGAGGCCCTCGCGCTCGTCGTCACGACCGTCGTGCTGCTCGTGGAGTCGATCGTCGCCCCGTCGTCGAGCATCGCCTCGGCCGTCGCGCTCACCCTGCTCTGCGCGGTCGCCGCGCTGTGGCTGGTCTCGCTGGTCGTCGGGCTGCGCAACCGTCGGGCGTGGGTCCGCGCCGGCATCCTCGTGTGGCAGGTGATGCAGGGCGCCCTGGCCATCGGTGCGTTCCAGGGCGTGTTCCGGGTCGCCTGGGTCGGCTGGGCCCTCCTGATCCCCGCGCTGCTCGGGCTCACCCTGGTGCTCTCGCGTGCCGTGACGGGGTGGCTCGTCCCACGCGACGCTCGCGACGAGTAGCCGCGACCCCGGGACGGACGAGAGCGCGCCCCGCTCAACGGGACGTGCCGACGCACGGGAGGCGCGCTGCCAGCTGGCAGCGCGCCTCCCGTCCGTGACGCCGCCGGGTCTCAGACCAGGCCGAGCTTCTTCCGCAGGCTCGCCACGTGCCCGGTCGCCTTCACGTTGTAGAGCGGCAGCTGCACGACGCCGTCCTCGCCGACGACGATCGTCGACCGGATCGTGCCGGTGACGATCTTCCCGTAGTTGTTCTTCTCGCCCCACGCGGCGTACGCCCGGTGCACCGCCAGGTCCGGGTCGCTGAGGAGCGGGAAGGTCAGCGCCTGCTCGTGCTGGAAGGTCTTGAGCTTCGCGGGCTCGTCCTTCGAGATGCCCAGGACCTCGTAGCCGGCTGCCTGGAGCGACGACATGTTGTCGCGGAAGTCGCAGGCCTCGGTCGTGCACCCGGGGGTCGACGCCGCCGGGTAGAAGTACACGATCACCTTGCGACCCCGCAGGTCCGCGAGGCTGTGCTGCGCGCCGTCCTGGTCCGGGAGGGTGAAGTCGGGGGCGGTGTCGCCGGCTGCGAGACGGTCGGTCATGGTGCTCCTGTTCGGTCGCGGCGCCCGAGTGGTCGTGGGCACGCGAAAGTCATGCTAATGTTGTTTCCCGTTGCAGCACGGAAGTGCGAGAGCGACAGACAACTGAACACCATGCGCCTCTAGCTCAATTGGCAGAGCAACTGACTCTTAATCAGTGGGTTCTCGGTTCAAGTCCGAGGGGGCGCACCGCAAGGCCCGGTCGGATCACTCCGACCGGGCCTTCTTCGTTCCCCGGGACGGTCCGGTCGGCGGCCCCGGAGGGCGACACGCGCGGACTGCAGTCGGGGCGCAGATCCGCGACCAGGATCTCGGACGTGCTCTCGAGTCCGCCCCGGGGCGGCCTCAGGTGGTCGGGAGGTCGACCACGCGCGTCCCGCCGACGAGGGGTGCGAGGGCACCGCCCGTCGCCGCCGCGAGCTCGGCGCCCAGGACGTCGAGCGCGTCCTCGGGGACCCAGAGCGTGAACCCGACGGTGCTGCCGTAGGTCGGTGGGTCGAAGGTCGCTCCGTGCTGCTGCACCCACTGCCGCAGCACGTTGTCGATGCGGCCGGCGTCCGCGTGGGGCGCGGTGACGTCGACGCGGGTCAGCTCGACGCGCTGCAGCGTCGTGGCGCGGTCCAGCGTCTCGGACACCGAGGTCGAGTACGCGCGGACGAGTCCGCCCGCACCGAGCTTCACCCCACCGAAGTACCGGGTCACGACGGCGACCACGTCGGTCAGGTCGCGGCGACGCAGGACCTCGAGCATGGGGACCCCGGCGGTCCCGGACGGCTCCCCGTCGTCGGAGGACCGTGCCTGGTCGCCGAGCACCCCCGTGACCATCGCGGAGCAGTTGTGCCGGGCGTCGCAGTACCGGCGGCGGACCTCGGCGACGGCGCGCTCCGCGTCCTCGACCCCGCTGACGGGGACGACCGTGGTGACGAACCGCGACCTCGTGACGACGATCTCGTGCTCGACGGTGCCGGCGATGGTCGACGGGAAGTGGCGGGGCACGTGCTCGAGGGTAGCCGCGCGCCGTCGGCGGCCCGCGCTACCATGGCGTGCACAGCCGACGACTGGGGAGGGGTCCGATCGACATGACGACCGTGGATCCCAGGGGCGGCGCGCTCGACGCTGCCGAGCTCGCTCGTCGACTCAACCTGTTGCTCGACTTCGAGGAGTCGCAGCGCGGCGCTCCCGTGCCCTTCGCGGCGATCGAGGAGTACGTCGCGGCGCAGGGCGGTTCGCTCTCCCGCGCCAAGTGGACGTACATGCTCTCCGGCGACGGCCGACGCAACCGGGACACCGACCTCCTGCGCCTGCTCGCCGGGTTCTTCGAGGTCGACGAACGCTTCCTGCTCGAGGACAGTGCGGTGCCCGAACGGATCGGCGCCCAGATCGCGCTCGTCCGTGCGCTGCGGTCGGCACGGGTGAGCGGCTTCGCCGCGCGGACGTTCCCGGGGGAGCTCTCACCCGAGGCCCTGCGGCGCATCGCCCAGGTGCTCGAGGAGGAGTCGGCACGAGGGGGTGTGGCGTGACGGACCCCTCGGTCGAGGCCTTCTGGGCCCGCGGGGCAGCCGAGGGCTGGTCGGACATCGACCAGGCCGTCGCCGCTGCCGCCGACCACGTCGGCAAGCCGGTCGTCGTGCGCGAGGAGTCGTTCCTCAGCGCCGAGCCGGTCTGCGGGTTCGTGGCGACGCTCGAGCACCAGCACCTCGTGATGATCTCCCCGACGAACTCGGCGACGTTCCGGTCGTTCGTCATCGGCCACGAGCTCGGGCACGTGCTGCACCGGCACTCGGAGCACGCGGCACAGTCGGCCTACGTGCGCGACGTGATCCCGGACGTCCCCGAGTACAAGGTGGAGCGAGCACTCGCGCGCGGGCTGTTCTCGAACACCTACGAGCACGAGGCCGAGCTCTTCGCCGACCGCCTCGCCGCCCTCATCCGGTCGAACCGAGGTCGTCCGAGCGCCTTCCGCGGGGTCTTCGGGTGATCGTCTCCGTCACGATGGCGGTGGTCCTCGTCGTCGGGACGGTGGTGCTGTTCCGACTGCAGCGGGGGCAGGACCGGACGCTCGCGGTGACGTTCCTGCTGTTCACCGCGACGATCGTCACGAACGTCGATCCGCTGTACCGCTGGCTCGACCCGCTCGTCGGTGGCCGCAACGTCGTCACGGTCGTCAGCGACTGCCTGATGATCGCCGGGACGAGCACGCTCCTCTGGGGCGTCGCGAAGGCCGTCGGCGCAGCGTGGCGGTGGCTGCGGACCGCCATCATCGTCGCGTTCGTGGTCGTCGTGGTGGTGGTCGTGGCGGCGTTCCTCGCGCTCGACCAGCCGCCGACCACGACGACGTTCATGCTCGTCGCGGGGCACCAGCCCGCCGCGGCCGTCTACTCGATCGCGCAGACGACCTACCTCGGCACCGCGGTCGGCGCCACCGGTGTGATCTGCATCATGCGCCTGCGGGAGGCCCGGACGGCGGCGGACCTCGTCGGGCTGTGGGTGATCGTGCTCGGCGGGGTCCTCGGTGTCGTGCGGATGGTCGTCGTCGCCGTGATGGACGTCGCACACGTGGTCGGTCGCCTCGACGTCACCCGCGCGCTCACCCCGCCGTACGACGTCACGACGCCCGGCGCGGTGCTCTGCATGGCCTCGGGGATGCTGCTGCTGGTCATCGGCCACCAGCTCTCCCGTCGACGCCGTGCGCGCCGCCTGGACGCCGCCCTGGCCGCCCTCGAGCCGCTGCACGCCCGCATCGGTACCGACAACGCCTACCCGGCGACCGAGGACACCGCGACGCGGCTCAGCCGGACCATCGTGGAGATCAACGACGGTGCCCGCCGCTCGCGCCGACCGCTGGACGCCGACGAGCGCATCGTGCTCGCCGAGGCGGAGTCCGCGCTCGACGAAGCGCTCGCGCCTGCTCGCGACTCCGTCTGAGTCCTGCTCGTCTGCATCGGTCGGATCACGTTCCCGAGCAGCGCTCGACGTTGCCGCGTGCTTCCGTGTAGGGTCTGTAGCACGTGCTACACGGCGGGGTCCCTCGTCGTCGGCACGCCGGGGAGGTCTCGGCCGCGTTGGGGGCGGCCGAGCACCCCCGGGCTCACGCTCCGGTCACGAGCCGGGATCGCGTCGCTGTCTAGACTCGTCGGGTGACCGTCTTCGCCGCCATCGTCCTGTTCCTCGCCGCCGTGTTCAACCTCGTGACCTGGCCGCGCTTCTTCCAGCGGGTCGCGAAGGACAGCCGGGCGCGCGACGCGGCCGGCAAGCCGACGACGTTCTACACGGTGCACCTGGTGCTGCTGCTCATCGCCTTCGCGATCGCCCTCGCCGCCGTGGTCGCGGGGATCCTGCTGCTGGTCTGACGCGGTCCGAGTGGCCACCTGACGGACGGGAGGCGCGGTGCCGGCTGGTACCGCGCCTCCCGTCCGTCCGTGGTCACCATGCGCTCGTGAGCCGCCGCCGTCCCGCCGAGCCGCCGCTGTGCCGGCGAGACGCCGCCGTCCCGGCGAGACGCCGCCGTGCCGGCGAGACGCCGCCGTGCCGGCGAGACGCCGCTGTATCCGGCGGCGTCTCGCGGCGCCTGCGGTGTCTCGCACGAACGCAGGCGTCTCGAACTGATGCAAGCGTCTCGCACTGATGCCGGCGTCTCGCGCCGACGCCGGCGTCTCGCGCGCGGCGAGCGACCCGGACGGCTCAGGAAGCCGGCGGCAGCGGCGCCCCGAGCGTCCGCTCGAGCCCGAGCCGCGCCACCCGCTCGTCGCCGGTGTCGAGCAGCACGCGGAACGTCTCGTCCTCGCACACGAACTCCACGCACACCGCGTCGAAGTCGCACGGCTCGATGCGCCACCCGGTGACCTGGTCAGTCGGCACCTGCGTCAGTGCGTCGCGCTCGAAGCTCGTCTCCGCGCGGACGGTGTCGTCGTAGACCCGGATCCGCCCGAAGGTGCCGCGCCAGGTGAGCTGGAGGTCGAGCGTGGGGGAGACAGAAGGGTCCGGCACGCGCCGATCGTACCGGCGCGCACCGGACCCTGTCCGGGAGGCGCGATCAGCCGCGGGAGCTGCCCGACCCGTCCTGTCCGTCGCGGCGGACCTGGTTGGCGGGGTCGCGGACACCGATCGGGAACGGCCCGGTCACACCCTCGCGGAGCGCGGCGATGCGGAGGATGCGGTCGCGCTGCAGGAACCAGCCGACGATCAGCAGCGGGATGATGACCACGAGCGAGGCGATCGTGTACGTGCCGACGGGGTAGTCGATCGCCATGAGCACGACCACCGACGCCAGGAACGCGAGCGTCAACCACGAGGTGACCGGGGCGCCGGGCAGCTTGAACGACGGCTCCTTCGCGAGCCCCTGCTTCGCCCACTGCCGCAGCTTCATCTGGCAGAGGATGATCGTGCCCCACGCGGTGATGATGCCGAGGCTCGCGACGTTCAGCGCGATCTCGAACGCCTGCGCCGGCACGAAGTAGTTGAGGGCGACGCCCGCGACGGTGAACGCCGCGGTGAGCAGGATGCCGGCGTACGGCACACCGCCCTTCGACATCTTCGTGGTCCACTTCGGCGCGGAGCCGTTCATGCCCATCGAGTGCAGCGCGCGGCCGGTGGAGTACAGCCCCGCGTTCAGCGACGAGAGCGCTGCGGTGAGCACCACGAAGTTCATGATCGACCCGGCGACGACGCCGACCTGCGGGTTGCCGAGCGACGAGAAGAACGTCACGAAGGGGCTCTGCCCGTCCTTGTACGACGTGTACGGCAGGAGGAGGGAGAGCAGGACGACCGACCCGACGTAGAAGACCGCGATGCGGAAGACGACGGAGTTGATGGCGCGGGGGATGACCTTCTCGGTGTCCTGGGTCTCGCCGGACGCGGTGCCGACGAGCTCGATGGCGGCGTAGGCGAACACGACGCCCTGGACGACGAGCACCGCCGGCAGCACACCGTTCGGGATGAGTCCGCCGTTGTCGGCCCAGATCGAGAAGCCCGTGCGGACCGCCTCGCCGCCGGTCTCCACCGGGAAGGCGAAGATCAGCCAGACGAGGGCGATCACGAGGAACGCGACGAGTGCGGCGACCTTGATGAGCGCGAACCAGAACTCGAGCTCGCCGAACACCTTGACGGCGACCATGTTGGCGGCGAGCACGACGACGAGGGCGATGAGCGCGAGGAGCCACTGCGGTGCCGCGGTGAACGCACTCCAGTAGTGGAGGTACAGCGCGACGGCGGTCGTGTCCACGATCGAGGTCATCGCCCAGTTCAGGAAGTACATCCACCCGGCTGCGTAGGCGAACTTCTCGCCGTAGAACTCGCGGGCGTAGGAGATGAACGACCCGGAGGACGGGCGGTGCAGGACGAGCTCGCCCAGCGCGCGCAGGATGAAGAACGCGAAGACGCCGGCGATCAGGTAGGTGACCGCCAGCGCGGGGCCGGCGGTGTTCAGGCGTCCACCCGCGCCGAGGAAGAGCCCGGTGCCGATGGCCCCACCGATCGCGATCATCTGCAGTTGCCGGGGCTTCAGACCGTGCTGGTAGCCCTCCTGCTCGTGCGAGAAGTCGTTCGCGGGCTTCGCAACACCCGTGTCGTTCTGCGCTGTCATGCGCGCCAACCTACATGCGTGGACGGCCCGGGGTGGAACGGGAGCCCACCCTGAACGACACCACAGGTGTGCCGACGCTGAACGCCCACCGACGCCGGTCCGACAGCATGGACGGATGGACACCCTCCTCCGACTCCTCGTCGCGATCGGGATCGCCCTGCTCGTGACGGCCGCCGCAGCGCTCGTCCTGCACCTCGTGCTCCGGACCATCGCCCGCCGGGAACGCTGGGCCGCGGTCCTGTCCCGGCGCACCAAGCACCCCGCGCGGTCGATCCTGCTCATCGCGCTGCTCTGGACGGCCTTCACGACGAGCATCCCGCACGACGAGGACACCTACCCGTGGCGCGACGAGGTCTCGCACGCCTTCCTCATCGCCACCATCGCCGTCGGCTGCTGGCTGGCGTGCCAGATCGCCATCTTCCTCGAGGACCTCGGCCTGCACCGCTACCGCGTCGACGTCCCCGACAACCGGGTGGCACGGCGCATCCGCACCCAGGTCCTCATCATCCGCCGACTCACGGTCGCCGTGCTCGTCATCATCGCGGTCGGCGCGATCCTGCTGACCTTCCCCGGGGTCGAGGCCGCGGGCGCGAGCGTCCTGGCCTCGGCCGGACTCATCTCCGTCGTCGCGGGTCTCGCGGCGCAGTCCACCCTCGGCAACGTGTTCGCCGGCATGCAGCTCGCGTTCTCCGGGTCGATCCGCGTCGACGACGTCGTCGTGGTCGAGCAGCAGTGGGGGCGCATCGAGGAGATCACCCTGACCTACGTCGTCGTGCACCTGTGGGACGACCGCCGGTTCGTGCTCCCGTCGACCTACTTCACGTCCACGCCGTTCGAGAACTGGACCCGCACCGGCAGCGAGCTGCTGGGCGCGGTCGAGTTCGACCTCGACTGGCGGATCAGTCCGACCGAGATGCGCGGGGAGCTCGACCGCATCCTGTCGACCTCGACGATCTGGGACGGTCGGACCAAGGTGCTCCAGGTCACCGACGCGGTGAGCGGGCTCGTGCGGGTCCGCATCCTGGTGTCCGCTCCGGACGCCGGCGGCCTGTTCGACCTGCGCTGCTACGTCCGCGAGGAGATGGTCGAGTGGGTGCAGCGCGAGCACCCCGACGCCCTGCCCCGTCAGCGGGTGCAGGTCACGCAGGGCACCGAGCGCGTCGGCGAGCGCCGCGCCCGCACCGAGGAGCAGGACGCTGCGCTCTTCCGCGAGGGCGACGAGCGCACCGCGCTGTTCACCGGTCCGATCCAGACGTCCGACATCCGCCCGGACGAGGTCCCGCCCGAGCGCTGACCGCACGCGCTGACAGCCTGCGCCGACCGCACGGGCGCCCGCAGGTCGCGACGCCACGGGACGACGGACGGGAGGCGCGGTACCGGTGGGTACCGCGCCTCCCGTCCGTCGTCCGGTCACCGTCGTGACCACGACGTGCGTCCTAGCGCTGGCGCGCCTTGACGGCTCGGTCGTCCTCGACGACCGTGCCGAGCGCGACGATCGTCGTCGCGAGCCACGCGATCCACGTGAGGGCCAGGCGCCAGTCGCGCGGCCCCTGCCGGGTGGTCTGCACGACGCTGTAGCCGCTGATGATCGAACTCCACACCGCACCGCTGAACATGAACTTCCGCACGGGTTCCTCCTCCTGGTCGTCCCCGCCACGCTACCGGCCGCTACATTGGAGCGCCGCCGGTCGCCCTGCCGGTCCGCAGAGCGAGGAGACACCGTGCGCCAGGCCGTCATCGGGGGAGTGCTGCTCGTCGTGGGCGCCGTCTGCGTCGCGCTCGGGCTGCTGCCCCTCTCGGACCTCGGCGCGCTGGCCGACCGGGTCGTCCCGGTGCTCGCGTTCGTGCTCGGGCTGACGATCGTGTCGGAGCTCGCGGCCGACGCCGGTGTCTTCGACCGGCTCGCCGACCTGGCGGCCCGGGTCGGCGGCGGGCGCACGATCGGCCTCTGGGCGGCCGTCGTCGTGCTCGCGGTGGTCTGCACGGTCTTCCTGAGCATCGACACCACGGCGGTGCTCCTCACCCCGATCGTCATCACGCTCGCGCGTCGCGTCGGGCTGCCGCCGATGCCCTTCGCGCTCACGACCGTGTGGCTCGCCAACACGGCGTCGCTCCTGCTGCCGGTGTCGAACCTGACGAACCTGCTCGCCGTCGACGGGATCGGCCTCGACGGCCCGATCCCGTTCGCCGGCCTCATGGTGTGGGCGGCGCTCGCCGGGGTCGTCGTGCCGTGCGCGGTGCTCCTCGTGGTGTTCCGCGGGAAGCTCTTCGGCCGGTACACGCCGGTCGACGTGCGACGGCCGCGCGACCCGCTGTTCTTCTGGGCGGCCTCGGTGGTGCTCGTCCTGCTCGTGGTCGCGCTGACCGCCGGCGTGACGGTCTGGGTCGCGGCGCTCGTCGCGGCGGCGCTGCTCGTCGTCGTCGCCGCGTTCCGCGCACCGTCCGAGCTCCGGCCGTCCCGCGTCCCCTGGGCGACGCTCGTCTTCGCGGCCGGGCTGTTCGTCGTCGTCGAGACCCTGCACGCCACGGGGCTCACCGACCCGATCGTGCAGGCGCTGTCCGGCGGCACCGACACCGGGTCGCTCCTGCTGCTCGGCGGTGCCGGCGGGGTCGCGGCGAACGCCATCGACAACCTGCCCGCGTACCTGGTGCTCGAGCCGGCCGCCGGACACGAGGCGCTGCGCTACGCGGCGCTCCTGGTCGGCGTGAACGCGGGGTGCCTCATCACGCCGTGGGCCTCGCTCGCGACGCTGCTGTGGCACGCACGGCTGTCGGCCGAGGGCGTGCACCTGTCGTGGGGACGCTACATGGCGCTGGGGTGCGTTGTCGCGCCGCTCACCGTCGTCGCCGGTGTGCTCGCGCTGCAGCTCTGAGGCGGCCGGCTACAGCCAGTCCTTGCTCTTGAACACGCGGTAGAGCACGAGCGACGTCGCGACGATCAGCGACACCGACGCGGCCAACCCGCTCCAGTGCCCCTCCCCGGGGAACGTCACGTTCTGCCCGAAGAACCCGGTGATGGCGGTCGGGATCGCGATGATCGCCGCCCAGCTCGTCACCTTCTTCATCACGGTGTTCTGCCGGTTCGACGCCAGGTTCAGGTTCGTGTCGAGGACGCTCGACACCGCGTCGCGGAGCTGCTCGACCGAGTCCGCGATCGTCACGAGGTGGTCCTCGACGTCACGGAGGTACGGGCGGATGCCGTCGGCGATCGTCTCGGCGTCGCCGTGCAGCAGGGACCCGACGCTGTCGCGCGTGGGCACGACCTGCCGCCGGAGCACGCCGAGCGCCTTCCGCAGCCGGAAGGACCGGCGCTGGACCTGCTGCTCGCGCGGGTCCCCGTGCTCGAACAGGTCGTCCTCGAGGTCGTCGATGCGTGCCTCGATGTCCTCGACGGCCTTCGTGGCGTGGTCGACGACGGCGTCGAGGAGTCCCCAGACGAGCCAGGGCACCCCGCGGTCGGCCAGGTCGGCGTTCGCCTCCAGCCGCCGTTCGACGGCGCCGAGGTCGACGTCGGGGCCGTGGATGGTCACGAGCGCCCGGTGCGTGACGAAGGCCTTCACCTCGTGCGTGACGAGCTCGCCCTCGGCGTCGAGGCCGTCGACGTCGTAGACGACCAGGAACAGGCTGTCCCGGTAGCGGTCGAGCTTCGGCCGCTGCCCGTGCTCGAGGGCGTCCTCGACCGCGAGCGCGTGCACCCCGAGCTCGTCCTCGAGCTGGTCCAGGTCACCGGGGTCCGGGTCGACGTGGTCCACCCACACGAAGGTGCCGTCGTCGCGCTCCAGCAGGTCCGACACCCGTTCGACGGGGAAGTCCCGCTCCACCGCGGTGCCGTCCCGCCACGCCCGTGTCATGACCATGGCGACGAGCCTAGTGACGGCGCACCGAGAGCCGGCCGCCCCTCCGCTGGTACCGTCGGCCTCGATCCCGGCGCACCGGCCGGAGGGAACGGAGACACCAGCACCCCATGGCAGCAGACACCGACCCGGACCGCTACGCCTTCGTCGTCGCCTCGAACCGCCTCCCGGTGGACCGCGTCGTCGACGAGGACGGCAACGAGGGGTGGCGGCACTCGCCCGGCGGGCTGGTGACGGCGCTCGAACCGGTCATGCGCGCCAACGACGGCGCCTGGGTCGGGTGGGTCGGCCAGCCGGACGTCGAGGTCGCACCGTTCGACAACGAGGGCATCCACATCGTGCCGGTGCCGCTCAGCGCCGCCGACGTCGAGGAGTACTACGAGGGGTTCAGCAACGACACGCTGTGGCCGCTCTACCACGACGTCATCGAGCACCCGAGCTACCACCGCGACTGGTGGATCGCGTACCGACGCGTCAACGAGCGCTTCGCCGACCAGATCGCCGAGATCGTCGAGCAGGACGGCATCGTGTGGGTGCAGGACTACCAGCTGCAGCTCCTGCCGGCGCTGCTGCGGGAGCGCCGCCCCGACCTGACGATCGGCTTCTTCAACCACATCCCGTTCCCGCCGGTCGGCATCTACGCGCAGCTGCCCTGGCGCGCGCAGATCCTCGACGGGCTGCTCGGTGCCGACGTGATCGGCTTCCAGCGCCAGGACGACGCGAGCGACTTCCTCCGCGCGGTCCGGCACATCAAGGGCTACACCACCAAGGGGTCGACCATCGACGTCCCCGTGGACGACCCGGCGGCCCCGCGGAGCCGCAAGGGCATCACCGTGCGGCACGTCGAGGCACGGCACTTCCCGATCTCCATCGATGCCGAGAGCTTCGAGGAGATCGCCCACCGGCCCGAGGTGCAGGAGCGCGCGCGGGAGATCCGCGAGAGCCTCGGCAACCCGAAGACCGTGCTGCTCGGCGTCGACCGGCTCGACTACACGAAGGGCATCCGGCACCGGATCAAGGCGTTCGGCGAGCTCGTCGAGGACGGCCGGATCGCGGTCGAGGACGCCACCCTCGTGCAGGTCGCGAGCCCGAGCCGCGAGCGGGTCGACACCTACGCGACGCTGCGTGACGAGATCGAGCTCACCGTCGGCCGCATCAACGGCGACCTCGGGGTCATCGGCCACCAGCCGATCGCGTACCTGCACCACGGGTACCCGCGCGAGGAGATGGTGGCGCTCTACCTGGCCGCCGACATCATGCTCGTCACGGCCCTGCGCGACGGCATGAACCTGGTCGCGAAGGAGTACGTGGCCGCCCGGTTCGACAACGACGGCGTGCTCATCCTGTCCGAGTTCGCGGGTGCCGCCGACGAGCTCAAGCAGGCCGTCATCGTCAACCCGCACGACATCGGCGCGCTGAAGGACTCGATCCAGCGCGCCATCGAGATGCCCCGCCGCGAGCGCTCCACGCGCATGCGCGCGCTCCGCAAGCGCGTCCGCGACAACGACGTGGCCCGGTGGTCCCGCTCGTTCCTCGAGGCGCTCGACCGGCACGCCCCGCGCGGGTCGCGGATCGACCCGTCCGACGACGGCGGCGAGCGGCACCGCGAGGCGGAGGACGACGGGATGTCGATCTTCGACCAGGACGCGCAGAAGGCGCGTGCCGCCGAGGACACCCGGGAGGCACGGGGTGCCTGAGGTCTCCACCGACCCGGCCGTCCTGGCGGCGGCCCTCGAGACGCTCGCGGCTGCGCCGCGACTGCTCGTCGCCCTCGACTTCGACGGCACGCTCGCACCCTTCGCCGACGACCCCGCACGGGTCGGGGCGCTCCCCGGCTCCTGGGCCGCGGTGCTCACCCTGCAGCGCGCCCGCGACACCGAGGTCGTGCTCGTCTCCGGGCGTCCGCTCGAGGGGCTCGCCCGGGTGTCGCACGCACCCGACGGCATGGCGCTCGTCGGGTCGCACGGTGTCGAGTGGCGCGTGGACGGCCACGACGAGGCCGCGCTGAGCGACGACGAGCTCGCGCGGGTCGAACGGGTCGGCGCTGCCCTCGACGAGGTCGGTGCACGGTTCCCCGACGTCGTGATCGAGCACAAGCCGGCAGGCCACGGCGTGCACACCCGGCGGGCGAGCGTCGAGGACGCGGCCGCGGCGAACGCGGCGGCGCACGAGGCGGCGCACGCAGCAGACCCGGACGTGCTGGAGCGCGGCGGCAAGGACATCGTCGAGTTCGCCGTCCGGCACGTCACGAAGGGCGACGCGATCGATCGACTGCGCGGGCTCCGCGGCGCCGACGCGGTGTTCTTCGCCGGCGACGACGTCACCGACGAGGACGCCTTCCGGGTGCTCCGCGACGGCGACGTCGGCGTGAAGGTGGGGGAGGGCGACACGCTCGCCGCCCACCGCGTGGCCGACCCTGCGGCGCTCACCGACGTCCTGAAGCAGCTCGGACGCCTGCGCGCGACGCGCTGACGACCCGGCCCCGCGCCTCCCGTCCGCGCAACGGTGTCCGGGTGGTATCCCAACTGGTCCTAGACTGCCTCCATGCCTGACATCGACGTGAAGCCGCGCAGCCGGGTCGTCACCGACGGGATCGAAGCGACCACCTCGCGTGGCATGCTCCGCGCCGTCGGCATGGGCGACGCCGACTGGGACAAGCCGCAGATCGGGATCGCCTCGTCCTGGAACGAGATCACCCCCTGCAACCTCTCGCTCGACCGCCTCGCCCAGGGCGCGAAGGAGGGCGTGCACTCCGGCGGCGGGTACCCGCTGCAGTTCGGCACCATCTCCGTCTCCGACGGCATCTCGATGGGCCACGAGGGCATGCACTTCTCGCTCGTCTCCCGCGAGGTCATCGCCGACAGCGTCGAGACGGTCGTCAACGCCGAGCGCCTCGACGGCACCGTGCTGCTCGCCGGCTGCGACAAGTCGCTCCCCGGCATGCTCATGGCCGCCGCGCGTCTGGACCTCGCGAGCGTCTTCCTCTACGCGGGTTCGGTCATGCCGGGCTACGTGAAGCAGGCCGACGGCTCCTTCAAGGAGGTCACGATCATCGACTCCTTCGAGGGCGTCGGTGCGTGCAAGGCCGGCACCATGACCGAGGCCGAGCTCAAGGAGATCGAGTGCGCGATCGTCCCGGGCGAGGGCGCCTGCGGCGGGATGTACACCGCGAACACGATGGCGAGCGTGGCCGAGGCCCTCGGCATGTCGCTGCCCGGGTCCGCGGCCCCGCCGAGCGCCGACCGTCGCCGTGACTACTACGCCCATCGCTCCGGCGAGGCGGTCGTCAACATGCTGCGCCTCGGGCTCACCGCCCGCCAGATCCTGACGAAGGAGGCGTTCGAGAACGCCATCGCCGTCGCGATGGCGCTGGGAGGCTCGACCAACGTCGTGCTGCACCTGCTCGCGATCGCGCACGAGGCCGAGGTCGAGCTGAGCCTCGACGACTTCAACCGCATCGGCTCGAAGGTGCCGCACCTGGCGGACATGAAGCCGTTCGGCAAGTACGTCATGGTCGACGTCGACCGCAACGGCGGCATCCCGGTGATCATGAAGGCGCTGCTCGAGGCCGGTCTGCTGCACGGCGACGTCATGACCGTCACCGGCAAGACCCTCGCCGAGAACCTGGCCGAGATCGACCCGCCGGAGCTCGACGGCGAGGTCTTCCGGAAGCTCGACAACCCGATCCACACCACCGGTGGCCTGACGATCCTCAAGGGCTCGTTCGCGCCCGAGGGTGCCGTCGTGAAGACCGCCGGCTTCGACGCCGCCGTGTTCGAGGGCCCGGCGCGGGTGTTCGACCGCGAGCGCGCCGCCATGGACGCCCTGACCGAGGGACGGATCCAGAAGGGCGACGTGGTGGTCATCCGCTACGAGGGCCCGAAGGGCGGCCCCGGCATGCGCGAGATGCTCGCCATCACCGCTGCCATCAAGGGCGCGGGCCTGGGCAAGGATGTACTACTGTTGACGGACGGACGATTCTCAGGCGGCACAACCGGCCTGTGCATCGGCCACATCGCACCGGAAGCCGTGGACGCAGGTCCAGTGGCATTCGTGCGCGATGGCGACCGCATCCGTGTCGACATCGCGGCTCGCTCGCTCGACCTACTGGTCGACGACGCCGAGCTGGAGGCCCGCCGAGAAGGCTGGGCCCCGCTGCCCCCGCGCTACACCCGCGGAGTCCTCGCGAAGTTCGCGAAGCTCGTCCAGTCCGCCGCCAAGGGCGCGGTCACGGGCTAGCGTCGACACGTTCGAACCGCCATCCCTCCAGGCAAGGACCACCTCATGCCCACGGAAGCCACTCCGCTGTCCGCGGCCGCCGGTACGCGGCGGTCGCCCGAGATCCTGACCGGCTCGGGAGCCGTCCTGCGGACGCTCGAGCACCTCGGGATCACCGACGTCTTCGGCCTGCCCGGCGGCGCGATCATCCCGTTCTACGACGAGCTCATGGCGTCGACGACCATCCGCCACGTCCTCGTGCGCCACGAGCAGGGTGCCGGCCACGCCGCCGAGGGGTACGCCTCCTCGTCCGGCAAGGTCGGTGTCGCCATCGCGACGTCCGGTCCCGGTGCGACGAACCTCGTCACGGCGATCGCCGACGCCTACATGGACTCGGTGCCGTTCATCGCGATCACCGGGCAGGTGTTCTCGACCCTGATGGGCACCGACGCCTTCCAGGAGGCCGACATCGTCGGCATCACGATGCCGATCACGAAGCACTCGTTCCTCGTGACCGACCCGGCCGACGTGCCGGCGACGCTGGCCGCGGCCCACCAGATCGCCACGACGGGTCGCCCGGGCCCGGTGCTCGTCGACATCACGAAGGACGCCCAGCAGAAGTCGGCGCCGTACGTCTGGCCGCCGAAGATCGACCTGCCCGGCTACCGTCCGGTCACGAAGGCGCACGGCAAGCAGATCACGGCCGCGGCCCAGCTGCTGGCCGAGGCCGAGCGTCCGGTGCTGTACGTCGGCGGCGGCGTCGTCCGCTCCGGTGCGTCGGCCGAGCTCCTGCGCTTCGCCGAGGCCACCGGTGCGCCGGTCGTCACGACCCTCATGGCCCGTGGCGCCTTCCCGGACTCGCACCAGCAGCACCTCGGCATGCCGGGCATGCACGGCACGGTGCCCGCGGTGCTCGGCCTGCAGGAGAGCGACCTCATCGTCGCCCTCGGTGCGCGCTTCGACGACCGTGTGACGGGCAAGGCTGACGAGTTCGCGCCGCACGCCAAGGTCGTGCACGTCGACATCGACCCCGCGGAGATCTCGAAGATCCGCTTCGCCGACGTGCCGATCGTCGGCGACGCCCGCGAGGTCCTCGTCGACCTCCTCGACGCCTGGGACGACGTCTCCGCCGACCGGGCGGACACGAGCGCCTGGTGGGCGAAGCTCGACCAGCTCCGGCAGGACTTCCCGCTCGGGTACGCGGAGCCGACCGACGGGCTGCTCGCGCCGCAGGCGATCATCAAGCGCATCGGTGAGCTCACCGGTCCCGAGGGCGTGTTCGCCTCCGGGGTCGGGCAGCACCAGATGTGGTCCGCGCAGTTCATCCGGTACGAGCGGCCGAACGCCTGGCTGAACTCGGGTGGCGCCGGCACCATGGGCTACTCGGTCCCCGCGGCGATGGGCGCGAAGGTCGCCCAGCCGGACCGCGTGGTCTGGGCGATCGACGGCGACGGTTGCTTCCAGATGACGAACCAGGAGCTCGCGACCTGCGTCATCAACGACATCCCGATCAAGGTCGCGGTCATCAACAACTCCTCGCTCGGCATGGTGCGGCAGTGGCAGACGCTGTTCTACGACGGCCGACACTCCTTCACCGACCTGCAGACCGGTCACGGCACGCGCCGCGTCCCGGACTTCGTGAAGCTCGCCGACGCCTACGGTGCCCTCGGCATCCGCGTCGAGAAGGCGGACGAGGTCGACGCCGCCATCCAGCTCGCCCTCGAGACGAACGACCGCCCCGTGGTGATCGACTTCGTGGTCAGCCGCGACTCGATGGTCTGGCCCATGGTCCCGCAGGGGGTCAGCAACTCGTCCATCGAGTACGCCCAGGCCCTCGCCCCGACCTGGGACGACGAGGACGCCGACATGACGGGAGAAACCGCATGAGCCACGTCCTCTCCCTCCTCGTCGAGGACAAGCCGGGTCTGCTGACGCGCGTCGCGGGGCTGTTCGCCCGGCGCGGCTTCAACATCGAGTCGCTCGCCGTGGGCGGCACCGAGGTCGAGGGCCTGTCCCGGATCACGGTCGTCGTCGACGTCGAGGACCTGCCGCTGGAGCAGGTGACGAAGCAGCTCAACAAGCTCGTCAACGTCATCAAGATCGTCGAGCTCGACTTCTCGCAGTCGGTGCAGCGCGAGCACATGCTCGTGAAGGTCCGCGTCGACAACCAGACCCGCTCGGCCGTGCTCGAGGCCGTGAACCTCTTCCGCGCGCAGGTCGTCGACGTGGCGACCGACTCGCTCATCGTCGAGGTGACCGGCGACCCGGGCAAGATCCAGGCGATCCTCCGCGTCCTCGAGCCCTACGGCGTCAAGGAACTCGCCCGCGCCGGTCTGCTCGGCATGGGCCGTGGGCCGAAGAGCATCACCGACCGCGTGCGCTGAGCACACCCCGCTTCCGGGCGGCAGGCGCGGGGCGGTCCCGCCACGCGCCTCCCGTCCGCACACCACAAGCCACCAGAACCAAGGAGACACACCCTCGTGACTGACATCGTGTACGACGCCGACGCCGACCTGACGCTCATCCAGGGCAAGAAGGTCGCCGTCATCGGCTACGGCTCGCAGGGCCACGCCCACGCGCTCAACCTCCGTGACTCCGGCGTCGAGGTCGTCATCGGCCTCCAGGAGGGCTCGAAGAGCCGCGACAAGGCGACCGAGGCGGGCTTCGAGGTCCTCACCCCGGCCGAGGCGACGAAGAACGCCGACGTCGTCGTGATCCTCGCGCCGGACCAGGTGCAGCGCATCGTCTACGCCGAGGACATCGAGCCGAACCTGAAGGACGGCGCGACGCTCGTCTTCGGCCACGGCTTCAACATCCGCTACGGCTACATCGAGGCCCCCGAGGGCGTCGACGTCGCGCTCGTCGCGCCGAAGGGCCCGGGGCACACCGTCCGTCGCGAGTACGAGGCCGGCCGTGGTGTGCCCGTGATCGTCGCCGTCGAGGTCGACGCCTCCGGCAGCGCCTGGGACCTCGCCTGGTCGTACGCCAAGGCCATCGGCGGCCTGCGTTCCGGCGGCATCAAGACGACCTTCACCGAGGAGACCGAGACCGACCTGTTCGGTGAGCAGGCCGTCCTCTGCGGTGGCACGTCGCAGCTCATCCAGTACGGCTTCGAGACCCTGGTCGAGGCGGGCTACCAGCCGCAGATCGCCTACTTCGAGGTCCTGCACGAGCTCAAGCTCATCGTCGACCTCATCTGGGAGGGCGGCCTCACCAAGCAGCGCTGGTCGATCTCCGACACCGCCGAGTTCGGTGACTACGTCTCCGGCCCCCGCGTGATCTCGCCCGAGGTCAAGGAGAACATGAAGGCCGTGCTCTCCGACATCCAGGACGGCACCTTCGCCAAGCGCTTCATCGAGGACCAGGACGCCGGCGCGCCGGAGTTCAAGGAGCTCCG
The DNA here is from genome assembly GCF_045370965.1 of Curtobacterium sp. 179-B 9B NHS. Taxonomy (NCBI): domain Bacteria; kingdom Bacillati; phylum Actinomycetota; class Actinomycetes; order Micrococcales; family Microbacteriaceae; genus Curtobacterium; species Curtobacterium sp. 179-B 9B NHS. The sequence goes on from NZ_JBIQDQ010000002.1 coordinate 364,498, forward strand.
CGCGAAGGGCGAGGGCCACCCGATCGAGGCCACCGGCCGCGAGCTCCGCGCGCTGTTCGCGTGGAAGTCGAACGACGCCGACTACGTGGACGGCTCGGCCGCGCGGTAGTCTGCGGTCGACCACCCGACTCCCGAGGCGGCGGTGCGTTCGCACCGCCGCCTCGCGACGTGACCCGAACGACATGCACCTGTACCCCTCCAGCTCCAGCGCCAGCACCTGGCGCCCCCGTGGCGTCCCCGTACCCGGGCGCTCCGCTTCCGTGACCCGTCCTGCAGTGCTGCCGATGCCGCTCCGCGGCGTCGCGAGGAGTGGTCACGACCGGGTCCTCCGACGTGGGAGGATCATCGGATGGCGGTGACGAAGCGAGCGGTCCACATCGGCGCCGGCAAGATCGGGCGCGGGTTCGTGGGTCAGTTCCTGGTCGCGAGCGGTTACGAGCTCACCTTCGTCGACGTGGACGACCGCGTGGTCTCCGCGCTCAACGACGCCGGCCGCTTCGTGGTCCACGAGGTCGGCGAGCAGCCCGTCGAACACCTCGTGTACGGCTTCCGTGCACTCAGCAGCAAGACCGACCGTGAGCGCGTCGTCCAGGCGATCGCCGAGGCCGACGTCGTCACGACCGCCGTCGGTGCACGCACGCTGCCGCTCGTCGCCCCCGTCATCGCCGAGGGCCTCGCGGCACGGGCGCCCGAGCGCGGCGACGTCACGGTCGTGGCCTGCGAGAACGCCTTCAACGCGACGGACTCGCTGCACGCCAGCATCCGACGCGCCCCGATCCTCGAGGACCGTCACGTCGCGGCGGTCTTCGCGAACTGCGCGATCGACCGCATCGTCCCGGACCAGTCCGGGGTGCTCGGACAGTCCGGTGGTCTCGACGTCGTGCTCGAGCCGTTCTACGAGTGGGTCATCGAGCGCACCCCCTTCGCTCCGTCCGACGCCGAGCCGCCGCAGATCGACGGCGTCACCTGGGTCGACGACCTGCAGCCGTTCGTCGAGCGGAAGCTCTACACGGTGAACACCGCCCACGCGACCGCGGCGTACCACGGCTTCGTCCGCGGGATCCGACTCATCCGCGAGGCCCTCGAGGACCGCGAGGTCCGCGCCGAGGTCGACGGGGTCCTCGCCGAGACGACCGCGCTGCTGGTCGCCAAGCACGGGTTCGACCCGGCCGAGCACGCCCGCTACGTCGCTGCGAACCTCACCCGCATCGCGAACCCGCTCCTGCCGGACACCACGGCGCGTGTGGGGCGCAACCCGCTGCGGAAGCTCGGACGGCGTGAGCGCTTCATCGGCCCGGCGTCGCAGCTGGCCGAACGCGGGCTCCCGGTCGAGCACCTGCTCGGAGCGGTCCGGGTCGCCCTGGCGTTCGACGACGAGAACGACCCCGAGTCGATCGAGCTGCACGCCCTGCTCCGCTCCGGCGCGACGGCGCACGCACTCACCGAGATCCTGACCGGGCTCGTGGAGAGCCACCCGCTGTTCCCCGCGGTGCGCGACGTCGTCGCCGGGGTCCTCGCGACCCAGCCCGCCGACGTCTGAGCGATCCCTCGTGGTGTCCGCCGTCGCGGGTCCCTCGTAGAATCGTCCCCATGACCACGGCAGCATCCCCGCCCGACGGCTCGGTCGACCACGACGACGACGCCCTCAGCTGGGGCGACGCGGACGACGCGACCCACGTCGACGCGGCCCACAACCCGGTCACGGTGAAGGGCCACGGCGGACGCGACCCGGAGCGCCCGGAGACCTCCGGTGCCCTGGTCGGCTTCGGGGTCTTCGGCGGGCTCTACCTGCTCTACACGGTGGCGTGGCTGCTCACCGCCTCGACCGCGTACGTCGCGAACGTCGACACGCTGCTCACCGTCTTCGTCGAGGTCCTCCGCTTCCTGTCGATCGTTGCGCCCGCGCTGTGGTTCACCGTGGTGCTCTGGGCCGGTCGTGGTCGTCGGACCCGCACGCGGCTGCTGTGGATGCTGCTCGGAGCCGCCGTGCTCTTCCCCTGGCCGTTCCTCATGACCAGGAGCTTCGGGTGACCGCCACGACACCGGCAGCCCGCCGGACCTCGTCCCCGCTCGTCGGCCGCATCGTCGTCTGGGTGGTCTTCGGCGCGCTGTTCGCCTACATGACCGTCCAGAGCGTCGGGAACCTCGTCACCGTCTCGCAGTCGGTTCGCGCGTTCAACACGTTCCTCGAGACGACCTCCGGTGGTTCGTCGCTGCAGCGCAGCACCCCCTGGGGCTGGCTCGTCCTCGACATCGCGATCGCGCCCGTCGCGTTCCTGGTCGCCCTCTGGACGACGCGCCGGGCTCGGCTGTCGGTGACGGTCGGAGTCTTCGTCGTCGCGTTCGCGGCGGCGGGCGCGCTCTGGCTCGACCTCCAGCTGTTCGTGCCGCGCCTGCTCGACTTCTGACGCACGTCGCGACCGTCCCACGGACGGGAGGCACGGTGCCCGCTGGCTCCGCGCCTCCGGACCGGCGCGTGGTTCCGTCGGGGACCGACGGTGCGGTCGTAACCGGGTCCCCGCGTCGATACGATGGTGGGATACCGCCCGTCTCGTGTGAGGAACTGCAGCTGTGCCGAAGCCGGTCGTCCTGATCGCCGAAGAACTCTCGCCCGCCACCGTCGACGCCCTCGGGCCCGACTTCGAGATCCGGAACGTGGACGGTACCGACCGTGCCGCGCTCCTGTCCTCCCTCGCCGACGCGCACGCCGTGCTGGTGCGGTCCGCCACGAAGATCGACGCCGAGGCCATCGCCGCGGCGCCGCAGCTCAAGGTGGTCGCCCGCGCGGGCGTCGGCCTGGACAACGTCGACATCAAGGCGGCGACCACCGCCGGCGTGATGGTCGTCAACGCGCCGACGTCGAACATCATCTCGGCCGCCGAGCTCACGGTCGGCCACATCCTGTCGCTCGCGCGCCACATCCCCGCGGCCCACGCGTCGCTCGCCGCCGGCGCGTGGAAGCGTTCGTCGTACACGGGCGTCGAGCTCTACGAGAAGACCGTCGGCATCATCGGCCTCGGCCGCATCGGCGCGCTCATCACGCAGCGCCTGCAGGCGTTCGGCGTCTCGGTCATCGCGTACGACCCCTACGTCACGACGGCCAGGGCCCAGCAGCTCGGGGTCGAGCTGGTGTCGCTCGAGGACCTCCTCCGTCGTGCGGACTTCACCACGATCCACATGCCGAAGACGCCGGAGACGGTGGGCATGATCTCGGACGAGCAGTTCGCGCTCATGAAGCCGACCGCGTTCGTCGTGAACGTCGCCCGCGGCGGCCTGATCGACGAGGACGCCCTGCACCGGGCGCTCACGTCCGGGGAGATCGCCGGTGCCGGCCTCGACGTCTTCGTGTCCGAGCCGCCGAAGGACTCGCCGCTGCTCGCGCTGCCGAACGTCGTCGTCACGCCGCACCTCGGCGCCTCGACGGACGAGGCCCAGGAGAAGGCCGGCGTCTCCGTCGCGAAGTCCGTGCGCCTCGCGCTCGGCGGCGAACTCGTGCCGGACGCGGTCAACGTCGCCGGCGGCGTCATCGACCCGTACGTCCGCCCGGGGATCCCGCTCATGGAGAAGCTCGGTCAGGTCTTCACCGGCCTGGCCACCTCGCCGGTGACGAGCATCGACGTCGAGGTGCACGGCGAGCTCGCGCAGTACGACGTCAGCGTGCTGAAGCTCGCAGCCCTCAAGGGCGTCTTCACCGACGTCGTCAGCGACCAGGTCTCGTACGTCAACGCCCCGCTCATCGCGGAGCAGCGCGGCGTGAGCGTCCGGCTCATCACCGACGCCGACAGCCCGGAGTACCGCAACGTCCTCACCATCCGCGGTGCCCAGTCCGACGGGCCCGCGATCAGCGTGTCCGGCACGCTGACCGGTGCCAAGCAGGTCGAGAAGCTCGTGGAGATCAACGGCCACGACGTCGAGGTCGCCCTCGACGCGCACCACGTCGTGATGGTCTACACCGACCGCCCCGGCATCGTCGCGGTCTACGGCAAGGAGTTCGGCGACGCCGGCATCAACATCGCCGCGATGCAGATCTCACGCGAGGCCGCCGGCGGGCAGGCGCTGAGCGTCCTGACGGTCGACTCGCCGGTGCCCGCGGAGATCCTCGAGCACGTGCGCTCCACCATCGACGCGACCTCGCTCCGCGAGATCGACATCACGCTGTAGGGGTCCGGGACATGGCACAGACGGTCAAGCTGGCGGTCGTCCGCGGCGACGGCATCGGGCCCGAGGTGGTGGACGAAGCGCTGAAGGTCCTGCACGCGGTGCTGCCGGACGACCTCGACGTGCAGGAGACCGCCTTCTCGCTCGGTGCCGCCCGGTACCTCGAGACGGGCGACATCCTCACCGACGACGACATGTCCGCGATCGCCGAGCACGACGCGATCCTGCTCGGCGCCGTCGGCGGTGACCCGCGCGACCCGCGACTCGCGGGCGGGATCATCGAGCGTGGACTCCTGCTGAAGCTGCGCTTCGCGTTCGACCACTACGTCAACCTCCGCCCCACGACGGTGTACTCCTCGGTCGCGAGCCCGCTCGCCGACCCGGGCGCGGTCGACTTCGTCGTCGTGCGCGAGGGCACCGAGGGCCCGTACGTCGGCAACGGCGGCGCGATCCGCGTCGGCACGCCGCACGAGATCGCCACCGAGGTGTCCCTCAACACGGCACACGGTGTCGAGCGCGTCGTCCGGTACGCCTTCGACCTCGCCTCCCGCCGCCCGCGGAAGCACCTGACCCTCGTGCACAAGAGCAACGTGCTCGTGCACGCGGGTTCCCTCTGGCAGCGGACGGTCGCGGCGGTCGCCGAGGAGCACCCGGACGTGACCGTCGACTACCAGCACGTCGACGCGGTGACGATCCACATGGTCCGCGAGCCCGGGCGATTCGACGTCATCGTCACCGACAACCTGTTCGGGGACATCATCACCGACCTGGCCGGCGCGATCAGCGGCGGCATCGGTCTGGCGGCCTCGGGGAACATCAACCCGGACGGCACCTTCCCCAGCATGTTCGAACCGGTCCACGGTTCCGCGCCGGACATCGCAGGCCAGCAGGTCGCCGACCCGACCGCCGCCGTCCTGTCCGTCGCCCTGCTGCTCGACCACCTCGGTCGTGCAGACCTGGCGGCGGCCGTGACACAGGCGGTCGAGGCCGACCTCGCGAGCCGGGGCACCACGCCGCGCAGCACGGCCGAGGTCGGCGACGCCATCGCCGCCGCGGTCGCAGCACGCACCACCACCGCCTGACAGGAGTCACCCCGATGAGCAGCACCGACACCGAGACCGACGGCGACTTCGCCCTCGAGTTCGCGAACACGCCGTCGCCCGAGCGTCGGGCCGCGGCCGAGCGCGAGGAGATCCTCGCCGACCCGGGCTTCGGCAAGTACTTCACCGACCACATGGCCACCGTCGCGTGGTCGCTCGAAGCCGGCTGGCACAGCGCATCGATCCACCCGTACGGACCGCTGACCCTCGACCCCAGCGCCAGCGTGTTCCACTACGCGCAGGAGATCTTCGAGGGCATGAAGGCCTACCGCCACGCGGACGGGTCGGTGTGGTCCTTCCGGCCGGACGCGAACGCGCGCCGCTTCCAGCGCTCGGCCCGTCGGCTCGCGCTCCCGGAGCTGCCGCTCGAGGTCTTCGTCGAGTCGGTCCGGCAGCTCGTCCGCGCCGACGTGGACTGGGTGCCGTCGGCGCCGGAGACCAGCCTGTACCTGCGTCCGTTCATGATCGCGACCGAGTCCTTCCTCGGGGTCCGTGCCGCGCAGGAGGTCGCGTACCACTGCATCGCCAGCCCGGCCGGGGCGTACTTCACGTCCGGACCGAAGCCCGTGAGCATCTGGCTGTCGACGAAGTACGCCCGTGCCGCACGTGGCGGGACCGGGGCTGCGAAGACCGGCGGGAACTACGCCGCGTCCCTGCTCCCGCAGCAGGAGGCCTACGAGCAGGGCTGCCAGCAGGTGATGTTCCTCGACTCCGAGGAGGGCCGGTACCTCGAGGAGCTCGGCGGCATGAACGTCGTGCTCGTGCGGTCGGACGGCACGCTCGTCACGCCGGACTCGGAGTCGATCCTCGAGGGCATCACCCGCGACTCGATCCTGCAGCTCGCCGAGGACCGCGGGCTCCGGGTGGAGCGTCGTCGGGTGACGCTCGACGAGTGGCGGGACGGGGTGGCCGACGGCTCGATCACCGAGGCGTTCGCCTGCGGGACGGCCGCGGTGGTCACGCCGATCGCGGAGCTCCGCGGCGAGGGCTTCACGATCGGGTCGCCGACCGTCGGTGCCGGCGAGTTGACGATGTCGCTCCGCCAGGAGCTGACCGACATCCAGTACGGCCGTCGTCCCGACCCCCACGGGTGGATGACGCGCCTGACGGACCCGGCCTGAGCCGCGGATCGGTAGGGTCGAACAGTGAAGATCGCACGGTTCAGCAGCACGGGTGAAGACCCGCGGTACGGCATCCTCGACGAGCGTGACCTGGTCGTCCTTGCGGGGGACCCGATGTACCAGGGGTTCGAGACGACGGGGGAGCGGGTGCCGCTCGCCGACGCCAAGCTCCTCGCACCGGTGATCCCTCGGTCGAAGGTGATCGGCGTCGGCCTGAACTACGCCGAGCACGCGTCGGAGATGGACGAGCGTTCGGGGGACGACCCCGTGGTCTTCCTCAAGCCGAACACCGCGGTCATCGGTCCGGACGACCCCATCCGTCTGCCGGCCGAGGTCGGCCGTGTCGACCACGAGGGCGAGCTCGCCATCGTGATCGGCTCGCTCGCCAAGAACGTCCGGCGCGAGGACTTCGCGAGCGTCGTGCTCGGGTACACGATCGCGAACGACGTGACTGCGCGCGACCTGCAGGCCCGCGACGGACAGTGGACGCGAGCCAAGGGCTTCGACACCTTCTGTCCGCTCGGTCCGGTCATCGAGACCGAGATCGACCCGTCGGACATCCGACTCGAGACCCGCGTGGACGGCGAGCTGCGCCAGGCGGCGTCGACCAGCGAGATGGTGCACGACATCCCGTCCCTGGTCGAGTTCGTGTCGTCGATCTGGACCCTCCTGCCCGGCGACGTCATCCTCACCGGTACCCCGGCCGGGGTCGGGGCCATCCGCGACGGCGAGGTGGTGGAGGTCCTCATCGAGGGGATCGGCTCGCTGAAGAACCCGGTCATCGCTCGCCACTGAGCGCTCGCGACACCCGAACGGCCCGTTCCCACAGGGGAGCGGGCCGTTCGCCGTGCCGGGGCCACGAGGTGCCGACCGTGCGACACGCCCGGGATGTGGGTGGTGTTGGTGGTGTGGTCGGGCCGTGCGTAGAGTAATCACTCGTTGCCGCTGAGGCGGAGAACGGAACGGCCGAGACGGTCACCGGGTTCACCTGGGGATCTTGTCCGCCACGGTTCTTCCCCGGCAACGAACTTCCAGCCCCTCTGATGAGGTTCCACTGTGGTGGTGCTGAGTGGGGGGTGCGTCTGGTCCTTGAGAACTCAACAGCGTGCACATTGTCAATGCCAATTATTTTGACCCCGTGCGA
>NZ_JBIQDQ010000030.1:0-25012 GCF_045370965.1 Curtobacterium sp. 179-B 9B NHS
GGGCCCGAGGCAGCGGGGCCGGCGGCGTCGGGCCCGAGGCAGCGGGGCCGGCGGAGAGACAGCGGCGCCGGGGGAGCACGGGTGCGTTCCCCCGGCGCCGCGTCGCGCTTGGGCCGGGCTGTGCTGTGCCGCGCTGGGTCGTGCTGACCTCTCGCGCGTAGAAGGCCGATCCGCGTGTAGGAGACCGAATCGCGCGAAGGGGATCGTTCCTTCCCGCTCCCCATGCGCGATCCTGCCTCGTACTGCGCGTGTGATGGGCTCGAAGGAACGTCCTGCACAGACGCAGCGGTCGGGAGGCTCGTCCACATCGTGCGGGCATGCTGGCCTGTGCAATCCCGCCCTTCGCCACGGTGGGAGACATGGAAGTGCCCCTCGCCATCTACCGAGCCACCTGCACGAACGACGCCGGACTTTCCGGAGCGACGCTCCGCCGCCGGGCAGCCGACGACGGTCCCGACCGACTCGTGCGCGTCGGACCGAACGCGTTCGTGCGGGGTGCGGAGTGGGACGCTGCAGGGCCTCGACGCCGCTACGTGACCCGAGTCTTCGCGAGGCTCGGTCGTCGGAGCGTGGCAGCAGTGGGCTCGCACGTGTCCGCTGCTGCGGTGCACGGGCTGCCGTGGCTCCACGGCTGGCCGGACGACGTGCACCTGACCGTTCCCAAGGCCCAGTACCGCAGCGGGACGAAGGGCCTCGTCCTCCACTCCAGACCCCTGCAACCAGGTGACGTGATCGGCCACGCGGGCTTGCGGTTCACGTCCGTCGCGAGGACCGTCGCCGACGTCGCACTGCAGGGAGATGTGCGAACCGTGGTCGTGCTCGCCGACGCGGCACTGCGGCAGGGGCTGCGGAAGGGCGACGTCCACCGCGCTCTGGGCGGGCTCCCCCACCACCGAGGGCGAGCTCTCGCCGCTCGCTCGATCGAGTTCGCCGATCCTCGATCAGGGTCACCGGCGGAGTCGCTTGCTCGTGTGGTGTTCTGGGAACTCGGGTTGCCGGCTCCTGTCCTGCAGCAACGGTTCGACGTGGACGGGCATCGTCACGAAGTCGACTTCTGGTTCCCGGAGCAAGGGGTGATCGTCGAGGTCGACGGACGGGTGAAGTACTCGCAGGAGCGGTACCGGAACGGAAGGACCGCAGCTCAGGTCATCGTCGACGAGAAACGCCGACACGAGCGGTTGAGTGCAGTGCCGGCCGTCCGCGCGATCGTCCGTCTCGAGTGGCGAGACCTGTGGGACCTCGACGCACTCTCGTTCCGGTTGCGGGCTGCGGGGCTGCCCTGCCGAGCCCGACCGGTCCGCAGCGCGCGCGGTCTGACGATGTGACCAGGACATCCTCCGGCTGGGAGGTCGGGGCCGGGAGCCGACCCAGGGGCCCGCGGTTAGCGTCGCGCCCATGGCTGTCACCGAGATCTGGCTCGTCCGGCACGGGGAGTCGACCGCGAACGTCGCCGCCGCCAGAGCCGAAGCCGAGGGCGCGGACGTCATCGAGGTCGGCCACCGCGACGCCGACGTCCCGCTCAGTCCGTTGGGGGAGGAACAGTCCCGAGCGCTCGGGCAGGAGCTCGCCGACCGCGGCGTCGACGACGTCCCGGTCGCCCTCTGGGTCTCGCCGTACCGCCGGGCGCAGCAGACGATCGGCATCGCTCTCGAGGCCGGCGGGCTTCCCGAGCCGCCGAAGCGCGTCGACGAGCGGCTGCGCGACCGGGAGCTCGGCGTCCTCGACCTGCTCACCCGTGACGGCGTGCGGAACCGGTACCCGGACGAGGAACGCCGACGACAGTGGCTCGGCAAGTACTACCACCGTCCCGCCGGCGGGGAGTCCTGGGCGGACGTGATGCTCCGCCTCCGCACCGTGCTGACGGACGTCGACCGGCTCGAGGGCACCGAACGACTGCTCGTCGCCGCGCACGACGCCGTGGTGATGCTCGCCGTCGCGGTCTGCCTCGACCTCGACGAACACGCCCTCATGGCGTTCGCCGAGGACCACACGGTCGCGAACGCCTCCCTGACACGACTGCACCGCGACGGGCCCGGTGCCCCCTGGACGCTCGAGGAGTTCTCCGCGGTGGGGCACCTCGACGACGACGAGGTCACCGAGCACAGCGGCCGGAAGGACGACGCCCGTGTCGACTGACCAGGAGCCTGCAGCACCGCAGCACATCACGCCGAACGTCCTCCGCGAGTGGGCGCTGCCCGACGCCGGCGCCGGCAAGTACGGCCGGGGACAGGTCCTCGTCGTCGGCGGCGCCGCCCACACCCCGGGTGCCGCCATGCTGTCGGCGCTCGCCGCACTGCGGGTCGGAGCAGGCCGACTGTCCCTGGCGGTCGGGTCGAGCGTGGCGAACCAGGTCGCGGTCGCCGTGCCCGAGTCGGGCGTGGTCCCGCTCGCCGAGGACGACGGCGGACACGTCGCCGTCGGCGCGATCGATGCCGTGCTCGACACGGCCGGTGCTGCCGACGCGGTGCTGGTCGGTCCCGGGCTGGACGAACCGGACGGCGCTCGGGACCTCGTCGCGGGCATCGCGGACGCGGTCGGTCCGGACACCTTCGTCGTGCTGGACGCCTTCGCGCTCGGCGTCGCGGCGGACGTCGAGGACCGGCTCAGGCCGTTGCGCGGTCGTCTCGTCCTCACGCCGAACAGCGGCGAGGCCGAGCGGCTGCTCGGTCGGGACTGCGGAGACGACGACGTCGCCGACGCCCGGGAGATCGCCGAGCGGTACGGCGCCGTGGTCGCGCTGTCCGACGTCATCGCGGCGCCGGACGGCCGTGCCTGGGTGAAGGGCACCGGCTCGGGAGGGCTCGGGACGAGCGGCAGCGGCGACGTGTTGTCGGGTGTGGTGGTCGGATTGCTCGCCCGCGGTGCCGAGCCGGCACAGGCCGTCGCCTGGGCGTCGTACGTGCACGCCGCCGCGGGTGACCGCCTCGCCGTGCAGGTCGGGCCACTGGGCTACCTCGCCAGCGAACTGTTGACCGAGATCCCGCGGGTCCTGGTCGAGCTCGGCGGCTGACGACGGCGCTCGTTCCTTCCCAGAACGACTGCGATACCTGGTCAGAACGGGTGTCCCTGGTGGAACCGAACGACCAGGTACGCCCGGTTCTACCAGGTACGCCCGATCGCGCCCGGCGAAGCCACGGCCACAGCCACGGTTACAGCCACGGCCAGGGCCAGACCTAGCGCCACGGCCAGGGCCAGGCCGACCGCGCTCACCCGCCTATCCGCGCAACGCCTCCACGGCCTTGTCGACCCGGCGCTGCCGCGTCTCCGGGGCCTTCGCCGCGAGCACCGGGTCCACGAGTGCCCGCTGCCGTGACGCCGACAGGGTGTCGTACGCCGCACGGACCCCGGCCGCGTCGAACGCCGCCGCCAGGTCGGAGGGCAACTCGACGGTGCGCGGCAGGGTGTCGAGCTCGAGCGTGACCTCGACGGTGTCCCCGGCGCCGATCCCCGCTGCGGTGCGGTGCGCCTCCGACAGCGGCACGAGGAACTGCCCGCCCATCACCCCGACCGTGGACCGGTAGGTGTAGCCGCCGTCGATCGTGACCACCACGGCGGGGCGCTTCCCGGAGCCGAGGGCGTCGATGACCTCCTCGGGGACGGGCAGGCCGGTGGCCGTCTTCCTCGCCTGCAGGACCGTCGTCGTGAACTGCACCCGTGCCTCCCGGCTGTCCGCGGTCGTGACCGCACCCGCGCGGCCGACGCGGCCGACGCGGCCGACGCGGCCGTGCGTCGTACCGGTCGACCGCGCACCGCGCGACCGGACGTCGAGCCCGCCGCGACCGACCCTCGCCGGGGACCGTCCCCGGCAGCGAAACCGTACAGCCGTACCCGCTGTTCCGCCACCGTTCACCGCCGCAGCACGACCCCGAAACCGGGCGCGTCCACGATCGTGCCGAAGCCGGACCCCCGAACACCCGAATCCCCACAGCACCCGGAAGGCACACCCCGTGCAGCACACCCGCACCCTGGCCGGCATCGCCCTGGCCGCAGCAGCAGTCGTCACCCTGGCCGGTTGCTCGGCGACGAGCAGCGCGTCGACGTCGAGCGACACCGACTGGAAGACCGCCACGAGCGCCGAGTCGGCCGGCGGCATGGACGCCCTCGTGAAGGCCGCGAAGGCCGAGGGGCAGCTCAACGTCATCGCCCTCCCGCCGACCTGGGCGAACTACGGCAAGATCATCGACGGCTTCGAGCAGAAGTACGACATCAAGATCAACTCGGCCAACCCGAACGGCTCCAGCGCCGACGAGGTCGCCGCCGTCAAGTCGCAGCAGGGCCAGTCGACGGCCCCCGACGTGCTCGACCTCGGCAACGCCGTGATGCAGCAGAACCTCGACCTGCTCACCGACTACAAGGTGGCGAACTGGTCGGACATCCCGGACACGCTCAAGGACGCGGACGGCAAGTGGACCCGCGACTACACGGGCCTCATGTCGATCGGGTACGACTCGTCGAAGATCACGGACGCCCCGAAGGACCTGGACGACCTGCTCGGCAGCGAGTACAAGGGCAAGGTCTCGATCGCGGGCGACCCGACGCAGGCGAACCAGGCGGCGTCCGCGGTGTACCTCGCCGCGCTCGAGAACGGCGGGTCGGCGGACGACATCACGAAGGGCGTCGACTACTTCGGCAAGCTGCAGCAGGCCGGCAACTTCCAGAACGTGCTGCCCACGCAGGCGACGGTCGCCTCGGGGGAGACGCCCGTCGTGATCCAGTGGTCGTACAACAACCTCGCCTGGGGCCCGGCGGCCGGGTCGAGCGGCAACCAGGACTGGAAGACGGTCGTCCCCGAGGGGCAGGCGCTCGGCTCGTACTACTCGCAGGCCATCAACAAGGACGCGCCGCACCCCGCGGCGGCACGCCTGTGGCAGGAGTACATCGCGAGCCCCGACGCCCAGAACCTGTACCTCCAGGCCGGCGCCTTCCCGTCGACCCTCGCGGCGATGGAGCAGTCGGGCAAGGTCGACGAGGACGCCCTGCGGGCCGCAGGCGGGATGCCGAAGGACTACGTCGAGCTGACCGACGCGCAGGTCACGGATGCAGCGAAGGTCCTCGCCGCGAAGTGGTCCGCCACGATGGGGTCCTGAGCAGCATGACGACCGCATCGGCGCCGGGCGGCAGCGCGTTCGCCCCGGGCGCGAGCAAGGGCGCGAGCAAGGGCGCGGGCACGGGCAAGGGCGCGGGCACGGGCACGGGCACGAGCACGGGCACGGGTACGGGCGCGGGCACGGCAGCCCCGGTCCCCGCCGCCACCAGCGCGGCAGTGGCCCCCGTCACGTCGTCCGGCGCCGATGCGGCCACCGCCGCCCGTGGTGCCGGGGCCCGGGCCCGCCGCCGCCCCGGCCTCGCCTGGCTCGGCCTCACCCCGTTCGCCGCGTACGTCCTGCTCTTCCTGGCCGTCCCCGCCGTGATCGCGGTCGGCAGCGGGTTCTCCACCGGCGACGGGCGGTTCACGCTCGCGAACCTCGCAGCGCTCCGTGACCCGTCCGTCCTCCGCGCGTTCGCCGGTTCGTTCGGCCTGTCCGCGGTCTCGGCCGTGATCGGCGCCGTCGTCGGTGCCCTGGTCTGCTGGGCGCTCGCCGCGCTCCGGCCCGACGGGCTCGTCCGCTCGATGATCGACTCCGCCGCCAGCGTCCTCGCACAGTTCGGCGGCGTGATGCTCGCGTTCGCGTTCATCGCCACGATCGGCGCGCAGGGACTGGTCACCACCTGGCTGGTGTCGGCCTTCGGTCTCGACCTCAACGCGAACGGGACCCTCCTGTACACCGTCCCCGGTCTCGTGATCCCGTACGTCTACTTCCAGGTGCCGCTCATGGTCCTCACGTTCATGCCCGCCCTCGAGGGCGTCAAGCCCCAGTGGGGCGAGGCCGCCGCCACCCTCGGCGCCTCGCGCGCGACCTCATGGCGGCGCATCGCCCTGCCCGTGCTCGCGCCGGCGTTCTGGGGGTCGCTGCTCCTGCTCTTCGCGAACGCGTTCTCGTCGTTCGCCACCGCGGCGGCACTCATCTCGCAGGGCGGCATCGTGCCGCTGACGATCCGCGCGCAGCTCACCAGCGAGACGATCATCGGTCTGCAGAACGTCGCGGGTGTGCTCGCCCTCGGCATGGTCGTGGTCATGGCGGTCGTGATGGGCGCCTACTCGCTGCTCCAGCGTCGCGCTGCGCGGTGGCAGCGGTGACCGCCGTCCCCTCGGTCCGCCCCGTGGCCGCCGCATCCCGGCCTGGAGGCCCCACCCGCATCGGCCGCTTCGGCGTCGCTCCGTCCCGGGGCACCGCCGTCGCCGTGCTCGCCCTGGTCGGACTCGTCGTCGCCGTGCCGTTGGTCGCCCTGGCACAGTTCACGTTCCGCCAGGGCACCGACGGGGCGCTCACGCTCGACCACTACGCCGCGATCGTCGACCCCGCGAACGCGTCCACCTACCAGCCGGTGTTCGACGGCCTCGCGTCGTCCCTGCTCATCGCGGTGATCACCGTCGCGATCGTGCTGCTCGTGCTCCTGCCCGCCCAGATCGTCACCGCGCTCCGCTACCCCCGCCTGCGCCGCGTGCTCGAGTTCGTCTGCCTGGTGCCGATCACGGTGCCCGTCGTCGTGCTCGTCGTCGGCTTCATCCCCGTGTACCAGGTCGTCGCGCAGGTGTTCGGCTCCGGCGCGTGGACCCTGGCCTTCGCGATCGGCATCGTGTCGCTGCCGTTCGCGTTCCGCCCGATCGCCGCGGCGCTGACCTCGGTCGACGTCACGGTGCTGTCCGAGGCCGCTCGCTCGCTCGGCGCCTCGTGGTGGACCGTGACGTGGCGGATCCTGCTGCCGAACCTCCGCCGCGGCATCACCGCCGCGTGCTTCCTGACCGTCACGGTCGTCCTCGGCGAGTACACCCTCGCCTCGTTCCTGTCCCGCACCACGTTCCAGACCGCGCTCGTGCTCGTGCAGCAGACCGACCCGTACGTGGCCGCGATCTTCTCGCTCGCCGCACTGCTGTTCGGTTTCGTGCTGCTCGTCGTCATCGGCCGGGTCGGCGCGGGCCGCCGGCGCACCCCGAAGGAGTCCACATGACCGTCACCGCTCCCGCCGCCCCGGCGTCGCTGTCCACCGAGGGGGCGACCGTCGAGCTCGAGGCGGTCGAGAAGCACTACGGCTCCCACCGTGCGCTCGCCGGCCTGTCGCTCCGCATCGAGCCCGGCGAGTTCGTCTCGCTGCTCGGGCCGTCCGGCTGCGGCAAGACCACCGCGCTGCGTGCGCTCGCCGGTCTCGAGGCGATCGACGCCGGCGCGATCCGCATCGACGGAGCGGACGTCGCCGCGGTGCCGGTCGAACGACGCGACATCGGCATGGTGTTCCAGCAGTACTCGCTCTTCCCGCACATGACGGTGCGGCAGAACGTGTCGTTCGGCCTCGAGATGCGGAAGGTCGCCGCCCCAGCACGCCGCGAGCGCGTCATCGAAGCGCTCGTCATGGTGCACCTCGCCGGCCTCGCCGACCGGTTCCCGCACCAGCTCTCCGGCGGGCAGCAGCAGCGGGTCGCCCTCGCCCGTGCCCTCGTCACCCGCCCGCGCGTGCTCCTGCTCGACGAGCCGCTGTCCGCGCTCGACGCGAAGGTGCGGGTGTCCCTGCGTGACGAGATCCGCCGCATCCAGAGCGACCTCGGCATCACGACCGTCTTCGTCACCCACGACCAGGAGGAGGCACTCGCCGTCTCCGACCGCATCGCGGTGATGAACGCCGGCGGCATCGAGCAGGTCGGGACGCCCGAGGAGCTCTACCGACACCCCGTCTCGGCGTTCACCGCGGACTTCGTCGGGCAGTCGAACCGCCTGCGTGGCGACCTGCGCAGCGGCGACGTGTTCGTCTACGGCTTCCGCGTCCCGGCGCTCGCAGCGGACACCGCGGACGGTCCGGTGCTCGCCTACGTCCGCCCCGAGGACGTCGCCTTCGCCGCCGAGGGCGTCACCGGCACCGTCGTCACGTCGAGCTTCCTCGGGTCGATCCGGCGCACGACGGTCCGGCTCGATGACGACACGGTCGTGACGGTGCAGCACGAGGTCAGCGACCGCCGGGTGGCCGGTGACGCCGTGGCCCTGCGGCTGCTCGGCGCCCCGGCCGCGGTCGCCCCGCTCGCGTAGCGGCCGCGCCGTCCGCGCCGAGCCGCCCCGAGCGTTCCGCGAAAGCGACAGTCTGCTGCGAACTATTGGCGGCGATCTGTCGCTTCCGCGGGGGGTGAAGGCGACCCGGTTCCGGTCGGGAGGCGCGGGGCGGGCCCGCCCCGCGCCTCCCGGCCCGCGAGTGCTCACGACTGTGATTGACTCCCCGGACATCTCCTGGTCATGGATGTGGAACATCGGTACGAGAGTCTCTCCTCACTGAACCGAGGAGGTACTGATGGGTTGCAAGATCGGGCTGTTGATCGCGAGCGTCGTCGTGGTCGCAGGGGCAGTGGTGCCTGTTGCACAGGCGCACGCGGAGCCGAACTCCGTGCGTGAGGCGAAGCAGCTGTTGCAGACGACGGACTTCGACTCGGTGCTGCGACAGCTGCGGGCTGCAGACCTCGTCGAGTCCGAACGGGACGACCCGGACGGGCACCACGCGGTGGTCACGCTCGGCGACGGACTCGAGCTCGACGTCGTGCGGCCGAAGGGCGATGCTCGCCTGGGCGGAGGCTACGACGCTGGAGGGCACTACGTGACGTTCAACCAGTACGACCAGAACCTGCTGTACAACGGAGCTGGCTTCGTGCTCGGTGCCGCGATCTGCGCGATCCCCTCAGTCGGCCAGCTCGCTTGCCTCGCCGTGCAGGCGATCATCGCAGTCGGCGCCGCCTACCTCGCGACGATCAAGGGGACGTGCAAGAACAACAAGCAGCTGAAGGTCTACTTCTCGAACAACCACGCTGCGCGTACGGGTCGCGTGTGAGCCCTCGTCGAGCTCGTGTCGTCACCCTCGTCCTGGTCGGGTCCGCGGCGGTCGTGATCCTGACAGCGGCACAGACGGCCACGGACGTGCCGTGGCTCGTCGTCGCGATCCGGGTCAGCATCGGGATCGTGTCGGTGCTCGTCGGATGCGGGCTCGTCCGGCTGCGGTCTCGCGGAGTGTCACGGGAGCGGCCCGGGCCCCGGCCTCGGGGTCGCGGTCGCTAGGTGAACGCGCCCTGGTCGGCGGAGGGTCAGCGCTCGAAGCGCGCGGCCGGCTCGTCGGACAGGCCCGCCCGGACCCGCTCCAGCATGTCCGTGGACATCTCCGGCAGGGCGTCGAGCCGCGCCCAGAACGCCTCGGTGTTCTCGCCGTCCGCGGGGGCGGGCGTGCCGGACACGTACCGGCACGCGAAGACCAGGTCGAGGTACTGCGCCCGGTCACCGTTCGGGTAGGTCATCTCGGGCAGGACGTGCACCCAGGTCAGGCGCTCGGCGACCGCGACGACGTCGGCCTCCTCGAGGACCTCGCGCTCGGCGGCGACCGCGGGTTCCTCACCCGGGTCGACGATCCCCGTCACCGGCGTCAGCGCGCCGTTGTCCGCGCGCCGGACGACGAGCAGTTCGCGGTCGGGGCCCTCGCCGCGCGTGACGACGGCGGTGATGCCCGTCATCCACAGCGGATCGTTGCCGACCTTCTCGCGCAGGGACAGGACGAAGTCAGGGGTGGGCATGCCCCCACGCTACCGAGCACCCCTGTCGGCGACTGGTCATGACCAGTAGGGTGAGGGCGTGGAGATCATCATCCTGTCGACGCCGGCCGAGGTCGGTCGTGTCGCTGCCGCCAAGATCGCCTCGGTCGTGGCCGAGAAGCCGTCCGCCGTCGTGGGTCTCGCCACCGGGTCGAGCCCGCAGGGCATCTACGCCGACCTGCGTCGTCGGGTCGAGGCGGGCGAGGTGTCCTTCGCCGCGGCCCGCGGGTTCGCCCTCGACGAGTACGTCGGGATCCCGCTCGAGCACCCGGAGTCGTACGCGTCGGTGATCCAGCGCGACGTCGTGGAGCCGCTCGGGTTCGACCCCTCGCGGGTGCGGGTGCCGGACGGCCGCGCGACGGACCTGGCGTTTGCGGCGAAGGAGTACGACGCTGCGATCCGGGCCGCCGGCGGGGTCGACGTGCAGATCCTCGGGATCGGGGCGAACGGGCACATCGGGTTCAACGAGCCGACGTCGTCGTTCGCGTCCCGCACCCGCATCAAGACCCTCGCACCGTCCACGCGTGAGGCCAACGCCCGCTTCTTCGACTCGCTCGACCAGGTGCCGACGCACTGCATGACGCAGGGGCTCGGCACGATCCTCGAGGCGCGTGAGCTCGTCCTCGTCGCGCAGGGCTCGGCGAAGGCCGACGCCGTGGCCGCCGCGGTCGAGGGGCCGCTGTCGTCGTTCGTGCCCGGGTCGGCGTTGCAGCTGCACGAGCACGCGACCGTCGTGGTGGACGAGGAGGCCGCAGCCGGGCTCCGTCTGGCGGACTACTACCGGTACACGTACGCCAACAAGCCGGAGTGGCAACGCTTCGAGTGACGCCTGCCGAGCGGGATCAGCAGGCGGACGCCAGGCGCGCCAGCCCCTCGCGCAGGGTCTCCTCGGAGCAGCCGAAGTTGAGCCGGGCGTGGCCGATGCCCGGCTGCCCGAAGTCGCGACCGTTCGTCAGCGCGACCTTCGCCCGGTCGACCAGCTGCAGGGCGGGGTCGTCGCCCCACGGCAGGGCCCGCAGGTCGAGCCAGGCCAGGTAGGACGCCTGCGGCTGCCGGTACCCAGCACCGGGCAGGGCCGAGCCGAGCTCCTCGGCGAGCACACGGCGGTTGCCGGCCAGCTCGGCGAGCAGCGACGCGAGCCACGGCTCCCCGTCACGGAAGGCGGCGACGCTCGCGGTGTACCCGAGGATCCCGGTGCGCTCGACGACCTCGACGGGCAGCCCGTCGAACCAGCCGCGCGCCCGCTCAGATGCCCCGACCATCAGCGCACACTTCGTCCCGGCCAGGTTCCACGCCTTGCTCGCGCTCGTCAGGGCGACGCCGTGCTCGACCGCCTCGGGTCCGCAGGTGAGGAACGGGGTGAACACCGCGTCCGCGTGCACGAGCGGGGCGTGGATCTCGTCGGAGACGACGACGGCGTCCCACTCCGCGGCGAGCCGGGCGAGTGCCACCAGGTCGTCGCGGGCGTGCACGAGCCCGAGGGGGTTGTGCGGGTTGCAGAGCAGGACCGTCCGGGCGCCGCCGGCGAAGGCGCGCTCGACCCCGGCGAGGTCCATCCGCCACCCGGCCGTGGTGTCGAACGGGTCGGGTTCGCCGTCCGGGGCGAGCAGCGGCACCTCGGTCACGGTGCCGCCGGCCTCGCGGACGTACTCCCAGAACGGCGGGTAGACGGGCGGCATGACGACGACCTGGTCGCCGGGGTCGATGACCCGTCGGAGCACCTCGACCGCCGCCACCGACACGTCGGTGGTGGTCCGGACGAGGTCGGGGTCGACGTCCCATCCCCACCGGCGGTCGGCGAAGTCGGCGAAGACCTCGGGCAGCACCCGGGTGTGCCCGACGTACCCGGTGTCCCCGTTGCGGACGGCGCGCTCGAGTGCCTCGCGCACCGGCTCGGCGGGGACCGAGTCCATCTCGGCGACGAACATCGGCAGGACCTCGGGCGGGTACGCGGTGTACTTCTCGCTCGTGCGGGTGCGCTGCGCATCGAACACCGAGATCATGACGCTCATGCGGCCATCCTGACAGCGCCGGTCGCGGACGTCACGCGACCGACGTGCCGAGCAGCTCCTCGGACAGCTCCCACACGCGTCGTGCGTCCTCAGCACTGCGCAGTGGCTTCCACAGCGGCGTCCGTCCGGGCGCTCCGCCGACACCGCCGGCACCCGTCGGACCCACGAACCCGCCGTCCCGCACGGCCGGGTCGGTGGCTGCGACGAGCGCCGGTAACCCGGCGGTCCTCGGGGTCCCGACGAGCAGGCCCCGAGCGGACAACCAGCGGATCACCCGGACCTGCGGGGTGTCCCCGCTCCGGCCGAGCTCCGGGCGCGCGGCGAGCAGGCTCGTCGGCGCGACGCCCGGGTGCGCGAGGTTGCTCGTGATGCCCCATCCGCGGTCGGCGCTCCGTCGGGCGAGCTCGAGCCCGAACAGGCCGAACGCGATCTTCGACTGCCGGTACGCGCGCATCCCGTCGTAGCTCCGCTCCCAGTTCGGGTCCTCCCAGTGCACGGCGCCGCTGCGCGCGACGATGCTGATCTGCGACGTGACGTGGCCGCGCGCCGCACGGAGCAGCGGCAGGAGTCCGCGGACGAGTGCGACGTGTCCGAGGTGGTTCGTGCCGAGCTGCAGCTCGAAGCCGTCGGCCGTGGTCTGCCGCTCGGGTGGGGTCATGACCCCGGCGTTGCCCACGAGCAGGCCGACCGGCTGACCGGCCGACCGCATCGACTCCGCGAACGCGTCCACCGAGGCGAGGGACGACAGGTCCATCGCGCCGAGCTGCACGTCGGCGTCCGGGTGTTCGCGGAGCACCCGGATGCGTGCGGCCTCGCCCTTGCTCGGGTTGCGCACGGGGAGCACGACCGTGGCGCCGGCGCCCGCGAGTGCCGTCGCGATGCCCAGGCCGATGCCGTCGCTCGCACCGGTGACGACGGCGCGGGTGCCGTCCAGTCGCGGCAGGGTGATGTCGATGGGTCGTGTCGGCACGGTGGTCTCCTCGGGATCGTCGCCCGTCGTCGGGCTGGTGCCAGCCTGCGTCGGCGGCCGGACCGCAACCAGGACCTGACGGACCGTGGCTGCGGAGGACGCGGACCGGCGAGGATGGGCCCGTGATCGATCGACCGGCGCTCGGCGCCTTCCTCCGCGGACGCCGGGAGGCCCTGCAACCGTCCGACGTCGGCCTCCCGCCGGGACAGCGGCGCCGGACCTCCGGGCTGCGCCGAGAGGAGGTCGCGGCGGTCTGCCACATGTCCCCGGACTACTACGCCCGGCTCGAACGGGGCACCGGTCCGCAGCCCTCCGAGCAGATGGTCGCCGCGATCGCGCAGGGGCTCCACCTGAGCCGGGCGGAACGCGACCACGTCTTCCGCCTCGCCGGGCACCGACCGCCGGAGTCCGGCGCGGGCTCGGACCACGTGGGCCCGGGCATGATGCGCATCTTCGACCGCCTGGTGGACACGCCGGCCGAGGTCGTCACGGAACTCGGCGAGACGCTCCTGCAGACGCCGCTCGCCGCCGCACTGTTCGGGGACGCGAGCCAGCGGCAGGGGCCGTCGCGCTCGATCGGCTGGCGCTGGTTCACCGAACCGGGTGCGCGGGACCTCTTCCCGCCGGAGGACCGCGACACCACCGCGCGGCTGTACGTGTCGTCACTGCGTGAGGTCGCGACCCGGCGCGGTCCCGGGTCCCGGGCAGCGCGGCTCGCGGACGAGCTCCTGCAACGCTCCGACGAGTTCCGGACGCTGTGGGACCGGCAGGAGGTCGGCCTCGTCCCGGGGACCGTCAAGCGCTACGACCACCCGGAGGTCGGCCGACTCGAGCTGCACTGCCAGGTGCTCCTCGACCCGGAGCAGGCGCACGTGCTGCTCGTCTACACCGCCGTCCCCGGGACCGAGAGCCACGACCGACTCCGGCTGCTGTCCGTCGTCGCGGCCTGACACCGTCGCCGGATCGTGACCACCCGTCCGCGATCGATCGGTGACGATGGACGCATGCGTCGGGGGACGAGGGGACTCGCCACGGCATCGGCCGTGCTGGTGCTCGTGACGACCGGCTGCGCCGGCATCGGGCCGACGGCGTGCACGGCGATCGGTTGGACCGACACCGTCGCCGTCGAGGTCCCGGGTTCCGCGGACCCGGCGTCCGGCGTCGCGGGCATCGTCGTCTGCCAGGGCCCGGACTGCACGCCCGGGGTGCCGCCCGAACCAGCCGTGCCGACCGCCCCTGGGGAAGCCACACCGGGCGCGCCAGCGGTCGGGACACTGCCGGACGGCACGGCGCCGACGGCAGTGCTCCCCATGGTCGAACGCGACGGGGACGTGTGGTCCGTGCCGACCTCGCCGGACACCGCGGGGCGCGGGCACGTGGCGGTCCTCGGCGCGGACGGCCGGGTGCTCGTCGAGCGCGGCGTCCACTTCACGTGGGTGCGGCACGGCGGGTCCGAGCAGTGCGGTGGGCCCTCGACCGCCGAGGTCGTCGTCCGGCTGCCCTGACCGCCGGCATCCGTGACCCACCCGACTCCCGAACTCGACCGGTAGAAGTGGGGGACCGCATCCGACGCACGAAGGAGTGCCCCATGCCGGACCGCCACGGACCGCTCGACCCGGAGTCGCTCCCGGAGCCGGTCGACGTCAGCGACAACACCGAGGCGATGCGTGCCGTGCACGAGGTCGTCGCCGCCGGACCCTTCGACGCGACGTGGGCGTCCCTGGCCGCCTACGAGCCTCCACGCTGGTACGAGGACGCCAAGTTCGGGGTCTTCCTGCACTGGGGCGTGTACTCCGTCCCGGCCTTCGGCAACGAGTGGTACTCCCGCGAGATGTACCGGCAGGGTACCGACGCGTACGAGCACCACCTCGCGACGCACGGCGAGCACCGCGACTTCGGGTACAAGGACTTCATCCCGTCGTTCACGATGGAGCACTTCGACCCGGCCGCGTGGGCAGCGCTGTTCCGTCGTGCGGGTGCGCAGTTCGTCGTGCCCGTCGCCGAGCACCACGACGGGTTTGCGATGTACGACACGGACCGGTCCCGCTGGAGTGCCGCACGGATGGGGCCACGGCGCGACGTCTTCGGCGACCTCTCCCGAGCGGTCGACGAGGCCTGGATGGTCCGCGGTGCCTCGTCGCACCGTGCCGAGCACTGGTTCTTCATGAACGGCGGTGCCCGGTTCGACTCCGACGTGCTCGACCCGCGGTGGTCGGACTTCTACGGTCCCGCGCAGCGTGAGGAGACGGCTCCGAACGAGCGGTTCCTCGAGGACTGGCTCCTGCGCACCGTCGAGGTCATCGAGAAGTACCGGCCGCAGGTGCTCTGGTTCGACTGGTGGATCGAGCAACCGGCGTTCGCCCCGGTGCTGCAGACCCTCGCCGCGTACTACTACAACCGGGCGGCCGAGTGGGGACGCGAGGTCGTCATCAACTACAAGTGGGGAGCCTTCGCGCCCGGCACTGCGGTCTACGACATCGAGCGCGGAGCCGTGGCGGGCACCGAGCCGACCGTGTGGCAGAACGACACGTCGGTGTCCCGGACCTCCTGGTGCTGGGTCGAGGGGCACGAGTACAAGAGCGTGCGCGAACTCGTCGCCGAGCTCGTCGACGTCGTCGCGAAGCGCGGGGTCCTCCTGCTCAACGTCGGCCCGAAGCCGGACGGCACGATCCCGGTCGAGGAGCAGCGCCTGCTCGAGGGCATCGGGCACTGGCTCGGCCTGCACGGTGAGGCGATCTACGGCACCCGGCCCTGGACCGTACCGTCCGAGGGACCGACCGCGGTGACCGCCGGGTCGTTCGTCGACGCTGCCGCTCCGGCGTACACGGCGGAGGACGTCCGGTACACCGTGCGGCACGACGTCACGGGCGACTCCCTCTACGCGGTCCTGCTCGCCCGGCCCGACGACGGCGTCGTACGACTGCGGTCGCTCGGGTCGGCGTCGGCGCTCCTCACCCGCACGATCAGCGACGTCGCGGTGCTCGGCTCCGGGACCGTCACGCGGTGGGACCGGACCCCGGACGCCCTCGAGGTGGAGGTCAGCGGCTCCACGACCGAGGACAGCGGACCCGTGCTGCGGATCCGCTTCGCGCCGGAGCAGGAGCAGCCCCGTCAGGACTTCCTGCACCAGTGACCGTCCGGCGGGAGCGCGCGGACGAGGTCACGCGCCGGCGGTGTCGGGGTGCATCCAGAACGGCGACCAGTGGTACCCGTCCGGGTCGTCGAACTGCCGCTGGTACATGAACGGGTACTCGTCGGTGTCCCCGATCCGCCCGCCGGCAGCGCGGGCCCGCTCGACCAGCTCGTCGACGGCCTGTCGGCTGTCGAGGTCGAACGAGAGCGTGACCTTCGACGGGGTGCCCGGTCCACCCACCAGGTCCTCCGTGCCGCCGACGCTCGCGTAGGCCTCGCGGCTGCTGAGCATCAGGTACTGGTCGGTCCCGAACACGACGCACGCGACGTCGTCCCGCGACATCCGCGGGTCGATGGTCCACCCGAGGGCCCTGTAGAACGCGGTGGCGCGCTCGACGCTCTCGACCGGGCAGGAGACGTAGAGCGCCATGCGGAGATGGTCCCGCCGCGCGCCGCCCGGGTCAAGACC
Organism: Curtobacterium sp. 179-B 9B NHS; assembly: GCF_045370965.1. Lineage (NCBI taxonomy): Bacteria > Bacillati > Actinomycetota > Actinomycetes > Micrococcales > Microbacteriaceae > Curtobacterium > Curtobacterium sp. 179-B 9B NHS. The sequence goes on from NZ_JBIQDQ010000030.1 coordinate 16,236, forward strand.
TGGCGGGCACCAGCTCCCGACCGGCGCCCCACACCCGCTGCACCTCGAGCGCGGGGGAGAGCGCCACGAGGTCCGCGGCGTACCCGGGCGCGACCCGGCCCAGCCGGTCCCCGAGCCCGAGCGCCGCTGCCGGCACGCTCGTCAGCGCCGCGACCGCCTCGGGCAGCGACGCTCCGGCGGCCGACACGGCGAGCCGCAGCGCCGCGTCCTGCGTCAGCGTCGAACCCGCGATCGTGTCCGTCCCGGCGACGCGCGCGACGCCGTCCACCACGTCCACCGTCAGCGACCCGAGCGCGTAGGAGCCGTCGGGCGACCCGGCCGCGGCCATCGCGTCGGTGATCAGTGCGACGCGCCCCGGCGCCGCACGGAGCAGCACGCGGGCGACGGCGGGGTGCACGTGCACACCGTCGAGGATGAGCTCGAGCGTCACGCGGTCGTCCTCGGTCGCCGCGGCGATCGGACCCGGCGCCCGGTGGTGCAACCTCGGCATGGCGTTGCACGCGTGGGTGAGCACGGTGGCACCGGCGTCGAAGGCCGCCCGGGCCTGGTCGTACGAGCAGACGGTGTGTCCGACGGCGACGGTGACCCCGGCGTCGACGAAGCGGCGGACGGCGTCCAGCGCTCCCGGCAGCTCGGGCGCGATCGTGACCTGCCGCAGGACCCCGGCACCCGCGTCGAGCAGGGCGTCCACGGCCGCCGGCGACGGATCGACCAGGTGGGCGGCGTTGTGGGCGCCCCGGTTGTCGGGGGAGAGGAACGGCCCCTCCAGGTGCGCGCCGAGCACGAGCGGGTCCGTCGCGGCGACGGTGCGGATGCGCTCGAGCGACGTCGCGAGCGCTGCCGAGGGGTTCGCGACGAGGGACAGGACCGAGCGGGTCGTCCCGTGCGCCCGGTGCACGGCGAGCGCCGCGTCGAAGGTGTCGTCCTCGTAGGCCGCGCCACCACCACCGTGCCCGTGCAGGTCGATGAACCCGGGCGTCAGGACGGCGTCGCCGAGGTCGACCACGTCCGGGGCGCTGGGCGCGTCGGCGCCGGACCCCACCGCTTCGATCACGTCGCCGGCGAGCAGGACCCACCCGTCGGCCGTGGAGCCGGCCTCGTCGACCAGGCGACCGGCTCGGACCAGCGTGCGCCGCGCCTCCAGACCGGACCCGGAGCCGGAGCCGGACCCGGAGCCGGACCCGGACCCTGACCCGGAGCCGAACCCGGACCCGGAGCCGAGGCCGGACACCGACGCAGGCCCGGAGCTCACGCCGTCTCCCGCCGGAACGCGACCACGCCGGAGAGCGCCGCGACCAGCACGAAGACCAACCCGACCACCGGGTGCCCGAGCGACACCCAGGCGCCGCCGGCCGCGATGACCAGCGCGGTCTCGACGACCACCTTGCCCACCACATCGGTGTCGATCGGCGAGCGCGGCGAACGGAAGAGGAACCAGACGACCGCGGCGAACAGCGGTGCCCCGACCATGAACAGCACCCCCGGGAACGGGAACGGCCACGCGAGGTAGCCCCAGTACGCCAGTGACAGCAGCCCGAACGCGCACACGAGCACGCGCAGCACCGTCCAGCCGGAGACGGAGGCCCGGCGGCGTGCGGGTGCCGGGTCCGTGGGCGGCGGGACGTCGCCCCAGTCGACGGGGCTCTGCGGTGCGTTCGTCATGCGGTGCCTACCTGAAGATGATCGTGCGGGCGCCGTCGAGGAGGACGCGGTCCTCCGCGATCCAGCGCACCGCCTGCGTCAGCGTCCGGGACTCCTCGTCCTGGCCGATCGAGACCAGCTCGGCGGGCTCCTTCGTGTGGTCGACCCGGACGACGTTCTGCTCGATGATCGGGCCCTCGTCGAGGTCGCTCGTCACGAAGTGCGCCGTCGCACCGATGAGCTTGACGCCGCGCGCGTGCGCCTGCCGGTACGGGTTGGCGCCCTTGAAGCCGGGCAGGAACGAGTGGTGGATGTTGACGGCGCGGCCCTCGAGCGCGGCGCACAGCTCCGGCGACAGGATCTGCATGTAGCGGGCGAGGACGACGAGTTCGATGTCGTGCTCCTCGACGGCCTCGAGGATCCGCTGCTCCATCGCCCGCTTCGCGTCCGCGTCGGTGACCGGTCGGTGCTCGAACGGCACGGAGTAGAACGCCGCCAGCCCGGACAGGTCGGCGTGGTTCGACAGCACGAGGGGGACCTCGATCGGCAGCTGGCCGCCGCGCTGCCGGTAGAGCAGGTCGTTCAGGCAGTGCCCGGCCTTCGACACGAGCACCAGGGTGCGCATCGGACGCCCGACCACGTCGAGCTGGACCCGCATGCCGTAGCGCTCGACGACGGGTGCGAGGGCCTGCTCGAACGTCTCGCGGTCGACCGGCGCCATGACCTGCAGGCGCATGAAGAACGAGTTCGTGTCGGCGCTCGAGAACTGCTGCGACTCGGTGATGTTGCCGTTCGCCGCGACCACGGCTCCGGAGACGGCGTGCACGATCCCGGGCTGGTCGTCGCAGACGAGCGTGAGGGTCCAGTGCGTGGGGTTCGGGGCGGTCACGGAGATCAGGGTACCGGGGCGCTCCGGCGTTCCTGCGGTTCGGTGCTCCAGCCGGTCCCGCGTTCCGGTGCTGCGGCCTGGAGGCCCGTGGTGCGTCCGGCGCGGGACGGCCTGGAGGCTCGGGGCGGCTCCGACGGGCCCGTGCGCAGCCCGGCACGTGGCGCGGTTCGCCTCCGCACGACGGAGAGCACGTCGCGCCGCGCCGTCACGTGGCGCGACGTGTGTCAGGTTCTGCGAACGCGGGGCGCGGCGCCGCCTCGACCGGGTCCGCCCGCGCCAGCGCCCGGTCGGCGAGCGTCAGCACGCTGAGCAGCACGCCGACGCCGAGCATCACCCACGCGAGCACGTGCAGGTCCGGCGTGGTCGGGGCCTGGCCGAACACCCCGCCGATCAGCGAGGACGCCGCGATCGCGCCGATGTAGATGCTCGTGCGCGACAGTCCGGCGGCGGTACCGATGTACTCCGAGGGCACCACCGTGTACAGCGCCGCCTGGTTCGACACCGACGCCAACGCCTGCGGCACCCCGAACAGCGCCGGCACGACGAGCAGCAGCACGAGCGGCGACCCGGCGTGCAGCAGGAGCAGGAGCCCGGCGCCGACCAGGGGGACGAGCGCCGCGACGACGAGCGGCCGGCGGACGGCGGTGCGTCGGGCGACCATGAACGACACCACCCCGGCGACGACGGCTGCCGGGAGCTGCAGGTACCCGGCGACGTCGCTCGGGTAGCCCGCGACGTCCTGCACCCACTGCGAGAACCCGTACGTCATCGTGTAGGCGAGCAGGTAGGTCAGGAACAGCCGCGCGTAGGTGCGGGACAGCGCGCCGTTCCGGACGAGCAGGCGGACGTCGACGAAGGGCTTCGTCGCGCGCAGCTCCCAGAGCACGAGCGCCACGAGCAGCACGACGGCGACCGCGAGCAGCCACCAGAGTCCGGCGCCGAGGTCGAGCAGGAACACCAGGAGCGCCGACACCGTGCCGGTCATGAGCACCATGCCGAGCGGGTCGAGCGCGGTCCGGACCGGCAGCTGCTCGGCGTCACGGGGTCGGAGCCGGTCGGACGGCAGCCACATCGCGGCGACGACGAGGCCGAACACGGCGAGCGGGACGTTCACCAGGAAGATCGCGTGCCAGCCGAACGCCGCGATCAGTGCGCCGCCGAGGGGCGGTCCGGCCGCAGCGGAGACCAGCGAGGTGATCGAGAGCGCCCCGAGCACGAGCGGCGGTGTCGGCTTCCCGATCCTGGCGGAGTGCTGCCGCAGGGTGGTGAGGGCGGCCGGGTACGCCGACGACGTCCCGATCCCGATCAGCACCCGTGCGGCGACCGCCCCGCCGAACCCGGTCAGCACCTCGGGCACGACGCCGGCGACGCCGACGATCACGAGTCCGGTGAGGAAGACCTTCTTCGGGCCGAACCGGTCGGCGAGCTTGCCCATCGTCGGCTGCGCGACCGCGCTCGCCAGGTAGAGCGCGGCGACGAGCCAGATCGCCTGCGAGGCACCGATGCCGAGGTCGCGGGAGATCGGCGCGAGGGCGACGGACACCATCGTCGTGTTGATCGGGTTGAGCAGCGGACCGACCAGGACGGGGACGAGGAGCTTCGGGCCGAAGCCGCTGCCGCCGGTGGTGCCGGCGTCGGGGACGGTCGGGACGGGGGAGGTCGACGTGGACGTGGTGGGCTTCTTCCTGGGGTCAGTCGTCGGTGAGCGGCGTGAGGATCACGAGGGCGCGCGCGACCGTCACCCGGTCCTCGTCGGGCAGCGCGGCGAGACGGTCCGCGAGCACCCGGGTCCGGGTGGTCCACGCGTCGGCGCGGGCTCGGGAGCCCGTCTCCGTGGCCCGGACGAGCGTGCGGCGGCCGTCCGTCGGGTCCGGTCGACGCTCGGCGAGCCCGAGGTCGACGAGGGCCTGCACGGTCGCGCCCATCGACTGCGGGCGGACCCCCTCGGCGCGCGCGAGGTCGGCGACGGTGCTCTCGCCGTGGCGCAGGAGGCGACCGAGCGCGGCGGTCTGGGACGCGGTGACCTCGTCGGCCTTCCCGGCGAGCAGCGTGCGACGGATGCGACCGTGCAGGGTCAGCAGGTCGTCCGCGAGCGTGTCGATCGGTTCCACGGTGGAACAGTACGACTGAACAGGGCACCTTGCAAGGTTGCCTTCTGATCAGATGGTGCCGTCCCCGCGTTGCTCGCCCGGATGCGCGACCACCGCGACCACCGCGACCACCGCGGCCACCGCGACCACCGCGACCAGCTGACGGGCCGGGGCGGACGAGGCGGAACGTGCGCCGCGCCTCCCGGCCGTCCCGTCAGCGGGTGGTGAGGGTCGTGACGAGGTGTTCCTGCACGTACCCGATCCAGTCGTAGACGTCGCGCAGACCGAGGCCGGCGTCCCCGGAGGACGAGGCCTCCTCCGACGCGGCGTCGGTGATGCCGAGCCGCTCCGCGATCGTCAGCCGCAGGTCGGTGAGGCACCGGAGCCAGGCCTGCTCGTCCGGCGGGGTCATCGCACCGTCCCGCGCACCGGTCAGCCAGTCGTGCACGACGTCGGCGTTCGCGGACTTCTGGGTGAGCAGGTCCGCCTGCGTCCAACGGCGGAACTCGTCGCTCGCCTCGGTGTCCGACGGGTAGGCGTCCGGGAACATCCGCGCGGCGACGGGGTCGGACGCGAGGTCACCGCCGAGCACCTGCTGCAGCTGTTCGGTGAGCGACGTGAGGACGGCGCGCTCGCCCTCGGACATCGCGAGGTGCACACCGTCCTGGCGCCGGCTGAAGGGGATCACGCGTCCGGTCCCGCCGCGCGGTCGACGGTGGCCTGCAGGCCGTAGCCGTGCATGGCCTCGACGTGGCGCTCCATGGCCTCGCGGGCGCCGGTCGCGACGATCGCCCGGCCGTCGTCGTGCACCTGGCGCATGAGTCGCTCGGCGCGGGCGTGCGAGAAGCCGAAGTAGCTCTGGAAGACGTAGGTGACGTAGGACATCAGGTTCACCGGGTCGTCCCAGACCACGGTGACCCACGGCACGTCGAGGCGCGCGGCGAGGTCGGTGCGCTCCTCGACGTCGGGGCTGATCAGCGTCATGCGTCGACGGGGATGCTCGGGTGCATGTCCCCAAGGGTGACACGAACGTGCGCGCTCGGTACGATCGACGGGTCGCGACTGGCGTTGGATGGGTCACCATCGGGGAGCGACACCTGACACGGAGCGCGGCCGTACGCCTGGGCCGCGCCCACCCGTCCACCTCGTCGCGTCCGCGCGGCGACTCAGACAACGAGGAGTCCCGTGTCCATCACCGATCTGACGCCTGCCACCGCGCAGTCCACGTTCAACGCCCCGCTCGCCGAGGTCGACCCCGAGATCGCCGCCGTGCTGCAGAACGAGCTCGGCCGCCAGCGCGACACCCTCGAGATGATCGCGTCCGAGAACTTCGTCCCGCGCGCCGTCCTCGAGTCGCAGGGCTCCGTCCTGACGAACAAGTACGCCGAGGGCTACCCGGGCAAGCGCTACTACGGCGGCTGCGAGTTCGTCGACGTCGCCGAGCAGCTCGCCATCGACCGGGCGAAGGCCCTGTTCGGTGCCGCCTACGCGAACGTGCAGCCGCACTCCGGCGCGAGCGCGAACGCCGCGGTGCTGCACGCCATCGCCTCCGCCGGGGACACGATCCTCGGCCTCGAGCTCGCCCACGGCGGTCACCTGACGCACGGCATGAAGCTCAACTTCTCCGGCCGCATCTACAACGCGGTGTCCTACGGCGTCGACCCGGAGACGTTCGAGGTCGACTACGACGACATCCGTGCGAAGGCCATCGAGCACCAGCCGAAGGTCCTCATCGCCGGCTGGTCGGCGTACCCCCGCCAGCTCGACTTCGCGAAGTTCCGCGAGATCGCGGACGAGGTCGGCGCGACGCTCTGGGTGGACATGGCGCACTTCGCCGGGCTCGTCGCCGCGGGCCTGCACCCGTCGCCCCTGCCGCACGCCCACGTCGTGTCGTCGACGGTGCACAAGACGCTCGCCGGTCCCCGCTCGGGCATCATCCTGTCCAACGAGGAGTCGCTCTTCAAGAAGCTGAACTCCGCGGTGTTCCCGGGCCAGCAGGGCGGTCCGCTCATGCACGTGATCGCGGCGAAGGCCACCGCGTTCCTGCTCGCCGGCCAGCCGGAGTTCAAGGACCGCCAGGAGCGCACGCTGCGCGGTGCCCGCCTGCTGGCGGACCGGCTCACGCAGCCCGACGCGAAGGCCGCCGGCATCGACGTCCTCACCGGTGGCACCGACGTGCACCTGGTGCTCGTCGACCTCCGTGCGTCCGAGGTCGACGGCAAGCAGGCCGAGGACCTGCTGCACGAGGTCGGCATCACCGTGAACCGCAACTCCGTCCCCTTCGACCCGCGCCCGCCGATGGTCACCTCCGGTGTCCGCATCGGCACCCCGGCGCTGGCGACCCGCGGCTTCGGCGACGCCGAGTTCACCGAGGTGGCCGACATCATCGCGCTGACGCTCATGCCGAACCCGGACATCGCAGCGCTCTCGGCACGGGTGAAGGCCCTGACCGACGCGTTCCCCCTGTACGCGTGAGCGCCGCGCTCCCACGTGAGCGCTGGGCGGGGGAGGGCAGTGCCGTCCGTATCGACGGCACCGCCCTCGCCGCGCGCACGCTCGACGACCTGAAGGTCCGCATCGACCGCCTGCACGACCACGGGTTCCGGCCCGGGCTCGGCACGATCATGGTCGGCGCGAACCCGGGGTCGGTGTCGTACGTCGCCGGCAAGCACAAGGACTCGGCACAGATCGGGCTCGACTCGGTCCGCATCGACCTCCCGGAGACCGCTTCGGCTGCCGACATCCGCGCCGCGATCCTGCAGATGAACGACGACCCCCGGGTCACCGCGTTCATCGTGCAGCTCCCGCTGCCGCAGGGCATCGACCCGATCCCGATGCTCGAGCTGATGAACCCGGCGAAGGACGCCGACGGCCTGCACCCGACGAACCTCGGTGAGCTCGTGCTCGCCGTGCCCGGTGGGGCCGGCACGATCGACGCCCCGCTGCCGTGCACCCCGCGGGGCATCGTCGCGATGCTCGACGCCTACGACGTCCCGATCCGCGGGCAGCACGTGACGATCATCGGGCAGGGCCTGACGGTCGGTCGTCCGCTCGGCCTGCTGCTCACCCGGCTCGAGGCGACCGCCACCCTCACGCACTCGCTGACCGAGGACGTCGCCGCCGAGTGCCGTCGCGCCGACATCATCGTCGCCGCGGCCGGTGTCGCCGGGCTCGTGCAGCCGGACTGGGTCAAGCCGGGTGCTGCGGTCATCGACGTCGGCATCAGCCGCGTCGTCTCCCCGGAGACGGGCAAGGCGAAGCTGCGCGGCGACGTCGACCCCGCCGTGGCGTCCGTCGCCGGGTTCCTGTCGCCCACGCCGGGCGGGGTCGGGCCGATGACCCGCGCGATGCTCATGAAGAACGTCGTCGAGGCCGCCGAGCGCCACCTGCGGTAGCGCGAGGCCGGTCGACCGAGACTCGGCCAGGCGGACACTTCCGTCCCCTGTGCAGGACGAAAGTGTCCGCTCGGCCGAGTCTCGGTGTGCGGCTTCGGACGGGAGGCGCGGATCACCCCCGCCACGCGCCTCCCGCGGTGCTACGGTCACGCCATGGGGGACGAACGACAGCTGACCGAACCGGTGCTGCGCCCGCGGCCCGCGCCGTCGCAGCTCACGAAGGACGCCCGCTGGCTGGTCCTCATCGTGGTGCTCTGCATCCTGTTCCAGCAGCCCGGCTCGAGCTGGAGCACGACCTTCGTCCACGCCGGGCAGGAGTTCGACTTCCGGTCGTCGCCGGCCTTCGGGACGACGCTCCTGACCGTCGGCATCGCCCTCGTCGGGTTCGCCGTCGCGGTCGCTCGCCGAGGCGCGAGCCGGTTCGACGAGCACACCGTGATGGGACTCACCCTCGCCGGCGTGCTCGGCGTCACCGTGGCGGTGTGGCTGCTCATGCCCGTGCAGACGGCGTGGGTGCAATGGGCCGTCGAGCACGGTCGGACGCACCCGTTCGTGCTCGGGAACGTCGTCGAGACGACGCGGTACGCCGACTACGGAGGCTGACCGGCGGGCCGCTGACCGCTGACCGCTGACCGGCGGGCCGGTCGCTCGTGGCCGTGCAGCGCTCGCTGCAGACCGTCCTGCTCCCGCACAACGAGAAGCGGGGCGGGGCCCCCGGGAGCCGGGGGGGGGGCCCCCGCCGGGGGGGGGGTATTAAAAAAA